>JAQGJX010000015.1 GCA_028290405.1 Hyphomicrobiales bacterium
CTGGGCGTCATCGTCGGCGAGCCGCAGCTCGATCTGCCGGCGATGATGAAGCACAAGGACGAAACCGTTGCGGCCAACGTCGGCGGCGTCGCGTTCCTGCTGAAGAAGAACAAGATCGAGGCGTTTCACGGCCGGGGCGTCGTCAAGGGCGCCGGCAAAGTGGATGTGGTCGCGGAAGACGGGTCCACCCAAACCCTCGAGGGCCGCAACATCGTCATCGCGACGGGCTCGGACGTCGCGACGCCCCCGGGCGTGAGCGTCGCGTTCGACGAGAAGACAATCGTTTCGTCCACGGGCGGGATCGCGCTCGACAAGCGCCCCGGGAAGATGATCGTCATTGGCGCGGGCGTGATCGGCCTTGAGCTGGGTTCGGTCTGGAGCCGGCTCGGGACGCAGGTCACCGTGATCGAATACCTTGATCGCATCCTGCCCGGCATGGACAGCGAAGTCGCCAAGCAGTTCCAGCGCATCCTTGAGAAGCAGGGCTTCGCCATGCACCTGTCGTCCAAGGTGACGGCGGTGGAATCCATGGGTGCTGGCGCGCGCGTCGTGTTCGAGCCCGTGGCGGGCGGCGAGCCCGTCGCGATGGAGGCCGACGTGGTGCTTGTTGCGACCGGCCGGCGGCCCTACACGGACGGCTTGGGGCTGGACGAAATCGGCGTCGCGATGGACCGTGGCCGCATCGTGATCGACGACCATTTCCAGACCAACGTTCCGGGCGTCTACGCCATCGGCGACGTGGTGCGCGGGCCGATGCTCGCCCACAAGGCTGAGGACGAAGGCGTCGCGGTGGCGGAGATCATCTCCGGCCAGCATGGACATGTGAACTATGACGTCATTCCGGGCGTCGTCTACACGATGCCGGAAATCGCCGCGGTGGGTAAGACCGAGGATGAGTTGAAGGCGGCGGGCGTCGCCTACAAGGTCGGCAAGTTCCCGTTCACGGCGAACGGACGCGCGCGCGCCATGCGGGCGACGGATGGTTTCGTGAAGGTGCTGGCCGACGAGGCGACCGACCGCGTGCTCGGCGCGCACATCGTGGGCTTCGGGGCCGGCGAGCTGATTGCGGAAGTGGCCGTCCTGATGGAGTTCGGCGGCTCTTCAGAAGATCTTGCGCGCACCTGCCACGCCCATCCGACGTTGTCGGAAGCCGTCAAGGAAGCCGCCATGGGCGTCGAGAAGCGCTCCATCCACGTCTGACGGCCGCCCGCCTCAGCGCGCCCTCGGATGCGCTGAGGCCCACGCGGCCAGGAGCCGCTGCGAATCCACAGCCGTGTAGATCTGCGTGGTCGAGAGCGACGCGTGGCCGAGCAGTTCCTGAATGGCGCGCAGGTCGCCGCCCCTGCCCAGCAGGTGCGTGGCGAAGGAATGGCGCAGCGCATGGGGCGTCGCCGTGTCCGGCAGCCCCAGCGCGCCCCGCATCCGCTCCATGGCCAGCTGGATAATGCGAGGAGACAGCGGCCCGCCCTTGGCGCCGACGAACAAGGGTCCCTCGGGCGGCAAGGGATACGGGCATAGATCGATATAGGCCTCAATGGCGCGTTTCACCGCCGCGATCACCGGGACGCTGCGGGTCTTGCGCCCCTTGCCCACCACGGTGACGGAGTCGAGCCGCCCGATCGGCGCGTCCGCGCGAGTAATGGAGAGCGCCTCCGAAATGCGCAGTCCGGCGCCATAGAGGAGCGCGATCACCGCCGCGTCCCGGGCGAGGATCCATGTCTCGCGCACGTCGCCGGCCCGGCTGGCGACGTCGGTGACGCTGACGGCCGCCTGCGCGGTGAGCGGCTTCGGCAGGCTGCGGGCCACCTTCGGAGACCGCACGGCCGAAAACGGCGCCGCCTTCCCCTTCCCGTTGCGCTCGAGATGGCGGGCGAAAGACCGGATGGCCGCAAGGCCGCGCACAATGGTGCGGCCTTCCACGCCTTCGGCGCGCCGCCGCGCCATGAAAGCGCGCACGTCCGATGGCAAAAGAGACTGGAAAGTCGATGCGCTGACGCGCTCGCCCGAATGCTCGCGCAGGAAGGCGACGAACTGCCGCAGGTCCCGCGAATAGGCTTCGAGCGTGTGGGGGGAGCATCTTCGTTCGGCGGCGAGCCAGCCCAGCCAGCTGACGCCCTCGCCGGAAATGTCGGCCGACGCGCCCGGAAAAACTTCCAGCGCATCGTCCTCAGGATCATCGCTCATGCGCGCCGTTCCGAATCGCCGAAGGCGAAAATCGCCCCGGGCCAGCCGGCCGACTATGGGGCGATTTCCTCAACGGCGTCTTGCGATTTCGAACGCGCGATCCTCCTGTGCGGCTCAGCCGGCGCGGATCTGCTCGATGGCCGTGGTCAGGAGTTCGTCCATGGTGCGGCGAATCTGGTGATCGGACTGCTGCACGTTGGCGGCGTCAAAATCGCCCCGCACCTTGCGAAACACGTCTTCGTCGCCCGCCTCTTCGAAATCGGCGCTCACCACGCTCCTGGCGTAAGCTTCGGCGTCCGGTCCGGTCTTTCCAAGCTTCTCGGCGGCCCAAAGACCCAGCAGCTTGTTGCGGCGGGCGCTCGCCTTGAAGCGAAGCTCCTCGTCGTGCGCGAACTTCTTCTCGAAACCATCTCCGCGCTTGTCGAAGCTGCTCATTCGGGACTCCTCAATCTCGCGCGCTCGTCGGCGCGTCGTTGATATAAGCGGGAGCGAAGACGATTGAAAGGTGGGCCGATACACTTCCGCCCGCCCGATCGCCGCGCGAGCCATGTTCGACAGCCCGTATGTCGTTGTACCGCGATGGAGGATCGGGTAGGTTGCGGCCGCGGGCGCGCCGGCTCATCGTCTGAGCCAGCCTCCGCAGCCGGGCGTTCGGTCACGGCGTCCGCGCTCATGCCGGTCGCCGCCAGACGCTTTGGTTCGCTCATTTCTCGAGAAGAACGGTCTGTCCCGAAGAACCGTCGCCGCCGCATCTACGAAGGCAAGGCCCAGGTCCTGTACGAAGGTCCGGAGCCCGGAACGTTGATTCAGCATTTCAAGGACGATGCGACCGCCTTCAACGCCAAGAAGCACGAAGTCATCGACGGCAAGGGCGTGCTGAACAATCGCATCAGCGACTACATTTTTCAGCACCTGAACGACATCGGGGTGCCGACGCACTTCATCCGCCGGCTGAACATGCGTGAGCAGCTCATCCGCGAAGTCGAGATCGTGCCGCTGGAAGTCGTCGTGCGCAACGTGGCGGCCGGCTCGCTGTCGCAGCGGCTCGGCATCGAGGAAGGAACGCAGCTCCCGCGCTCGATCATCGAATTCTATTACAAGAACGACGCGCTCAACGATCCCATGGTTTCGGAAGAGCACATCACGGCGTTCGGCTGGGCCAATCCCCAGGAAATCGACGACATCATGGGTCTGGCGATCCGCGTCAACGACTTCCTGACCGGACTGTTCCTGGGCGTGGGCATCCGTCTCGTGGACTTCAAGATGGAATGCGGCCGCCTGTGGGAAGGCGACATGATGCGCATCGTCGTGGCCGACGAAATCTCCCCCGATTCGTGCCGGTTGTGGGACGTGAAGTCCTCCGACAAGCTCGACAAGGACCGGTTCCGCCGCGACATGGGCGGCCTCGTGGAGGCCTACAGCGAAGTCGCGCGGCGCCTCGGCATCATGAACGACAACGAGCCCGTGCGCACGAGCGGCCCCAAACTGGTGAAATGAGGGCGGCGGAAGTCGGCCATCCTGCCTGAATTGCTGCGCGAGAGCGGTTGCGCGCGCAGCGATTCGTGGCTAACCGTGCGCACTTCCAGGCCCAGAAGGATCTGTCCATGAAAGCGCGCGTCACCGTCACCCTCAAGACCGGGGTTCTCGACCCCCAGGGCAAGGCGATCGAGGGCGCGCTGCGTTCGCTGGGCATCGCGGGCGTGGACGGCGTTCGCCAGGGCAAGGTGTTCGAG
Organism: Hyphomicrobiales bacterium; assembly: GCA_028290405.1. Lineage (GTDB taxonomy): Bacteria > Pseudomonadota > Alphaproteobacteria > Rhizobiales > Beijerinckiaceae > Terripilifer. The sequence goes on from JAQGJX010000015.1 coordinate 3,918, forward strand.
ATCGACCTCGCAACGTCCGACGCCGCGCAGGCGCAGAGCCTGCTCGCCGACGCCTGCGAGAAGCTGCTCGCCAACACGGTGGTCGAGAACTACCGCATCGAACTCGTCTGAGGATCGCCATGCGCGCCGCCGTTCTGCTTTTCCCCGGCCTCAACCGCGAAGGCGACGCCATGCGCGCGCTGGAGCAGGTCAGCGGCGCGAAGACGACGCTTGTCTGGCACGCCGAGCATGACCTGCCGGCCGGCACGGACCTCGTCGTGGTGCCCGGCGGCTTCAGCTACGGGGACTACCTGCGTTGCGGCGCCATTGCGGGGCGCGCCAACATCATGCACGCCGTGCGGGCGCATGCGGCGCGCGGCGGCCTCGTGCTGGGCATCTGCAACGGCTTCCAGATCCTCTGCGAGAGCGGGCTGTTGCCGGGCGTGCTCATGCGCAACAGCAATCTCAAGTTTATCTGCCGCATGCAGCACCTTCGGGTCGAGCGCAACGATACGGCGTTCACCAACGGCTACGCCGCCCGGCAGGTGATCGAAGTGTGCGTGGCGCACGGCGAAGGAAATTACACGGCCGATCCCGAGACCCTGCGGGCGCTGGAGGGCGAGGGACGCGTGGCGTTCCGCTATTGCGACAGCGCCGGCAAGGTCGGCGGCGACGCCAATTGCAACGGCTCGATGAACGACATCGCGGGCGTTTACTCCGCCGGCATGAACGTGCTCGGCATGATGCCCCATCCTGAAAACCTCATCGAGGCGATCATGGGCGGCACGGACGGCCGCGGCCTGTTCGAGAGCCTCGCCAACGCCCGCCAGGCTGCTTGAAGAGAGCCGCCTGACTCAGGCCGCCTGACGCACGGCGTCTGAACGCGCTACCTATTCGGCCGCTTCGCGCGGCTACTCGCAGGGGATCGACTTGGCTCGCAACGAACCCGAAATCACGCCGGCGCTTGTCGCCGAGCATGGCCTGAAGCCCGATGAATACGCGCGCATCCTGGCGCTCATCGGCCGAACGCCTTCGTTCACGGAACTGGGCATCTTCTCGGCCATGTGGAACGAGCATTGCTCGTACAAGTCCTCCCGCCTGCACCTGCGCACGCTGCCCACCAAGGCGCCCTGGGTGATCCAGGGGCCGGGCGAGAACGCGGGCGTCATCGACATCGGCGACGGTCTGGCGTGCGTGTTCAAGATGGAGAGCCACAACCATCCCTCGTTCATCGAGCCCTACCAGGGCGCCGGCACGGGCGTGGGGGGCATTCTGCGCGACGTGTTCACCATGGGCGCGCGCCCCGTCGCGTGCCTCAACCTTTTGCGCTTCGGCGCGCCTGAGCACGCCAGGACGCGTCACCTGGTGTCCGGCGTGGTGGCTGGCATCGGCGGCTACGGCAATTCCTTCGGCGTGCCGACGGTCGGCGGCTCGGTGAACTTTCACACCCGCTACGACGGCAATATCCTGGTCAACGCCATGGCGGTTGGCATCGCCAAGACGGACGAGATCTTCTACGCCACCGCCACGGGCGTCGGGCGCCCCATCGTGTACCTGGGCTCCAAGACCGGGCGTGACGGCATCCATGGCGCCACCATGGCGTCGGCGGCGTTCGAAGCGGACGCCGAGGAGAAGCGTCCCACGGTGCAGGTCGGCGACCCCTTCTCGGAGAAGCTGCTGCTGGAAGCCTGCCTGGAGATCATGGCGAAGGGTTGCGTGATCGCCATTCAGGACATGGGCGCCGCGGGGCTCACGTCCTCGGCCGTCGAGATGGGCGCCAAGGGCAATCTTGGCGTCGAACTCGATCTCGACATGGTGCCGTGCCGCGAATCCGGCATGACGGCCTACGAGATGATGCTGTCCGAGAGCCAGGAGCGCATGCTCATGGTGCTTCGCCCCGAAAAGGAGGCTGAAGCCGAGGCGGTGTTCCAGAAGTGGGGGCTCGATTTCGCCGTGATCGGCAAGACCACGGACACGTTGCGGTTCGTGGTGAAGCGCCACGGCGAGGTGAAGGTCGACCTGCCCATCAAGGAGCTGGGCGACGAGGCGCCGCTTTATGATCGTCCGCATGTTCCCACCGCGCCCGCGCCGGTGATCGCCCCGGAGTCCGTGAAGGCTCCCGCGACGAACGCCCAGGCGCTCCTGCGCCTCATCGGTTCCCCGGACATGTGCTCCAAGCGCTGGGTCTGGGAGCAGTACGACCACCTCATTCTGGGCAACACCGTGCAGCGCCCTGGCGGCGACGCGGCGGTGATCCGCATCGGCGACGGCCCCAAGGGACTGGCGATGTGCACGGACGTGACGCAACGCTATTGCGAGGCGGATCCCGTGCAGGGCGGCCGCCAGGCGGTCGCGGAGGCCTGGCGCAACATCACCGCGACGGGCGCGACGCCCCTCGCGCTGACCGACAACCTGAATTTCGGCAACCCGGAGCGGCCCGAGATCATGGGCCAGTTCGTAGGCTGCGTGACGGGCATCGGCGAGGCCGCCCGGGCGCTGGATTTCCCGATCGTGTCCGGCAACGTGTCGCTGTACAATGAGACGCAGGGCAGGGGCATTCTGCCGACGCCCGCCATTGGCGGCGTGGGCCTTGTGGACGACGTGTCGAAGACCGTCGGGGTGGCGTTCCGCGCGGAGGGCGAAGCCATCCTGCTGGTGGGCGAAACGGCTGGCTGGCTCGGCCAGTCCATGTATCTCTGGCAGGTCTGCGGCCGCGAAGAGGGCGCGCCGCCGCCCGTGGACCTGGTGGCCGAACGGCGCAATGGCGACGCCGTGCGGGCGCTGATCCTGGCTGGCGAAGCGACGGCCTGCCACGATCTTTCCGACGGCGGCCTGGCGGTCGCGCTGGCCGAGATGGCCATGGCGGGCCGGATGGGAGCCGTCGTTCAGGATGGGCCTGCGGGCCTTCCGGCGCACGCCTGGCTGTTTGGCGAGGATCAGGGCCGCTACCTGCTCACCTGCCCGGCGGATGCGGCGCAAGCGACGTTGGCCAAGCTCGCCGCGCAGGGCGTTCCGGCGACGCGCATTGGCGTCACCGGAGGCGACTCATTGAACCTTGGGGGCGAAGCCGCCATATTGGTCAGCGATCTGGCGTCCGCGCACGAGGGCTGGCTGCCGCATTACATGTCGGCGGCTCCCGCGGCCTGAGGCCGCGCAACAACAGGAATTTAACGCATGGCGATGCAGGCGAGCGAAATCGAGCGGCTCATTCGCGAGGCGCTGCCCGACGCCAGCATCGAGATCACCGATCTGGCGGGCGACGGCGACCATTACTCCGCCACGGTGGTGTCGAGCGCTTTCAAGGGCAAGACTCGGGTGCAGCAGCACCAGATCGTGTACGCCGCCCTGAAGGGCCAGATGGGCGGGGCGCTCCACGCCCTTGCGCTGCAAACCTCTTCGCCTGAATAATACGCCTTGGACCAACGCCCAAAGAGCGGAACCTTGACCTCCGTCTCGAAAGGACCGACCCGATGAATGACGTTCTCCAGCAGATCGACCGTGACGTGAAGAGCAGCGACGTCGTGCTGTTCATGAAAGGCACGCCGCAATTTCCCATGTGCGGCTTCTCGGGCCAGGTGGTCCAGATCCTCGACTACCTTGGCGTGCCCTACAAGGGCGTGAACGTCCTGGACGACGAAGCCGTCCGCAACGGCATCAAGGAATACGCCAACTGGCCGACCATTCCGCAGCTCTATGTGAAGGGCGAGTTCGTGGGCGGCTGCGACATCGTCCGCGAGATGTTCCAGAGCGGCGAACTGGCTTCGCACCTGGCCTCTTCGGGCGTGGTCGTCGCCCAGCCCTCGCAGGGCTGACGGCGCCTGACGGGCGGAGCCGGGACGCGCTCACGAAAGCGTAGGTTGCGCCCGGGCTCCCAAGAGGCCAGAGTCGCCGTTGCGCAGTCTCTGCGGCGGGATGATTTGCATGCGAAGTTTTCGACTCCCGGCGCTGGCCGCAGCCCTTCTGCTCGGGGCGGCCAGCCTGAACGTCGCGCCCGCGCAAGCGGCGAGCGGCCGCATCGTCTTCAAAGTGGGGGACACGTTGCGCTCCGCCGTGCTGGTGGAGCGCTCGCGCCTCAAGCGCAAGTTGCGCCCTGTCCTTATCGTCTTCCATAACGGCACCCGGACGGCCTCGCTGGCCCGCCGCGGCTTGCGCTTCGACCGGTTCGCCACCAACGGCGGCGTGCTGGTCTATGCGGACGCGCCCGCCGGCGCCTGGAACATCGGCGCGGACGGCAAGGCGACGGCTGAACTGGCGTACGTGAACGCCCTGGTGCGCAGGCTGGTGGCCGATTCGCTGGGCGATCCCCGCAGGATCTATCTCGTGGGCGTCGGTTCGGGCGGCATCGTGGCGCTGCAGGCGGCGTGCCGGGACGGGAAGTCCTTCGCGGGCGTGAGCGCCCTTCTGGCCGGCCTGCCGCCTGACGAACTGGCGGCGTGCGCGCCCGCCCATCCGCTGGCGACCATGCTGGTGGCGGGCACCGCCGACAAGCGGGTGCCCTTCGAGGGCGGCGTCGCCGACTTGCCCGACTACAAGGGTCCCATGGCGTCCGCGGAGGCGACCATCGGGGCGTTCGCGCAGGCGAACGGGTGCGGACCCAAGCGCGGGCGCACTGAAGCGCCGGATCGCGACCGCGCCGACGGGTCGCGCGCCATCATCGAGGCGTACCCGTCCTGCAAGGCGCCGGTTCGACTGGTTCGTATCGAAGGCGGAGACCATTTCGCCCCAAGCCGCACCACCGGGACCCGGACGCCGGGCCAGAACCGCGACGTGAGCTCGACCAATCTCGTGCTGTCGTTTTTCCGGTTGCCCGGGCGTGACGTCGCCCCGCGCACGGCTGGCGCCCAATAGCCTGTCTCAGGCGAGGCCGCAGAGCCTCGCCAGCGCCTCCTCGAGGTCGCCCGGCGGTCCGTCTATCCTGATCGTCTTGAGCCGACTGGTCGCACCCGCCACGACTCCGACGTGCGAGCGGGGCGTCTCCAGCGTCCTGGCGATCAGGCGCACGAGAGCCTCGTTGGCCTTGCCGTCCTCCGGCACGGCGCGCACCCGCGCCTTCATCACCACGCGCCCGTCGGACAGCGTGTCGAGGCCCTCAAGGGCGTCGCGCGAGGACTTCGGCGTCAGGCGCACGCAGACAAGCACGTGGCCGGCCCCGCAGCTCCACGGGCGAGCGGCCGCCGGATCGCCCGGCGCGCCTTCGTGGCTCAAAGGTTCATCGCCGCCGGGTAGAGGTAGTACGCGATCACCCGCTCAAGGAAGAAGATCGCCAGCAACAGGACGATCGGCGAGATGTCGATGGCTCCCATGCTGGGCAGGCGGTTGCGAATCGGCCGCAGCAACGGCTCCGTGAGCGCCTGGATGGTGGACCAGATCGAGCGCACCACGGGGTTGTTGTAGTTCACGACGTTGAAAGCCAGCAGCCAGGACAGCACCGCCGACGCGATAATCACCCACGTGTAAAGGTTGAGGACGAGCAGAACCAGATCCAGGATCGCGCGCATGAGACACCGTCGCCAAGAGGAACAAGGCGGTTTAGCGGTCCCGCCCTGGCCCGGCAAGGCTCTATCGGGCGTTGGCCCAAACCGCCGGCGGGCGCCGTCTCGCGCCGCCTGCGCCGCCGCGCCGCAAGTTCTGCGGAGCGCGGGCGAAACATGCGTTGACAGGGGCATGCCCGGCACGTAAATCAGCGCCTGCGACCGAAAGGTCCGGGGCTGTAGCTCAGATGGGAGAGCGCTGCAATCGCACTGCAGAGGTCGTGAGTTCGAATCTCATCAGCTCCACCAATACCCAGAATGCATGGTAAGTCGTCGAACGCCCGCCCGGTTCTGCCGGGCACGGCCGCAAAGCGCGGTCGTGTCGGGCGCGGGCGGATCTCGCTGGTCCGGTTTGATCACTGGCGAGCCGCACCGGCGAGGTGATCGTCGAGGCGATCACTTCACGGCGCTTCCGCGCGTCCCTTGCGCCAATCGCATGAGCAGCGGCGGCAGCGCGAAGAGAACCGCCGCCACCCCGGCGGCGCCAAGTCCCATCCACTGAATGAGCGGCCCGGTGACGACCGCAGTGGCGACGGCCGCGGCGCCCGCGAAGCTGTCGTTCACCCCGATGGCGCGGCCCCGCTGGGCTGCGCCGCTGGCGTCCGCGATCAGGGCCGTGGCGGCGACGTTCGCGCCTGACCAGCCCAGGCCCACCAGGAACGCCCCCAGGGTGATCAGCCCGTAGGTTTCGCCGAAGGTGACGAGGCATGCGCCTATGAGGCTCGCGATCACCCCGGGATACATGATGCGCCCCCGGCCCAGCCGGTCCGCCAGCCAGCCCAGCGGGATGGTGAAGGCGAACATGCCCGCCGAATGAAACATGTGCGAAAGGCCGATCTCCGACAGCGAGTGGCCATGGTGGCTGAGCATGAGCGAGGTCAGCACCATCACGATGGACATGTTGGCTTGCGCCGCCGCGTTGCAGGCGATCGCCAGGCGGGCGGCGGGATTGCGCAGCAGCTCCCGGGCGCTGAAATGCGTCGAGCCGGCGCTCTTGCCTGCTTCGGGCGGGGGCGCGTAGCCCGGGTAATAGGCTTCCAGCTTGAGGCCGATGACCTTGGGGTCCGGGCGGATGAGGGTCACCATGCCCATGCCGCCAAGGATCAGCACGGGCAGGAACAGCCACGGCGCCGACAGCGGCTCCAGGCCGAACTGCGCCGCGTAACGGTCGCCCCCCGCGATGAGGATAGGGCTAATGACGAGCCCAACCAGCGAGCCGGTCGCCACATAGCCCAGCGCCTGCGCCCTCATGCGCGGCGGAAACATGTCGGCCGCCGCGACCCGCAATTGCTGCGCGGCGTTCATCCCCATGCCGAAAATGAGCATTCCGACGACCAGGGCCGCAAGGCTGCCCGTGTTCATCGCCAGCGCGACCGCCAGCGTGCCCAACAGCGCGAGCGTCAACCCCAGCATGATGCCTGGCTTGCGCCCGTACACGTCCGTGATCCGGCCCACCGGATAGGCGACGAGGAAGCGGCTCAGGGCGAAGACGCCGACCGAAAGGCCCGCGAGCCCCGAGGAGCCCGACAGGGCGACGACCATCAGGGGCCCGACCCCGTACGCCATCTGCATGCCCGCGCCCGTGAAGGATTGCGAGAGGGCCACCAGCGCGGTGTTGCGCTTGATGAGCGCCGGAATTTTGAAAGTGGCGCGATGGCCGATCTGCTCGTTCACACTGCCTCCCGGGCTCCTCGCGGCGGAGCCCGCAACGGGCGCCTGGAGGGTCGTTGCGCGTCTTCTAGCGGGCGAAGCGCCGGCCTTGAAGCGAAAACCCGCCGTAAAGCTCGCAAACGCCCCGCTCCGGCGCCATATCAGCCCGGCGCCGGTCTGGAGGCCGCCCGCCGCCCGTGCTATCAGCCGGGGAACAGGATTTCAGCCATGTCCATCGCTCTGGACCGCCGCGAGGCGGCCGAAACGCTTCCTCATGCCGCAGCGGGAACGTCGCTGGTCGGCCTCACGCGCGCTCAACTGGGCGACGCGTTGCGCGCGCTCGACCTGCCCGAGCGCGTGATCAAGATGCGCGTTGGCCAGCTCTGGCACTGGATCTACTTCCAGGGCGTCGCGGATTTCGACCGCATGACGAACGTCTCCAAGGACCTGCGCGCCGCGCTGTCCGCCCGGTACACGCTGGCGCGGCCGGAGGTCGTGACCGAGCAGGTGTCCAGCGACGGAACGCGCAAGTGGCTCATCCGCATGCCGCCCGTGGCGCAGGATCGCCTCGCGGGCAAGAACATGGGCGCGGAGATCGAGTGCGTCTACATTCCGGAAAGCGATCGCGGCACGCTCTGCATTTCGAGCCAGGTCGGCTGCACGCTCACCTGCACGTTCTGCCACACCGGCACCCAGAAGCTCGTGCGCAACCTGACGTCGCAGGAAATCGTCCAGCAACTCGTGGTCGCGCGCGACCAGCTTGGCGACTATCCCGGGCTCACCGCCCCGACCAACGGCCTCATCCCGTCAGGAGAGGGCGTGCGGGCTGTGTCCAACGTCGTGTTCATGGGCATGGGCGAGCCGCTCTACAATTTTGAGAACGTGCGCGACGCCATCGGCGTCCTGTCGGACGGCGAGGGCCTGTCGCTCTCCAAGCGCCGCATCACGGTCTCCACGTCCGGCGTTGTGCCGGAGATCCCCGCGCTGGGCGACCAGGCGGGCACGATGCTCGCCATTTCGTTGCACGCGGTGCGCGACGACCTGCGCAACACGCTCGTGCCGCTGAACAAGAAATATCCGATCAGCGAATTGCTCCAGGCGTGCCGCGATTATCCCGGCGCCTCCAACGCGCGGCGCATCACGTTCGAATACGTGATGCTGAAGGGCGTCAACGACTCGCCCGCCGAGGCGCGCGAACTGGTGCGGCTGCTGAAGGGCATACCGGCCAAGATCAACCTGATCCCCTTCAACCCCTGGCCGGGGACGATCTACGAATGCTCCGACTGGGAGACCATCGAGCGATTCTCGGACATCGTATTTAACGCGGGCTACGCCAGTCCGGTGCGCACCCCGCGCGGCCGCGACATCCTCGCCGCCTGCGGCCAGCTCAAGAGCGAGACCGAGAAGCTGCGGGCGCGCGCCCGGTTGATCGAGGAAGACTGAGTCCCGCAAGCTTCATTTGAACCCTCGGCCGCGCAAAGCATTTCTTCGCGACAATGCGGAGAGACGGCGTGCGGGTTCTTCTGATTGGCGCGACGGGGTTCATCGGTTCGGCGGTCGCGGCCGCGCTGGCGCGCGAGGGCCATAGAATCGTCGCCGTGGGACGGCGCGGGGGCGCGGCCGCAAGAGCCCTGCCGGCCGAGCGTTGGGTCACGCTCGATCTGGCCGGCGCCACCCGGCCGGAAGACTGGACGCCCCATCTGGCCGGCGTCGACGCGGTCGTGAACTGCGCCGGGATCCTGCAGGATTCTCCCACGGACTCGACCAAGGCGACCCACGCGGCCGGTCCTGCCGCGCTGTTTCAGGCCTGCGCCCAAGCGGGCGTCCGGCGCGTCGTCCATGTGTCGGCCATCGGGGCGGACGTCGCGCAGCTTACGGATTTTTCCCGCTCGAAGCTGGCGGGCGAAGAAGCGCTGCGCGCGAGCGATCTCGATTGGGTGATCCTGCGCCCCTCCGTCGTGCTGGGGCGCGCGGCTTATGGGGGAAGCGCGCTGATGCGCGGGCTGGCGGCCTTGCCGGTTCTGCCGGTGATGCCCGGCGGCGGCCCGTTGCAGGTGGTGCAACTCGACGATCTGGTGCGCACCATCGCGTTCTTTCTCGCGCCCGGGGCGCCCTCCCGGGTGGCGCTCGACATCGCCGGTCCCGAGCGCCTGTCATTCACCGACGTCGTGGTCGCCTATCGCGCCTGGCTGGGTTTCAAGCCTGCGCGATCCTTCCGCCTGCCCGAATGGCTTGCGGGCCTCGCCTACAGGGCCGGCGATCTGGCCGGTTGGCTCGGGTGGCGCCCGCCGATCCGCAGCACCGCGCAGCGCGAGATGACCCGCGGCGCGGTCGGCGATCCTGCGCCCTGGTCGCAGCTCACGGGCATCGTCCCCACGCCGCTTCATGCGGCGCTCGCGGCGGAACCGGCCAGCGTGCAGGAGCGCTGGTTCGCGCAGCTCTACTTCCTCAAGCCGCTGGCGTTCGCCGTCTTCGTCGCCTTCTGGATAGGCACGGGGATCATCTCGCTCACCATCGGCTGGGACATCGGCCGATGGCTGATGTTCGACGGCGGGGTCGAGGACCCGCTCGCCTCCGCAGTCGTCGTGGCTGGGGCGCTGGCGGACATAGCGATCGGCCTTCTCATTGCGTGGCGGCGAACGACGCGGCTCGGCCTTTACGCGGCCCTCGCCATCTCGGTCGCCTACACGGCGACCGGCAGCGCGCTGCTGCCGCAACTCTGGGCCGAGCCCCTCGGGCCCATGCTGAAGATATGGCCCATCATGGCGTTCAACCTGATGCTGCTCGCGATCCTGAGGGACAGATGACGCTCTATTTCGTGCTGAAGTACCTGCACGTCATCGGCGCGTCCGTGCTGCTGGGCACGGGCGCGGGCATCGCGTTCTTCATGCTCGTCGCGCATCTCCAGGGGCGTCCGGCGGTGGTGGCCGGGGTCGCCCGCATCGTGGTAATCGCCGACTTCGTGTTCACCACGACGGCGGTGGCGTTTCAGCCGGTCACCGGCGTGGCGCTGGCGTGGAACGTCGGCTATTCGCTGTGGGACGGGTGGATCTTCACGTCGATCCTGCTCTACCTGCTCACGGGCGCCTTCTGGCTGCCGGTGGTGTGGATGCAGATGCGCATGCGCGATCTGGCGACGCTGGCGGCCGACAAGGGCGAGCCGCTGCCGCCCGCCTACCATCGCCTGTTCTGGAGCTGGTTCGCCTTTGGCTTTCCGGCCTTTGCGGCGGTCCTCGCGATCTTCTGGCTGATGATCGCGAGGCCTGATTTCAGCCTCTGGTGAGGAGCCTCACTCGGCCGCCTGGGCCTGCTTGGCGGGATCGCGCAGGTTCAGGATGCGGCGCGCGTTGTCATAGAAGATCTTCTGCTTGTCGGCGTCGCTCAGCGGCACTTCGTCGAGGAGTTGCAGCGCCGTCTTGGGATCCCAGCACGGATAGTCGGTGCCGTACATCACGTGGTCGACGCCGTAATACTCGATGGCGAACTTCATTCCGGCCGAGTGGGGCGACACGGTGTCGGTGTACATGCGCTTCATGTATTCGCTGACCGGGCGCGGCAGCTTCGCCGCCTTGGTGTTCTTGTCCATGCGGCCCGACTGGTAGGGCAGCGCGCCGCCCGTATGCGACAGGACGAGCTTCAGGTCCGGATGCCGCTCCATCGTGCCCGACAGGATCAGGCGCGAGGCGGCGACGCTCACCTCGATCACGCGGCCGAGGCTGAGGAACAGGGCGCCGTCGTAGCCGTCGAGGATCTCGTTGAAGACCGCATCCGTGGGATGCAGGAACATCGGCAGGCCAAGCTCGGCGACGCGCGCATAGAAGGGCTCGAGGCGGGGAGCGTCGATGCGTGCGTCCGCCCCGATGCTTCCGGGCATGTTGACGCCCATGAGGCCAAGACGGCCGACGGCGTCCTCCAGCACCTCCATGGCGATCCTGGTGTCCTGTAGGGGAATGGCGGCGCTGCCCCAGAAACGGCCGGGGTATTTGCGCTGCGCCCACGCCATTTCCTCGTTCCACATGATCGCGAAGTCACGGCCTTCCTCGGGCGGCAGCGCCGAGAAGAACACCGAGAACGGACCGATGGAGCCGACCACGTCGACCTGATGGCCAAGCCCGTCCATGTGTTCGAACTGGCGGTCGAGATCGTACCATTCCGCCCAGGAACTGAGCGTGTAGTCGCCGCCCAGGCCCAGCATGCACTTGTAGCCGCCCTTGTCGTTGACGCTGGCGCGCGGAAGGCCGGAGCGCTTGCAGAGGGCGTCGAAGACGGAGCGGGGCCACCAGTGAAAATGCGAGTCGATGATGTGCACGGCGTTTCTCCCGCGTCGCTCAGGCCTGCAGCCGGCTGGCGCCTCATGTCTATGTCTCCCATGATGCTAATCCTCGCGAGGCATCGCCGCAAGGTTGCGGCTTTTGCGTCTGCGGCAAGGCGCTCCGCAAGGCTTGCCCGGGCGGCGGTTTTGAAAGACATTGCGCGCCGACCGCTCGCCGAGGCGCTGCGTTGATTTGGAGACCATGATGACGTTCAGCGCTTTTACTAGGCCGGACAGGGGCTTTGGCCGCAGCCTGGCGCTTGCTTCCGCGGCCGCCGTTTTCGCCGCTCTCGCCAGCGTCCCCGCCGGGGCGAAGACCCAGGCGGTGATCGACGGCGTCGAGATCACCGACGAGGACGTGCAGCTTGCGACCGACGACGTCGGCGCCAACGTTCCTCCCGAACTCGAAGGCGAGCAGCGCGCGAACTACGTGCTCGACTACCTCATCGACATGCGTCTGGCGGCCCGCAAGGCGCAGGCCGAGAAGCTCGCCGAAACGCCCGATTTCGCGCGCCGGCTCGCCTACCTGAAGGACAAGGCGCTCATGGAAGCCCTGCTGGGCAAGATCGGCCGGGAGTCCACCACCGAGGCCGCCGTGCGGGAAGTCTACGACAACGCCGCCAAGGCGCAGCCGCCCGAGCCCGAGATCAACGCCCGCCACATCCTTGTGGAGACGGAGGACAAGGCGCGTCAGGCGCTTCGGCGCGTGCGGGCCGGCGAGGACTTCGCCAAGGTGGCGGATGAAATGTCGCGCGACCCTGGCTCCAAGGGCGGCGATCTTGGCTGGTTCTCCAAGGACCGCATGGTGCCGGAATTCGGCGAGGCTGCCTTCAAGCTGAAGAAGGGCGAGATCTCCGAGCCGGTGAAAAGCCAGTTCGGTTGGCACGTCATCAAGCTCGAGGACCGGCGCGAGCGCTCGTTCCCCAAGCTGGAGGAGGTGCGCGAGCAGGTCGAGCGCTACGTGGTCCAGAAGGCGCAGAGCGAGGCCGTTCTGGCGCTGCGCAACGGCGCCAAGATCGAGCGCTCGCCGAAGTAGGCCTCACGCTTCAATGACCGCGCCCGGTCCTCGCCGGGCGCGCTTCGCACCCATCTCCCGCCCGTCTGGAAAGCCCCTCAATGGCAAAGCCCGTTCCCGTCTCCCCGCTCGCGCCCAAATCCTATCCTGAACTGCCGGTCATCGAGGGCGTGCGCTTTGCGACAGCGGAGGCGGGCATTCGCTACAAGGGCCGCACGGACGTCATGCTAGCCCTGATGGACAAGGGCACCCAGGCTGCGGGCGTGTTCACCAGGTCGAAGTGCCCCTCCGCGCCGGTGGACTGGTGCCGCGCCAAGCTGAAGGGCGGCAAGGCCAGGGCGCTGCTGGTCAACTCCGGCAACGCCAACGCCTTCACGGGCAAGACGGGCGCGAAGTCCACGAAGCAGACCGCCGACATCGCCGCCAAAGCCACGGGCGCGCCGCTGGGCGAGATATTCCTCGCCTCCACGGGCGTCATCGGCGAGCCGCTGGACGCCGGCAAGTTCGACGGCGTGATGGACGACCTTGTGAAGAACGCCGATCCCTCGGGCCTTCTTGAGGCGGCGCGCGCCATCATGACCACCGACACCTTCCCGAAGGTGGCGACCGCGGTCGCGCAGATCGACGGCGTGGACGTGATCATCAACGGGATGGCCAAGGGCGCGGGGATGATCGCTCCCGACATGGCGACCATGCTGTCCTACGTGTTCACCGACGCGCCCATCGCCGCGCAGGCCCTGCAGGCGATGCTGTCGAAGTCCGTGCAGGGCAGCTTCAACGCCATCACGGTCGACAGCGACACCTCGACCTCCGACACCCTGATGCTGTTCGCCACCGGGACAGCCGCCAAGCGCGGGGCGCCCAGGATCGCCGACGCCGCCGACAGGCGCCTCGCGGGCTTCAAGCGGGCGCTGGACACGGTGCTGCTCGACCTCGCTCACCAGGTGGTGCGCGACGGCGAAGGCTGCCGCAAATTCGTGGAGATCGTCGTCGAAGGCGCGGCGAGCGCCGCCGCCGCCAAGCGGATCGCGCTCTCCATCGCCAATTCCCCGCTGGTCAAGACCGCCATCGCGGGCGAGGACGCCAATTGGGGCCGCGTGGTGATGGCGGTCGGCAAGGCGGGCGAGAAAGCCGACCGCGATCTGCTCGCCATCTGGTTCGGCGGGTTCCGGGTGGCGCACAAGGGCCTGCGCGATCCGGGCTACGACGAGCAGCAGGTGTCGGCCTACATGCGGGGGGACAAGATCGACCTGCGGGTGGACATCGGGCTCGGCAAGGGGCGCGCCACCGTGTGGACCTGCGACCTCACCAAGGAGTACGTGGCCATCAACGGCGATTACCGCAGCTGACGCCAAGGCAGTTTGGCGTTGCGCGCAACTTGAGCTTGACCGAAAGTAAGGGCGTCCGCGTCCTGCTTTCGGAGCCGCCATGCGCCAGTCCGCCGCCGTCCTCAAAGCCGTCCTGCTCGCCGTCTGCTGGGGATTGACGGGCTGCGCGACCGCGCCGCCCCTGCCGCCCGCGACGGCGTTCGACGCCAAGGCCGCCGCGTACATCCACGCCAAGGGCGGGGGGCGCATCGACGGGCAGGCCTTCCTGGTGCTGCGCAATGGACAGACACGCCTGTCCGCGGGCGAGACCATCCGCCTCGTGCCCGCGACCCCGTATGCGCGCGAGCGGTTCACGGCGCTTTACCGGGGCAGGAAGTTTCTCCCGGCGGGCGAAATTCCCGCCCTGCCTGTCGATCCCGCGTACGAATCCTTCACGCGCACGACGACCTCCACGTCCGGCGGGCGCTTCAGGTTCGACGACGTGGCGCCGGGCGAGTATTTCGTCGCAGCCCAGAAGGTCTACCGGCTCGAAAGCCATTGGCTGCCCCAGGGCGGCGCCATGTACGAAACGGTCTCCGTGAAGGGCGACGAGACCGTGAAGGTGGTTGTGGTAGGGCGCTAGCCCCGGCGCGTGCTAGAAGCGCGCGCCTGCATGGGAACGCCAACATGAAAATCCTGCTCGTGGCCGCCGCCGCGCTGATCGATTCCGACGACCGGGTGCTGATCGCCCAGCGTCCGCCCGGCAAGGCGCTTGCGGGCCTCTGGGAGTTTCCGGGCGGAAAGGTCGATCCGGGCGAGCGGCCGGAGGCTTGCCTCATCCGCGAATTGGCCGAAGAACTCGACATCCGCGTGAAGGAGGATTGCCTCGCGCCGCTCACCTTCGCCAGCCACGCCTACGACGAGTTCCACCTGCTCATGCCGCTGTGGGTCTGCCGCCGCTGGGAAGGCGTGGTGCGGCCGCTGGAGGGGCAAGGGGTGAAGTGGGTGAGGGCGCGCGAGTTGCGCCAATGGCCCATGCCGCCCGCAGACGCGCCGCTCATCCCGGCGCTGATCGACCTGCTCGGATAAGCGGGCTCAGAGCCCGCCCATCTCGCAGACGAGCTTCCATTCCCCGTCGGTCACCGGCTGCACCGAGAGCCGCATGGAAGTGACGAGCGCCATCCTGGCCAGCGCGGGCGTCGCCTTGACCTGCGCGAGCGTGACGGGCCTTGGCATCGCCTTCACGGCCTTGAAGTCCACCATGCCGAACTTGCCGCTCTCGTCGCTGGGGTCAGGGTAGAACAGCTTGATCACCTCGACCACGCCCACGATCTCCTTGCCCTCGTTCGAGTGGTAGAAGAACGCCTGCTCGCCAAGCTTCATGGCCATCAATTGCTGCTTGGCGAGATGGTTGCGCACGCCGTTCCAGTGGGTGCCCTTGGCGCCCGCCGCGACCTGCTGGTCCCATGACCATTTGAACGGCTCGCTCTTGATCAGCCAGTGCGCCATTCTTCAGGCCTTCGGCTCGCCGACGACCCAGCGCCAGGTCTTCAACTCCACGGACGAGAACAGGCCCGCCTTGGCGTAGGGGTCGGAGTCGAGAAGCGCCTGCGCCGCCGCCCTGTCGGGGCATTCCAGAATCAGCATCGAGCCGGTCATCGCGCCGGCTTCGTCGAGGAACGGACCCGCGACCTTGATGCTGGCGGCGTTGGCGCCGAGCCATTCCACATGGGTCGGGCGAACGTCGAGGCGGGTCTGGACCCAGCCGGGCTTGTCGGTGCAAAGGGCGACGAAATGCATGTGTTTTCCTCCGTTGGCGCGCAAGCTAGACGAGCCTTTCGCGAGCGGCAAGGCACGTGGGTTTACGGCGGGCGGTCAGTCCGCCATGGCGCGCAGGGCCGCCGCCGCCGCGAAGGGCGCCAGGGCGACGGAGGCCAGCGACAAGGCCAGCAGCACCAGGAAGGGCGTGGCGAACGGCACCGTTCCGCTGGTCGCCGCGGCGGCCGCCGAGACGCCGAAGATGAGCACAGGCACGCACAGCGGCAGAACCAGGATCGCCATCAGCAGCCCGCCGCGGCGCAAGGTCGCCGTGAGGGCGGCCCCGATGGCGCCCAGGAACGTCAGCGCAGGCGTCCCGGCCAAGAGTGTGACGGTGACGGCCAGAAGCGCGTCGCCCTCCAACGCCAGCATCACGCCGAACAGGGGCGCCGCGGCCACGAGCGGCAGGCAGGTCGCGGTCCAGTGGGCGGCGCATTTCACCGCCACGATGAGTTCCAGCGGCGGCTCGCTCATGCGCAGCACGTCAAGGGACCCGTCCTCCTGGTCGGACTGGAACAGGCGATCGAGCCCGAGCAGGGTCGCGAGAAGCGCCGCGATCCACAGGATGGCGGGCCCGATGCGCGCCAGGAGGTTGAGGTCCGGGCCGATAGAGAAGGGCACGATGGCCACGAGGATCAGGAAGAACACGACGCCCATGCTGGCGCCGCCGCCCAGCCGGTTGGCGAGGCGCAGTTCGCGCAGGTAGAGAGCGAGAAGCGCGCGGCTCATGGCGCGCCCAGCCGCAGTTCGCCCGCGCCCTCAAGGCCCAGCGGCGCATGGGTGGCGGCCACCACAAGCCCGCCCTCCGCCCTGTGGCGCGCCATGGCGGCCGCAAGGCGCAATTGCGAGCCGCCGTCGAGCGCCGTTGCGGGCTCGTCCAGGATCCACAGGGGCCTGCGGGCGACGAACAGGCGCGCCAGCGCCACGCGGCGCTTCTGGCCGGCGGACAGCCAGCCGACCGGAAGGTCGGCGCCGTGCTGAAGATCGACCTGCTCCAGAGCTTCGAGGGGCGACAGTCCACCGGGCCCCGCGGTCCCGACGCGCAGGGCCGCCGACCAGAAGGCGAGGTTCTCACGCGCGGTCAGCGCGCTCTTGAGCGCGTCGGAATGGCCGAGGTAATGGGCGCAAAGGGCCGGCGGATCGTCCGCCGATACGCCGGGCGCGGTGAAGGAAATGCGCCCGGAAACAGGCGCGAGGAGCCCCGCAAGCGCCCGCAGGAGCGTGGATTTTCCCGCCCCGTTGGGGCCAGTGACCACCAGCGCCTCGCCGCTGCGGACCTCGAACGAAAGGTCGTCCGTCAGGCGCCGGCCGCCGCGCGCGAGGGCGAGGTTTTCAACGCGCAGCAGGGCGGATGGTGGAAACACGGGCAGGATGGCTCCGGGCGTCTCGCGCAAACAGCGCACGTTCGACCATGTTCGTGTAGCCCTTGGCGTTGAAATTATCTATAAGCCGCGCGTCTTTCCTAATTCCTCGCCACCCCGGGATGATACGATGGCCTCTCTCGACAGCTTCAAGTGCCGCAAGAAACTCACTGTGGGGACAAAGACGTACCACTACTTTTCGCTGAAGCAGGCGGAGAAGAACGGTCTGTCGGGTATCTCGCAGCTGCCGTTTTCCATGAAGGTTCTCCTTGAGAATCTCCTGCGCTACGAGGACGGCCGCTCCGTCACCCGGGAAGATATCGTCGGCGTCGCCGAATGGCTCGTCAACAAGGGCAAGAAGGAAAAGGAAATCGCCTTCCGTCCGGCCCGCGTGCTGATGCAGGACTTCACGGGCGTTCCGGCGGTGGTCGACCTCGCCGCCATGCGCGACGCGATGACGAAGCTCGGTGGCAATCCGGACAAGATCAACCCGCTCGTTCCGGTCGACCTCGTGATCGACCATTCGGTGATCGTGGACGCGTTCGGCACGTCCAAGTCGCTCAAGAAGAACGTGGAGCTGGAATACCAGCGCAACGCCGAGCGCTACAACTTCCTCAAGTGGGGCCAGGGCGCGTTCGACAATTTCCGCGTCGTGCCGCCCGGCACCGGCATCTGCCATCAGGTGAACCTCGAGTATCTGTCGCAGACCGTCTGGACCCGCAAGGAGAAGTACACCCCCGCGCGCGGCAAGGCCGAGACGGTGGAAGTCGCCTATCCGGACTCGCTGGTGGGCACCGATTCCCACACCACCATGGTCAACGGCCTGTCCGTTCTGGGCTGGGGCGTCGGCGGCATCGAGGCCGAGGCCTGCATGCTCGGCCAGCCCCTGTCCATGCTGCTGCCCGAAGTCATCGGCTTCCGCCTCAACGGCAAGCTGAAGGAAGGCGTCACGGCCACCGACCTCGTGCTCACCGTCACGCAGATGCTGCGCGCCAGGGGCGTCGTCGGCCGGTTCGTCGAGTTCTACGGCCCCGGCCTTGCCGCGATGACGCTCGCCGACCGCGCCACCATCGCCAACATGGCGCCCGAATATGGCGCGACCTGCGGCTTCTTCCCGATCGACGAGCGCACGATCGAATATCTCAAGCTCACCGCGCGTCCGGCGGAAACGATCGCGCTGGTCGAGGCCTATGCCAAGGCACAGGGCTTGTGGCGCCACGCCGACGCGCCCGACCCCGTGTTCACCGACACGCTGGAGCTCGACATGAGCAGCGTCGTGCCGTCGCTTGCCGGCCCCAAGCGCCCGCAGGACAAGGTCGTGCTGACGCAGGTCGACAACGTCTTCAACACCGATCTCGCCAAGGTCTATCACAAGGACCATGCCGAGCGCGTCGCGGTCGAGGGCCGCGATCACGACATCGGTGACGGCGACGTGGTGATTGCCGCGATCACCAGCTGCACCAACACCTCGAACCCCTCCGTTCTGGTCGCTGCCGGCCTCGTCGCCCGCAAGGCGCGCGCGCTGGGTCTCAGCCCCAAGCCGTGGGTCAAGACCTCGCTCGCGCCGGGCTCGCAGGTGGTGACCGACTATCTCGACAAGGCGGGCCTCAGCGCGGACCTCGACGCGATGGGCTTCAACCTGGTCGGCTATGGCTGCACGACCTGCATCGGCAATTCCGGCCCGCTCGCCCCGGCCATTTCCGCCGCGATCAACGAGAATGACCTCGTCGCCGCGTCCGTCCTGTCCGGCAATCGCAACTTCGAAGGCCGCGTAAGCCCCGATGTCCGCGCCAACTTCCTCGCCTCACCGCCCCTCGTGGTAGCCTACGCCCTCAAGGGCACGGTCACTCAGGACATGACCACCACCCCCATCGGCCAGGGCACCGACGGCGCGGACGTCTTCCTCAAGGACATCTGGCCCTCGAACGACGAGGTCGCCGAGGTGATGACCGCCAATATCGACGCCGGCATGTTCTCCGCCCGCTACGGCAACGTCTACGCAGGCGACGGCCACTGGCGCGGCATCTCGGTCGAGGGCTCGGACACCTACACCTGGCGCGCCGGGTCCACCTACATCGCCAATCCGCCCTATTTCGAGGGCATGGAGATGCAGCCGCGCCCCGTGATGGACATCCGCGACGCGAAGCTGCTGGCCGTCCTGGGTGACTCGATCACCACCGACCACATCAGCCCCGCCGGCTCGATCAAGGCGGACTCGCCAGCCGGGAAATGGCTTATGGAGCGTCAGATCTCCCGCGCCGACTTCAACAGCTACGGTGCGCGGCGCGGCAACGACAACGTCATGGTCCGCGGCACCTTCGCCAACATCCGCATCAAGAACGAGATGGTACCGGGCGTCGAGGGCGGGATGACAAAATACGCCGGCGAGACCATGCCGATCTACGACGCCGCCATGCGCCACCGCGAAGACGGCACGCCGCTCGTCATCGTCGCCGGGCTGGAATACGGCACCGGCTCGTCACGTGACTGGGCGGCGAAGGGCACCAACCTGCTCGGCGTCCGCGCCGTGATCGCCGAGAGCTTCGAGCGCATCCACCGCTCCAACCTCGTTGGCATGGGCGTGCTCCCCCTCCAGTTCGCCGACGGTGTCACGCGCAAGACGCTGGCACTTGACGGCTCGGAAACGTTCACGATCGAGAACGTCGCCGCGCTGCGTCCCCGCCAGGAGGTGCAGGTCCACCTCACCCGCGCCGACGGCTCGACCGAGCAGTTCGCGACCCGCTGCCGCATCGATACCGTCAACGAGCTGGAGTATTTCCTCAACGGCGGCATCCTTCAGTACGTGTTGCGCAAGCTCGCCGCCTGACGGGTGGCACCGCGCCGCGCGTAACCGAAGTAGATCAGCAGCCCGATCGCGTTCCACGCGAAGAAGTATAGTTGCGTCTGCGTCGGCAGGCTGACGAACAGGTACAGGCAGCCGACGATGCCGATCGTGCCGACCAGCGTCGCAGCCGGCGCGCGGAAGGTGCGCGCGGCGTCGGGCGCGCGGTGGCGCATCACCAGCATGCACACGCACACCGCCACGAACGCCGCCAGGGTGCCCGCGTTCGCAAGCGCGGCGATCGCGTCGATCGGCATCACGCCGGCGATGATCGCCACCAGCACCGCCGTCAGCCAGGTGATCCGCGCCGGTGAGCCGCGCTTTGAGACGCGCGCGAGGCTCGCGGGCAGCAAGCCATCGCGCGCCATGACGAAGAAGATGCGGCTCTGCCCGAACAGGAAGCCGAGGATCACCGTCGGCAGCGCGATAACCGCCGAGATGGCGAGGAAGGTCGCGAAGCCCGGCTGGCCGATACCGCGCAGGATCAGCGCCAGCGGCTCCGGGCTGGCGGCGAACCGCGTGTAGCTCAGCGCCCCCACCGCCGTGACCGCGACGAGCATATAGATCGCGACGCACGCCACCATCGACCCGACGATGCCGATCGCGAGATCGCGCCCCGGGTTCTTGGCCTCCTCCGCCGCCGTGGAGATCGCGTCGAATCCATAGAACGCAAAGAAGATGATCGCCGCCGCCGCCATCACCCCGCGCTCGACACCATCGGGACTGACCTGCTTGGCAAAGCCATGTGGGCTGAAGGGCTGCATGTTCGCGGCGTCGAAATAGGGCAGAGCCACGGCGACAAAGACCGCGAGCGCGACGATCTTGATCACCACCAGCATGGCGTTGAGCGTCGCGCTCTCGCGGGTGCCGAGCGTCAGCAGGCCGGCGACGACGAAGATGATGACCATAGCGGGCAGGTTGACGACCCCGCCCAGCGAGGGTCCCTCGGCGAGCCATCGCGGAAACCCGAACGGCTCAAGCAGCGGATAAATGTACCCCGACCAGCCCACCGCGACGGCGGACACGACCAGCGAATATTCGAGGATCAGCGACCAGCCGATCACCCAGGCGATCACCTCGCCCAGCACGACATAACTGTACGTGTATGCGCTGCCCGAGGCCGGGATCATCGTCGCCATCTCGGCATAGGCGAGCGCCGCGCACGCGCAGATCGCGCCGGCGATGGCGAATGACAGGATCACCGCCGGCCCCGCGCGGTCCGCGCCGACGCCGATCAGAGTCAGGATGCCCGTGCCGACGATCGCGCCGACGCCCATCGCGACCAGATGTGGCCATGACAGCGTGCGGGCGAGTTGTGGACCCCGCGGTTCGTCGGCGAGCAGTTTCTTGCGGAACAGATCGGCCATCTTACCCCCGTCATGCTGAACTCCGTTTCAGCATCCATGCGACACGTCGCCCGCTTAGCGAGCCTTCTAGGTCGCGCATGGACCCTGAAACAAGTTCAGGGTGACGAGATCAGACCGTAAAACTCTCGCCGCACCCGCAGGCGCCCTTGGCGTTGGGGTTCTCGAACACGAAGCCGGCGGCGAAGTCGTCCTCCACCCAGGTCATCGTCGAGCCGATCAGATACAGGATCGAGCCGCCATCGACGAACAGCGTGCCGCCGGGCGTGTCGATGCGCTCGTCAAAGGCTTTGGCCTCCGTCACGTAGTCGACCGAATAGGCCAGCCCGGAACAGCCCCGGCGCGGCGTCGACAGCTTGACCCCGATCGCATCCGAAGGCGCGCGCGCCATCAGATCGGCGATGCGCGCGTGCGCCGAAGCGGTCAGGTTGAGCGCAGCGGGACGTGCACGGAGCGTCGTCGCCATCACAGCATCCCCAATTCGAGCCGAGCCTCGTCTGACATCTTCGCCGGGTCCCAGGGCGGGTCCCAGACCAGATTGACTTCGGCGGTCGCGATACCGGGCACGGCGGAGACGCGCAGCTCGACCTCGGCGGGCATCGACTCCGCGACCGGGCAATGCGGTGTGGTGAGCGTCATCGAGATCGCCGCGTGGCCGTCCTCCGTCACGTCGACCCCGTAGATCAGCCCGAGTTCGTAGATGTTGACCGGAATTTCGGGGTCGTAGATCTCCTTGATCGCCTCGACCACCGCGTCGTGCAGCGCCCCGCCCGGCTCTGCCGCCGGATCGCCCTGCGGCTTTTGCGCAAGGAAGCCCTCCAGATAGTCGCGCTTGCGGTCGAACACCTCAGCGGCCGTCTCGACGCGTACCTTCGGTGGCGGCGTGACGCTCTCGACTTCCTCGACCTCGAAACTGCTCATCCGAAAACCCTTCTCACCCGGTCGATCCCGGCGACAAGCGCCGCGACGTCCGCCGGTCCGTTATAGACGCCAAAACTCGCCCGGGCCGTCGCGTCGATGCCCAGCGCCGTCATCAGCGGCTGGGCGCAGTGATGACCCGCGCGGATCGCCACCCGGCTCTCGTCCAAGATGGTGCCGATATCGTGCGGATGCACCCCCTCGATCGTGAACGACACGATGCCCGCCGAGTCCGCCGGCCCGAACAGCCGCACGGAATTCATTTGCCCCAGCGCCTCGCGCGTCACGGCCACCAGAGCGGTCTCGTGCGCACGGATAGCAGCCAGGCCGATCGCATCGACATAGTTGATCGCCGCGTGCAGCCCCAGCGCGCCGACGATGTGCGGCGTCCCCGCCTCGAACCGTGCCGGCGGCGGCGCGTAGGTGGTGCGCTCGAACGACACGCGGTCGATCATCGCGCCGCCCCCCTGCCATGGCGGCATCGCGTCGAGCAGCTCGGAACGACCCCACAGGCAGCCAATCCCGGTCGGCCCGTACAGCTTGTGCCCTGAAAAGACGTAGAAATCGCAACCCAGTGCCGCAACATTGACCGGCAGGCGGGGCACCGCCTGGCAGCCGTCGAGCAGGATCTTCGCCCCGACGGAATGCGCGATCCGGCTCGCACGCGCGCCGTCGAGCACCGAGCCGAGCACGTTGGAGACATGATTGAGCGCCACGAGTTTGTGCGCGGGCGTGATCATCGCCTCCATCGCGTCGAGGTCGATGCACAGGTCGGGGGTCAGCGGCACCACGTCGATCGCCGCGCCGATGCGCTCGGCCGCCATCTGCCACGGCACGATGTTGCTATGATGCTCCAGCATCGACACCAGGATGCGATCGCCGGCCTTGAGCTGCGTGCCCGCCCAGCATTGCGCGACGAGGTTGATCGCCTCGGTCGCGCCGCGCACGAACACGATCTCGTCCGCGCTGCCGGCACCGATGAACCGCGCCACCCGCTTGCGCGCGGCCTCGTACGCCAGCGTCATGTCGGCCGAGCGCGCGTACACGCCGCGATGCACGGTGGCGTAGCTGGTGTCATAGCCGCGTGTGATCGCGTCGATCACCGCCTGCGGCTTCTGCGCCGTCGCGGCGGTATCGAGGTAGGCCCAACCCGCCGGGATGGCGGGGAAGTCGGCGACGAGATCCAGCGGCTTCAGATCCTCCCCGGGACGGGGAGGGGAACCGTCCGGCGCAGCCGGATGGTGGAGGGGGTTCTCAACCGAGGTCACCGCCCGTGGCACGCCCCCACCATCACTCGGCTGCGCCCAGCGGTCCCCCTCCGCGTAAACGGGCAGGATTTCATTAGGCGCGCTCACAACGCACGCTCCAGCCAGGCATCCGCGTCCGCCTCGAACGCATCGCGCACCGTGTCGTCGCCGATCCGCCCCAGCGCGTCGGCGACGAACGCGCGGGTGAGCAGCGCCTGCGCGCGGGCCGGCGCGATCCCGCGCGTTTCCATGTAGAACAGCGCGCGACGGTCAAGCTCGCCCACCGTTGCGCCGTGTGCGCACTTCACATCATCGGCGAAGATCTCCAGCTCCGGCTTCAGGTTCACCGTCGCGGTGCGCTGCAGCAGCAGCCCACGCAGCGACTGTTCGCCGTCGGTCTTCTGCGCGTGGCGCGCGACCTCGACGGCGGCGGCGAGGCTGGCGGTCGAGCGATCGGCGGCGACCGCGCGCCAGAGCTGGTGCGACTGGCCGTTTGGCTCGGCATGATGAACGCGCACCGCGCATTCCTGCCGCTGTTCGCCGCGGCACAGCAGCGCGCCGCCGACCTCGGCATAGCCGCCCTCGCCCACCGTCACCTGGCCATCGATCCGCGCGCCGGCATCTCCCGCGCCGAGGAAAACGGTTACAAGGCGTGCGGCAGCGCCGATGCTGGTATCGTCGCGCAGCGAGACAAAGCCGGCGCTCTGCAACAGCCGAACCGACCGATGCAGCCGCGCGGCACGACCGAGCGTGATGCGCGTGGCGCGATTGGTCCAGCCCGATCCGATGTACGTTTCGACGACCTGCGCGACAGCGTCGTCGCCCAGCGCGATCGCGGCGGGCAGGTGATTCTCCTTGCCGGTCGCGACGTGGACGATCTGCACCGGATCGGCGGCGGTATCGCGGTCGAGCCGCAGCGCCCAGCCGAGGCCGCGCGCATGCTTGCCGAGCGCGTGATCGCCCGCCGGGTGGTCCTCGATGGTGACGCCGCCAAGCTCGCTGCGCGACGCGTCGAGCTTGCCGTCGACGAACAACAGGCGCGCACCGGGCAGGTCGAGCCACTCGTGCGCCGCCGCCGCGACCGGGGCGAGCGCCGCCGCCGCCGACAGCGCGCCGAGGTCCGCCCAGCGCCATGCCTCGGCGCGGGTGGAGGGGAGTTCCAGCAGGGTCATTCAATCCTCCCCGCTCGCGGGGAGGGGGACCGCGCCGAAGGCGTGGTGGAGGGGCGGTGCCCCAAAAGATCACATTCGTGGAGAGGCCCCTCCACCACGCCGCTTCGCGTCGCGGTCCCCCTCCCCGTGCCGAGGAGGATCATCACGCCGCCACCCCGTAACCCTGCCGCTCCAACTCGTGCGCCAGCTCCGGCCCGCCGGTGCGGGTGATGACGCCGCCGTCGAGGACGTGGACGAAGTCGGGCCGCACATAGTCGAGCAGCCGCTGGTAATGGGTGATCAGCAGCACCGCCTTGTCCGGTCGGCGCATGATGCGGTTGATGCCGTCGCCGACGATGCGCAGCGCGTCGATGTCGAGGCCGCTGTCGGTCTCGTCCAGGATCGCGAAGCTGGGGTCGATAATCCCCATCTGCACCATCTCGTTGCGCTTCTTCTCGCCGCCGGAGAAGCCGACATTGACGGGGCGCTTGAGCATGTCGGCGTCCATGTCGAGCTTCGCCGCTTCGCCGCGCGCGAGCTTCAGGAACTCCGCGCCCGACAGCGGCTTCTCGCCACGCGACGCGCGCTGGGCGTTGAGGGATTCGCGCAGGAACTGGACGTTGGAGACGCCGGGGATTTCAACCGGATATTGAAAGCCGAGGAACAGGCCGGCGGCGGCCCGCTCGTGGGGGTCGAGCGCGAGCAGGTCGATCCAGTCGCCGTCGGCAGACGCGGTGGCAACCCCCTCCCGTTGATCCCGAGCCGAGTCACCCCGCTCCCGTTCGTCCCGAGCGAAGTCGAGGGACAATGTGTCTCGACTACGCTCGACACGAACGGAGGTGGTGTCGCCTGCGCCAGTGATAGGGCGGAACCTCACGCTCCCCCCCGTCACCTCATACCCCGGCCGCCCGCCCAGCACATAGCCGAGCGTCGACTTACCGGCGCCGTTCGGCCCCATGATCGCGTGCACCTCGCCCGCGTTCACGGTGAGCGAGAGGCCCTTGAGGATCGGCTTGCCGTCGATCTCGGCGTGGAGGTTTTCAATCTTGAGCATTGTTACTCAGTATTCTTTCTTTGGTCTGCCACGCCCGAAGAGCGAGGATCAGAAGAATGAGCCAAGGCGCGCCAAGAACGATCGCACCCGGCAAGTTCAGCCACCCGAACCAGCTTCCGGCAAAGCCCGAAGCGAGAACATACATCCCCACCGACAGGACTAGCCAAAGTATCAAGAGGCTTGAGAGGATCGCCTCTCTCACCCCACGCTCCCCTCTAGGCTGATCCCCAGCAGCTTCTGCGCCTCGACCGCGAACTCCATCGGCAGCTGCTGCAGCACTTCGCGCGCGAAGCCGTTGACGATCAGCGCGACCGCGGCTTCCGAGTCCAGCCCGCGCGACATGGCGTAGAACAGCTGGTCTTCGCTGATCTTGCTCGTCGTCGCCTCGTGCTCGATCTGCGCGCTCGGGTTGCGGACCTCGATGTACGGGATGGTATGCGCGCCGCACTGGTCGCCCAGCAGCAGGCTGTCGCATTGCGTGAAGTTGCGCACGCCCTCCGCGCTCGCCGCGACGCGCACCAGGCCGCGATACGTGTTGTCCGAGCGGCCGGCGCTGATCCCCTTCGACACGATCGTCGAGCGCGTGTTCTTGCCGAGGTGGATCATCTTGGTGCCGGTGTCGGCCTGCTGGCGGTTGTTCGTCACCGCGACCGAGTAGAATTCGCCTACCGACCCGTCGCCGGCGAGCACGCAGGACGGATATTTCCACGTCACCGCCGAGCCGGTCTCGACCTGTGTCCAGGCGACCTTGGAGTTCTTGCCCTGACACAGGGCGCGCTTGGTGACGAAATTGTAGATGCCGCCGACGCCGTTCTCGTCGCCGGGATACCAGTTCTGCACGGTCGAGTATTTGATCTCGGCATCGTCCAGCACGACCAGCTCCACGACGGCGGCGTGCAGCTGGTTCTCGTCGCGCATCGGCGCGGTGCAGCCCTCGAGATACGAGACGTACGAGCCCTTGTCGGCGACGATCAGCGTGCGTTCGAACGGGCCGGTATTTTCCGCATTGATGCGGAAATAGGTCGACAGCTCCATCGGGCAGCGGACGCCCTCGGGAATGTACACGAACGTCCCGTCCGAGAAGACGGCGCTGTTGAGCGTCGCGAAATAATTGTCGCGCTGCGGCACCACCTTGCCCAGCCACTTGCGCACAAGATCGGGGTATTCGCGGATCGCCTCGCTGATGCTGCGGAAGATGACGCCCGCTGCCTCCAGCTCCTTGCGGAACGTGGTCGCGACCGAGACGCTGTCGAACACCGCATCGACGGCGACGCGCCGCTTGGGCTCCGCACCCTCCTCGACCTCCTCGACCACGCCCGCGAGCAGCTTCTGCTCCTGGATCGGAATGCCGAGCTTTTCGTACACGCGCAGGATCTCGGGGTCGACCTCGTCCTGCGAACCAAGCTTGGGCTTCGCCTTGGGCTCCGCGTAATAATAGGCGTTCTGATAGTCGATCGGGGGCACGTTGAGCTTCGACCAGTCGGGATGCTCCATCGTCTGCCACAGCGCGAACGCCTTCAGCCGCCAGTCGAGCATCCATTGCGGCTCGGCCTTCTTGGCGGAGATGAAGCGGACGGTGTCCTCGTTGAGCCCCTTGGGCGCGAATTCCTGCTCGATGTCCGAGCTGAA
>JAQGJX010000016.1 GCA_028290405.1 Hyphomicrobiales bacterium
TGGTGGACGCCGGGAAGGCGCTGGAGCCCGGCGCGCCGCAGCTCTACGCCGACATTCCCGGCAACCTCGTGTTCGATTACGAATACGGCGACCGGGCGAAGACGGACGCCGCGCTGGCGCAGGCCGCGCACGTGACGAAGATCACGCTGGACGCGCCGCGCATCGTCGGCAATCCCATGGAGCCGAAGGCCTGCGTCGCGTCGTGGGATTCCGCGCGCGACGTCTACGACGTCTATTGCCCCACGCAAGGCGTCACCCTCATGCGGCCCGGCCTGGCGGTGGCCACCGGCGTGCCCGAGGACAAAATCCGCGTTCACGCTTACGACGTGGGCGGCGGCTTTGGCGTGCGGGGCGAGGCGTATCCGGAATTCTGCGCCGCCATGCTGGCGACCCGGGCCCTGGGGCGCCCAGTGAAATGGGTGTCGACCCGCGCCGAAACCATCCTCAGCGACCACCACGGCCGCGCCGCGAAGCTGACGGGCGAACTGGCGATGGATTCCGAAGGACGGTTCACGGGCCTGCGCATTGAATGGATCGTGGATTGCGGCGCGTATCTTTCGGGCGCCGGGCCGTTCATCAACACCATGGCGCCCAGCGTCCACGCCGCCAACGTGTACACGATCCCCACGCTCGTCGGCCTGCACCGGCTGGCCGTCACCAACACGACGCCCACCACCGCCTATCGCGGCGCGGCGCGCCCGAACGTGAGCTATCTCATCGAACGGCTGGTGGACGAGGCCGCGCGCGAGACGGGCCGCGACCGCATCGAGCTGCGCAAGAAGAACCTGATTCCCCGCAAGGCCTTCCCGTACAAGACCCCCACCGGGTCCGTGTACGACAGCGGCGACCCGGCCGGCCTGCTGGCGGACGTGCTGAAGGCGGCGGACTGGAAGGGCGTCGAGAAGCGCCGCAAGGCGGCGCAAAAGCGAGGCAAGCTGTTCGGCGCCGCGTGCTCCACCTTCATTGAGCCCTCGGGGGGCGGCGCCGCCCCGCGAGAGGAAGTCGCGATCCGGTTCGGCGACAACGGCAACCCGGTGCTCTACACGGTGTCGGGCGATTCAGGGCAGGGGCACGAGACGGTGTTTCCCGAAATTGTCGGCCGCATTTTCGGCGTCGACCCGGAGGCGATCACGCTGCGCGCCAGCGATCCCGACGGCCCGGCGCTGATCGGCCTCGGCACCATCGGTTCGCGCTCCATGATGACCCACGGCGGCGCGCTGACGATCGCGGCGCGCGAAGTGGTGCGCAAGGGCAAGGACCTGGCGGCCAAGCATTTCGAGGCGTCGGAAGCCGACGTGGAGTTCGACGCCGGCGCTTACCGGGTGCGCGGCACAGACCTGTCCATCGGCCTGCTGGACCTGGCCAAGAAATATTCGACCGGCGGCGAGAACCCGCTCGATACGCTCGACTCCCACCCCATGACGTCGAACTTCCCGACCGGCGCCCATGTGGCGGAGGTCGAGATCGACCCGGAGACCGGCGTCATCGAGGTCGTGAACTACGTGGCCGTGGACGACGCGGGCGTGATCCTCAACCACGCGCTGGCCGAAGGCCAGGTGCATGGCGGCGTCATGCAGGGGCTGGGGCAGGTGCTGGGCGAGCATTGCGTCTATGAGGAGACCAGCGGGCAGGTGATCACCGGCTCGTTCATGGATTACTACATGCCGCGCGCCGATTGCCTGCCGCCGCTGCTCATCCTCGACCGCCCCATACCCTCGCCCAACAATCCGCTGGGCGTGAAGGGCGTGGGCGAGGCGGGCACGACAGGCGCCGTGCCGACGGTGACCAACGCCGTCATCGACGCGCTGCGCCCGTTGGGCGTCCATGCGCTCGACCTGCCCTACACGCCGCACAAGGTGTGGAGCGCGATCCGCGCCGCCAGGGGCGCCTGAGGGCCCAGCCGGCGCCCGTCAACTCAGGCTCTACGCGAGGCACGCCTTCGCGAGGGTCTGGAACGCGCGCGCCCGGTGCGACAGCGCTTGCGAGCCGTCCGCCGGGATGCCGTGCTTTTCCTGCGAACTCATTTCGCCGAACGTGCGCGCATGCCCGTCCGGCTGGAAGAAGGGATCGTACCCGAAGCCCTTCTCGCCCCTGGGCGGCCACACGATGGTTCCAAACACCTTGCCTTCGAACTGCTCCAGATGGCCGTCGGGCCACACGATGGCCAGCGCGGACACGAAGTGCGCCCGGCGCTCGGTCGCCGAGACCGCTCCCTTGGCCTGCATGAGCTCGTGCACGTTGGCCATAGCGGCGGGAAAGTCCCCGGCCTCGCGCGCCCAGCGCGCCGAATAGATTCCGGGGTCGCCGCCCAGCGCGTCCACGCACAGGCCGGAATCGTCCGCGAAGGCGGGCAGGTTCGCAGCCTGCGCGGCCGCGCGCGCCTTCAGTTCGGCGTTGGCCAGGAACGTCAGGCCGGTCTCGTCCGGTTCCCCCAGCCCCAGTTCGCCCGCCGACACCGCCTCGATTCCGTAGGGGGCGAGAAGCTCGTTCATTTCCCGCAGCTTGCCGGAATTGTGCGTGGCGACGACGACGCGGCCGGAAAGCTTGCGGTGGGCGGGCTGGGTCATCGATGGTCGCTCCGTGGGGCCGATTGCGCTGTTCCGGCGTTATATGCGGGAATTGCGCATCAAGGGAGCCGAGATCATGACGTCCCACAGCGAAAGTCCGCTCAGGCTGCTGGAGCCCGCCCGCCTCGTGCCCCTCATCGAGATCGCCCACGTGGAGGACGCCGCGCCGCTGGCCCGGGCGTTCGTGTCGGCCGGGCTGCGCACGCTGGAAATCGCGCTGCGCACCAAGAACGCGCCGCACGCCATCGCAGAAATCCGCGCCCATGCGCCCGAAGCGATCGTGGGCGCAGGCAACGTCATGACGCCGCACGACCTGCATCTGGCCCGCGAGGCCGGGGCCCGGTTCGCCCTGTCGCCGGGATCCACGCCGGCGCTGCTGGACGCCGCGGCCTCCATGGACGATTTTCCGTTCGTGCCGGGCGTCGCAACGGCGTCCGAACTCATGTTCGCCATGTCCAAGGGATTTCACGTGGTGAAGTTCTTCCCCGCCGCAGGGCTGGGCGGTCCCGCGACCCTGCGGTCCATGGGCTCGGCCTTCCCGCACGCGCGGTTCGTCCCCACGGGCGGCACCAGCGAGGAGGATCTCGACGCCTGGCTGGCGCAGCCCAACGTGGTGGCGGTGGGCGGCTCATGGCTCGCCCCCAGGGAGGACATCGCCCGCCGGGACTGGGACGCCATCCGGCGCCGGGCCGAGGCGGCGGTGGCGCGCCACAGGGCGCTGCGGGCGTAGCGCGAAACCCTGGACCGCGCGCCTCCTGGCGCGCAGCCGCAAAGCGCGCCCGGAGGCGCGCGATTCAGATGTCAGGCGACGGTGAGCTTCTGCAGCGCCACCAGTTCGCCGATGCCCTTGCGGGCGAGGCCCATCAGTTCGGCGAGCTGCGCGTCCGTGAAGGTTGACCCCTCGGCGGTGGCCTGCACCTCCACGAGGGCGCCCGCGCCCGTCATGACGAAGTTGGCGTCCGTGTGGGCGGCTGAATCCTCGATGTAGTCGAGGTCGAGCACGCACCCCATGGGGGAAATTCCGCAGGAGATCGCCGCCACATGGTCGCGCAGCGGCATGTCGCGGATCATCGAGCGCCCGCGCATCCACTTGAGGCAGTCGTGCAGCGCCACCCAGGCGCCCGTGATGGAGGCCGTGCGGGTGCCGCCGTCCGCCTGCAGCACGTCGCAATCGATCATGATCTGGCGCTCGCCGAGCGCCTGCAGGTCCACCACGGCGCGCAGCGAGCGGCCGATGAGGCGCTGGATTTCCTGCGTGCGCCCGGAAGGCTTGCCGGAGGTGACCTCGCGGCGGGTGCGCGTCTGGGTGGCGCGCGGCAGCATGGAATATTCCGCCGTCACCCAGCCCCGGCCCTGTCCGCGCAGCCATTGCGGCGGCTTGTCCTCGAGCGAGGCGGTGCACAGCACATGGGTCTCGCCGAACTTCACCAGGCACGACCCTTCGGCGTAGCGCGCGACGTTGCGCTCCAGCGTAACGGGACGCATCTCGTCGACGGCGCGTTTGGAAGGACGCATGTGGCGGCTCTCTGGTCAGGGTTTCAAGTTCTTGCGGGTTCCTAGAGGCAAACTCCGCGTGCGACAAGCGCCGCCCCTCGCGGTTTCAGCCATGGCGAACCAGTTCGGCCCGCGTGGGGCCCTCCGCGCCGCGCCGGGCGCAGGCGAAAGAGGCGGCCGAGGCGGCGAACGCGAGCGCGGCTTCCAGCGCCCCGGGCGACGGCGCGCGGGCGCCGGGCCCCAGGGCGCCGGCCTGCGCAAGGCTGGCCAGCAGGCCGGCGGTGAACACGTCGCCGGCCCCCACGGTGTCCACCACCGCCACCCCCGGGGCGAAGACCTGCGCCCGCGCGTCGCCCCGGAAGGCGAGGGCGCCGAGCGGCCCGCGCGTCAGCACCGCCAGCCGCGCCCCGCCGTCGCTCCACCGGCGCATGGACTCCTGCGGATCGACGCCGGGATAAAGCCAGCCCATGTCCTGCTCGCTCGCCTTCACGATGTCGCTGAGCGCCACCCGCGCCTCGACGAGCGCGACGGCGGCCTCCCGAGGCCCCAGCACGCCGGGGCGCACGTTGGGGTCGAAGCTGATCGTGGCGCGTCCCCGCCACCGGCCCATCAGGTCCAGCATCCGCGCGCCGCTCTCTCCCATGACGGCGTGAAACGAGGCGCAATGCAGGTGCGCGGCGCCGGCGGGGAGTTCGCGGGGCGGCAGGGCGGCCTCGTGCGCCGTGCCTGCGAGGTAGAGCGAAAAGCCCGGGCCGGCCTGCGTCTCGCCCGACACCAGCGCCAGCGCGCTGGGCGCGTCCGTGCGCACGACGCCGGAGAGGTCGACGCCGGCTTGCTCCAGCGAGGCCGCAAAGCGCGCCCCGAAGGCGTCGCGCGACAGGGCGCCCAGAAAGCTGGTCCGGGCGCCCAGCCGCCCCAGCGCCCGCGCCGTGTTGAAGCCCGAGCCGCCGAGGGCGGGCTCGTACGCGCCGGCGGCGTCCGGCACGAGGTCGAGAATGGCTTCGCCGGCGACGCAGATGAGGCTCATGGGCCCATCTGCCCCGCGGGGCTTCCCCTTGTCCACCCGCGCCCCTCCTGCTACACAAGCCCCGCCCGTGGGAGACTGCGGGCGAAGCACGCTCGTTCGTTCCGGTCCGCGCCGGCCCGCCCTTTCAGGCGGTGAGTCCCCTCCGCAGGGAGGGACGCCGGGAAGATCGAGCGCCTTTCAACGCCAACCCCCCGCCGGCGCGCCTGGTCCGCTCGCAAGTTTGAACGACGCGGACCCTCAGGAGACCCAATGGCAAACACCAACGCACTCGCGCCCACGCGCGACGATTTCGCCGCAATGCTCGATGCGAGCTTCGGCGACAATGACGCTCTCGAAGGCGCCGTCATCAAGGGCATCGTCGTCGCGATCGAAAAGGACATGGCTGTCATCGACGTCGGTCTTAAGACCGAAGGCCGTGTCGCTCTCAAGGAATTCATGGGCCCCGGCCGCGACCAGGTGCTGAACGTCGGCGACGAGGTCGAGGTCTATCTCGAGCGCATCGAAAACGCGCTCGGCGAAGCCGTGATCTCGCGCGACAAGGCGCGTCGCGAAGAGAGCTGGGTCAAGCTCGAGAAGGCCTTCGAGGCCAAGGAAAAGGTTGAGGGCGTCATCTTCAACCAGGTCAAGGGCGGCTTCACGGTCGACCTCGACGGCGCCGTGGCCTTCCTGCCCCGTTCGCAGGTGGACATCCGCCCGATCCGCGACGTGAGCCCCCTGATGGGCGTTCCGCAGCCGTTCGAAATCCTCAAGATGGACCGCCGCCGCGGCAACATCGTCGTGTCCCGCCGCACGGTTCTCGAAGAGAGCCGCGCCGAGCAGCGCCACGAGATCGTCGGCAAGCTCGAAGAGGGCCAGGTCATCGAGGGCACGGTCAAGAACATCACCGATTACGGCGCGTTCGTGGACCTGGGCGGCATCGACGGCCTGCTGCATGTCACCGACATCGCCTGGCGCCGCGTGAACCATCCGACCGAAGTGCTCAACATCGGCCAGACGGTCCGCGTCAAGATCATCAAGATCAACCACGAGACGCACCGCATCTCGCTGGGCATGAAGCAGCTGCTTGACGATCCGTGGCAGGGCATCGAGGCCAAGTATCCGGTGGAAGCCCGCTTCCATGGCCGCGTGACCAACATCACCGACTACGGCGCGTTCGTGGAACTGGAGCCGGGCATCGAAGGCCTGATCCACGTCTCCGAAATGTCGTGGACCAAGAAGAACGTGCATCCCGGCAAGATCGTCTCCACGAGCCAGGAAGTCGACGTTCAGGTGCTCGAGGTCGATCCCGTCAAGCGCCGCATCTCGCTGGGCCTCAAGCAGACCCTGCAGAACCCGTGGGAAGCCTTCGCCGAGAAGCACCCGGCCGGTTCCGAAGTCGAAGGCGAGGTCAAGAACAAGACCGAATTCGGCCTGTTCATCGGCCTCGAAGGCGACGTGGACGGCATGGTCCATCTCTCCGACCTCGACTGGAAGCGTCCGGGCGAGCAGGTCATCGAAGAGTTCAAGAAGGGCGACATGGTTCGCGCTCAGGTGCTCGACGTCGACGTGGAGAAGGAGCGCATCTCGCTGGGCATCAAGCAGCTCGGCGGCGACCCTTTCGCCGGCAAGCCTGCCGGTGAAGACGGCGCGCCCGCCGCTGGCGGCGCTGGCGAACTGCGCAAGGGCGCTGTCGTGACCTGCGAAGTCGTCGACGTGAAGGAAGGCGGCCTCGACGTGCAGATCGTCGGCACCGACCTGGTGGCCTTCATCAAGCGCAACGAGCTGGCGCGCGACCGCGCCGACCAGCGTCCGGAGCGTTTCGCCGTCGGCGAGAAGATGGACGCGCGCATCACCCTGTTCGACCGCAAGGCCCGCAAGGTCGCCGTGTCGATCAAGGCGCTCGAGATGGCCGAAGAAAAGGAAGCCATCGCCCAGTACGGCTCCGCGGACAGCGGCGCCTCGCTCGGCGACATCCTTGGCGCGGCCCTCAAGGCTCGCGAAGGCAAGAAGTAAAAGCCGCCGCGCCGCAAGGCGCGCCAGGCCAGGCCCGCGCGGGAAACCGCGCGGGCTTTTTTGTTTGTAACGGCGGGTGGGAGTAGGCAGTAGGCAGTAGGGGGTAGGGGGTAGGAGGGGGGTGTCCGCAGGGCGGGCGAGAGACGGGCCGCCGGCACTCCTCACCGCGCCTTCCCTGCGAGGCCCTGCGCGTCCTACTGCCTTACTCCCTACTCCCTACCGGCCCTCTCCACCTTGCCCGGGGCGGGCGCGGCGCCTAGGTTTCAAACCGGCCCCCGGGCCTGATCTCATCTGGTGGAGCTTATGGCAGACCTCATCGCCGATCATCTCATCGACCGCACCAGATTGCGCCGCAAACTGTCGTTCTGGCGCGTGACGGCCGCGCTGTGTCTCGTGGCCGCCATCGGGGCGCTCGCGTGGCGTTTTGGCGGGACGCCCGCCGCGAACCTGCCCCATGTGGCCCGACTCAGCGTCACCGGCCTTGTGACGGGCGACCGCGAGACCCTGAAGCTGATCGACGACGTCGCCAAGTCCAGCGCCAGCGCGGTGATCCTCAACGTCGACAGCCCCGGCGGCACCACCACGGGCGCGGAAAAGATCTACGAGGAGCTGCGGCGCCTTGCGGCCAGGAAGCCGGTCGTCGCCGTGATCGGCACCACTGGCGCGTCGGGCGCCTACATCGCCGCCATGGGCGCCGACCGTATCTTCGCCCGCGGCAATTCGCTGGTGGGCTCCATCGGCGTGTTGTTCCAGTTCCCCAATCTCGGGGGTCTGCTCAACACGCTCGGCGTGAAGGTCGAGGAGGTGAAGTCCTCGCCCCTGAAGGCCGCCCCCAATCCCTTCGAGACGGCCACCCCCGAAGCCCGCGCGGCGCTCGCCGCACTGGTGAGCGATTCCTACGACTGGTTCCGCGGCCTCGTGCGCGAACGCCGCGCCCTCAACGACGCGGAGCTTGCGACGGTCGCGGACGGGCGCGTGTTCACGGGGCGCCAGGCGCTGGGCGTCAAACTTGTGGATCAACTGGGCGGCGAGCGCGAAGCAATCGCGTGGCTTGAAGCAGAAAAGAACGTCGCGAAAGATTTGCCGGTGCGCGATTGGCGCCCGCCAAGCAGAACCGGAAGGCTTGGTCTGTTCAGCGTAACGGCGTCGCTGGCCGACGTTTTTGGCTTTCCGGACGCCGCCTCGCTGCTGCGGCAGGGGGCGGAAGCGGCGGATGCGCGTGCGCTTGACGGGCTACTGTCGCTTTGGCATGGTCGCGTGGGCAGCTAATTTCAATATGAATAAACATGCGCAATTGTGGCGCGCGGTACTTTCGAGGGGGCGGCAATATGATCAAGTCTGAACTCGTCCAGCGGATAGCTGACAAGAATCCTCATCTTTACCAACGTGATGTCGAGAACATCGTCAACGCCATCCTGGGCGAGATCACCAATGCGCTGTCGCGCGGCGATCGCGTCGAGCTGCGCGGATTCGGGGCGTTCTCGGTGAAGCAGCGCGACGCGCGGGTGGGACGCAACCCACGCACGGGCCAGCACGTTGAAGTGAACCAGAAGTACGTGCCCTTCTTCAAGACGGGCAAGGAAATGCGCGAGCGTCTCAACGTCAAGGCGCCCGCCTGAACGCACGAAGTCTGGGCCCGCCAGTCGCGGGCCGTTGGAGCGAGAACGAAATGGTCGCCTTTCTGAAATGGTTGCTTTTGGCGCCCGTGGCCATCGTGGCGATCATGCTCGCTCTCGCCAACCGCGCGCCCGTGACGGTGATGTTCGATCCCTTCGGGGGCGCGTCGGAGCTTTCGATCACGGCGCCGCTGTTCCTCGTGCTCTTCGGCGCGGTCATGACGGGCGTGCTGCTCGGGGGCTTCGGGTCCTGGCTGCGTCAGGGCCGCTATCGCAAGGCGTCCCGGGACGCGCGCGCCGAGGCCATGCGCAATCGCGCCGAGGCCGATCGCCTGCGCGCCCAGATGGCGTCCTTCCCGGCCCTTGGCGGGCCTTCGGACCGTCGCGCGGCCTGAGGGGCGGCGGACCTGCTGGCGTCGGCGCGCGGCCTGATTTAGGCTCGTGGCTCCTGCACCGGAGGCTGCCGAGGATGTCGACGCAAGAATCCATTTTTTCCGCGGCCCTCTCACGGCGCACGCTGCTCTCGGGCGCAGCCGCTCTGGCTCTCGCGCCGCCGCTGGCGCGCGCCGCCGACGTGAACCCGCGCCTGGCGGCCTGCATCGCCAGCGACCGGCGCAGCCCCGGCAACCGCGCCCGGGACGTCTGGCGCAAGCCCGCGGAGGTGATCTCCTTCTTCGGCGTCGCGCCCCATCATACGGTCGTGGAAGTGCTGCCCGGCAGCGCGGGCTATTGGACGGAGATCCTCGCCCCCTACCTGAAGGACGAGGGGCGCTACATCGCCGCGGGCCGCGACGAGGAAGCGCCGGCGAACTATCTTGAGGACCACGCGAAGATGCTGGCGAAATACGCCGCCGCGCCGGACCTCTACGGCGCCGTGGCGGTGACGAAGTTCAACGCCGACAAGCACGAGATCGCGCCGCCCGGCGGGGCGGACTTCGTGCTCACGTTCCGCAATCTGCACAACTGGCTCGACCGCAACGAGATCGACGGGGCGCTGCGGGCGTTCCACAAGGCGCTGAAGCCCGGCGGCGTGCTGGGCGTCGCGGACCATCGCGGCCGCAACGACGTCTCCCAGGCGGATCAGATGCGCACCGGCTACGTGCGGCAGGATTTCGCCGTGGCGCTGATCGAGAAGGCGGGCTTCAGGCTGGCTGGAACGTCCGAGGCCAAGGCCAACCCGAAGGACACCAAGGACCACGCCGACGGCGTCTGGTCGCTGCCGCCCAGCTATCGCGGCGGCGACAAGGACCGGGCGAAATACCAGGCGATCGGCGAGAGCGACCGCTTCGTGCTCAAGTTCCAGAAGGCGTGAAGCCCGGCTGGTTTTGAGGCCGCCCGCGGATTATATGAAGGCCGAGGTCATCATGAACGCGCCCGTCATTCACCGCGACATCCTGAAGCTGCACGTCGCTGCCGTGGAAGCGATGCGCCCGCTCCGTTTCCTCGGCCTGCTGCCGAGGGGAACGGTGGGGCATGTCGACGTGAAGGACGAGTCGGCGCTCGAGTTTCTGGCGGACAAATCCGAAGGCCTGAGCCTCATGGACTTGTGCGGCGCCGAGATGGAACTCGGCCGGAGCCTGGGCCGAAACGTCGGGATCATCCTGAGAAGCGGCCTCCGCGACGCCGAGATCGAGACGATTCCTGCGCTTGCTGAGCCGACAAGAGCCGTTCGGTGATTCAGCCGCTTCGCGACGCGCGCGACCATGCCCTGCGGGCGATTGATTGCGCCAGCACGCTCGATGGCGGACTCTCGCGAGATCGGCTCGCTCTTGAAGCGACCTTGTTCAACATCGCGGTGATCGGAGAGGCGATCAGCTTCGTACCCGATGAAGTCCGCACGCTCGCTCCCAAGGTAAGTTGGGCTGAAGCGCGAGGCATGCGGAACTGTGTTGTGCATGAGTACTGGCGGCTAGACGTGGAAACCGTTTGCGACACCGCCTGCCGCGACTTGCCGGTCTTGGCGGAGCAATTGAAGCTCCTCATTGAGCGTCTCGCATCACGCGACGCTGGCCTGGATAACTGAGCCCATGACGCTCCTCATCAAGATCTGCGGCCTCTCGACCCCGGATACGCTCGGCGCCGCGCTGGATGCGGGCGCGGACATGGTCGGCTTCGTGTTCTTTCCCCCCAGTCCCCGGCACCTCTCGCTGGACCAGGCGCGGGCGCTTGGCCTGCAGGCGCAGGGGCGCGCGCTGAAAGTGGCGCTGAGCGTGGACGCGGACGACGCGGCGCTGGACGCCAGCGTGGCGGCGGCCCGTCCGGACCTGCTGCAATTGCACGGGCGTGAGACGCCCGACCGGGTGCGCGAGCTGAAGGCCCGCTTCGGCCTGCCCGTCATGAAGGCCATCCATGTGTCCTCCCGCGCGGACCTCGCGGCGGTGGCGGACTACGAAGGCCTGGCGGACCGGCTCATCTTCGACGCGCGTCCCCCCAAGGGGGCGACGCTGCCGGGCGGCAACGGCGCCGCTTTCGATTGGGCGATTCTCGACCACGTGGCCACGCGCACGCCCTGGATGCTCTCGGGCGGGCTGGGGCCGGACAATGTTGAGCAGGCGCTCGCCCACACGGGCGCGCAGGGCCTCGACGTCTCCTCCGGGGTCGAAACCGCGCCGGGCGTCAAGGATTCCGCGCTCATTGCGCGCTTTGTCGCGCGCGCCCGGGAGGCT
This sequence comes from Hyphomicrobiales bacterium, assembly GCA_028290405.1. Taxonomy (GTDB): domain Bacteria; phylum Pseudomonadota; class Alphaproteobacteria; order Rhizobiales; family Beijerinckiaceae; genus Terripilifer. The sequence continues at coordinate 11,363 of JAQGJX010000016.1, forward strand.
TATGCGCGCGCGCCCCTTGGTTCACGCGCCGCGAAGGCGTAAACAGCCCGTCAAACAGGAGTGTGGCGTGCAGCACGCGAACCCGAATTCTTTCCGCACCGGTCCCGACGAGTCCGGCCACTTCGGCATTTTCGGCGGCCGCTTCGTCGCCGAGACGCTGATGCCGCTCATCCTCGATCTTGAGAAGGCCTACAACGCCGCCAAGATCGATCCCGCCTTCAAGGCGGAGCTAGCGCATCTGGCGACCCATTACGTCGGCCGCCCGAGCCCGCTCTACTACGCCGAGCGGATGACGGAATATGCGCGCGACGCGGCGCGCAAAAAGGGCCTGAGCGGCGGCGCGAAGATCTACTTCAAGCGCGACGAGCTGAACCACACCGGCGCGCACAAGATCAACAACGTGCTCGGCCAGATCCTGCTCGCCATGCGCATGGGCAAGAAGCGCATCATCGCCGAGACGGGCGCCGGCCAGCATGGCGTCGCCACAGCCACCGCCTGCGCCAAGTACGGACTGGAATGCGTCGTCTACATGGGCGCCGTGGACGTCGAGCGGCAGAAGCCCAACGTGTTCCGCATGAAGATGCTTGGCGCCAAGATCGTGCCCGTGCAGTCGGGCGCGCGCACGCTGAAGGACGCCATGAACGAGGCCCTGCGCGACTGGGTCACCAACGTCCACGACACGTTCTACTGCATCGGCACGGCGGCGGGTCCGCATCCCTATCCGGCCATGGTGCGCGACTTCCAGTGCGTCATCGGCGACGAGGTCCGCACGCAGATGCACGCCGCCGAAGGGCGGCTGCCGGACTCGCTGGTCGCCTGCATCGGCGGCGGCTCCAACGCCATCGGGCTGTTCCATCCCGTCCTGGACGATCCCTCGGTGGAGATCTTCGGCGTCGAGGCGGCCGGCCACGGGCTCGACGTGCCGGACGGCCATTGCGCCTCTCTGGCCGGCGGCCGCGCGGGCGTGCTGCACGGCAACCGCACGTACCTGCTGCAGAACGAGGACGGCCAGATCAGCGAGGGCCATTCGATCTCGGCGGGCCTCGACTATCCGGGCATCGGCCCCGAGCACGCCTGGCTGAAGGAGACCGGCCGCGTCACCTACCTGTCGGCGACCGACAAGGAAGCGCTCGACGCTTTCCAGCTCTGCTGCCAGCTCGAAGGCATCATCCCGGCGCTGGAGCCGTCCCACGCGCTGGCGAAGGTGATCGAGATTGCGCCCGCCAAGCCGCAGGACCACCTCATGGTGATGAACCTGTGCGGACGCGGCGACAAGGACATCTTCAACGTCGCCGAGCATCTGGGCGGCATGTGACGAGCGGGCTTCGGCCCGTCCGCCACTGGCGTGCTCCCGGGCGCGCCAGCGTTCCCTTGGCGCCGGCGCGGGGCGGCTTCGCATAAGTGTGCTGGATTGCTGTTCAATTCGTATGAATTCATTTTCGCATACCTGCCGATCGTCCTCGCGCTCTATTTCCTGGCGGGGCGAATAGGCGTACGGGCGGCGGCGGGCTTCCTGGGCTTTGCGTCTCTGGCGTTCTACGCCTGGTGGAACGTCGCGTTCCTGCCGGTCCTGTGCGTCTCGATCGCCTTCAACTACGGCGCGGGCGTCCTCATCCAGCGCCACGCGGGATCGATGCTGGGGCGCCTCGTGCTGTACGCCGCCGTCGGGGCGGATCTGGCGGCGCTGGCCTTCTACAAATACGCCGACTTCCTCATCGCCTCGTCCAACCGGCTGGGAACCTCGCTGCCCCTGCTGGACGTCGTGCTGCCCATCGGGATCTCGTTCTTCACCTTCACGCAGATCGCCTTCCTGGTCGATACGTCGCGCGGACACGTGAAGGAGCGGCGGTTCGTCGACTACGTCCTGTTCGTCTCCTACTTTCCGCACCTCATCGCCGGGCCGATGCTGCACCACGCTCAGGTGATGCCGCAGTTCTCAAGGCCCTCCGCGTGCCGTCCTGACGCGCAGGCCATCGCGGTTGGAATTTTCATCTTCGTGATCGGCCTCGCCAAGAAGGTGCTGATCGCCGACAGCTTCGCGCCTTACGCCGCCGGGGTCTTCGACCATGGTTCGCCGACGGCGCAACCCGGGCTGGCGGCCGCCTGGATGGGCGCGCTCGCTTATACGTTCCAGATCTATTTCGACTTCTCCGGATATTCCGACATGGCGGTCGGGCTGTCCCGCATGTTTGGAATCAATTTGCCGGTCAATTTCCGTTCGCCCTACCAGGCTACGAGCATCGTCGACTTCTGGCGGCGCTGGCACATCACGCTGTCGCAATTCCTGCGCGACTATCTCTACATTCCGCTGGGGGGCTCCAGGGGCGGGAACGCGCGCCGGTACGTCAACCTGCTGGTCACCATGCTGCTTGGCGGGCTGTGGCACGGCGCCAACTGGACCTTCGTGGCGTGGGGCGGCCTGCACGGGGTGTATCTTGTCGCCAACCACCTGTGGCGCGCGCGGCGGGGCCACGAGCCGGCCGGGCGGCGCGCGCCCCGTGCGGCGGCCGCGCTCTCATGGGCGGCGACGTTCCTCGCCGTAGTGGTCGCCTGGGTGTTCTTCCGCGCCCACGGCCTCCAGCAGGCGCTGGACGTGCTGGGCGCCATGGCGGGCGCGAACGGCCTCGGCTCCGGCGACGCCATGCTGCACGTGGCCGGCAAGCACATCGGGTCCGGGCGCTTCTTCGTCAACATGACGATCCTGGCGTTTGCGCTGATCGCGCTTCCCAACTCCCAGACGATCGCGGGCTGGCTTGAAAAACTCCTGTCGGGCGTCGAAGGGCCGGTCGTCGTTCTCAACCGCAAGATCAGCCCCATGGCGTTGTCGCGCGCCGCCTCGGCAAGCGCGCTTGTCTGCGCGCTTGTGTTTTTCGCCGCCGTCGCGATGCTGGGCCGCAAGGCGGAATTTCTCTATTTTCAGTTTTGAGCGCCATGCAAAACCACACCCCTGACGGTCCGCTGGAGCGCCCGCAGGCGCGGCGCTGGCTGGTCACGTTCTTCTGCGCGCTCGCCGCGCCGGTCGTCCTCACGGGCGCCGTTCTCTGGTGGGAGCGCGACCGGCTTCCCGCGCCTCAACTGACCCCGAACCTGTCGTTCAACGAAAAGATGCGATGGGCGCGAGGTCCGCTGCGCGAGGGGCGATGCGGCACGCTGGTGCTTGGCTCCTCGATGGCGCTCAACAACCTCGACGGCGACGTGCTCGCCCGCAAGGGATATGCTCCCGTCCTCAACCTTGGGGCGTGGGGCCTCGGCGTCGTCGCGAACCGCCGCTTGCTCGATCTTGTCCTGGAGGCGTGCAGGCCCAAGCGCATTATCATGCCGGTCTATTACGGCGACTTCGGGCCTCTCGGGGCGAACGACTTCGACGCCGGCAAGCTGCGCGCCTATCTGGGCGATCGCGGCGCAAGCGACCTGTCGTTCTATCTGCGGGGCGCGACCCTGGTCGATCTGAGGCGCGATTACAGGAACCTCGCGCGCTACCGGCGCCGGGGGGCTGACGACTACACCAACCTGAATTTTGACGGGACGGGCGCCGCGCTGCTGGCGTGCGAAGGCTTCCAGCGTGACGCGGGCCGCTGGAACGGGTTTGCGTCCATGCCCGTGGCGCCCTCAGCCCAGGCCATGCAGGCGTTGGCGCAGATAGCCGCCGTCGCGAGCCGGGCCGGCATCCCGCTGACGGTGATGGAGACCCCCCTGCGCGGCGCGGCCCGTGAGGCGCTCGGCGAGGGACTCGCGGCCTGGCGCGCGCAGGTCAGCGACATCGCGCAAGCTGGCGGCGCGCGCTTCGTTCCCGCGCCCGCCGATCTCGCCGACGAGTCGTTCGCCGATTACGCGCACCTCAACGCCTGCGGCGCCAAGGCCTGGGCGCAAGCCGCTCTGCCGGCCCTCGAGGCGCGTTGATCGCGCCTCAAGGGCTTTCGCCTGTGCGCTAGAAGGCGACTTTGAGGGCCACGCCCCCGCCGAGGGTCCGTTGCTCGCGCGCGAACTCGCCGTTGAAGGTGGCCGCCAGAGACGCGTTGCCGCCCAGATCGACCTCCACCCCGGTGGATGTGGCCGCGGCGTTCTTCCACGGCGATCCGCTACGGGCCACGAAGTCGGACCCCGGCATGGAGAGGAAGTACGCGTTGAGGCCCGAGACGGGCGCCCAGTTGCGCTGCCAGCCGACCTTGATGAACGCGCTGACCGACCCGGTCCCGATCGCCGCGAGTTTTCCGGCGTATTTGGCGCCGAGTTCCGAGCGTGTGTCGTTGGAGCGGGAGTCGCGCAATCCAAGCGCCAGACTGTCGACGGCCCCGTTGCCCTTTTCGGCATAGCCGGGCGTGCGCACATGAGAGACCTGCAGGACGCCGTACGGGCCCAACTCCGAGTCGCCGATGCGCTGGCGCCAGGCGGTCTCCATCCGGCCCGAGAAAACCTGCGCGCCCGAATCCGACTCGAGGCGCTCGCCGAGCGCGTTGCGGACCACGTTCGCCCAGCTTTTGGCGTGAGCGACAGTGCCGACGAATTGAAGCGGCCCATAGCTCGTCACGGCGGTCGCGCTCGTCATGAAGGCGATGGCGTCGCCCGATCCCGCGCCGTGCTGGAGCGCCCATTTCGACCCGCTGCCGCCGGTCGAGAAGCCGAACCGTGTGTCTTCGGACGCATGATAGGTGGCGCCCGCCAGCGCCGTTTCCGAAGTCGCCCGCTGGGGAGCCTCGGAGTCCGCCCCAAGGGCGCGCGATCGCGATCCGCTCAACATGCCCCAGGAGGACCATCCGGATTGGCTTGGAGGTTGAGGCTGCGCGTTGAGCAATTGCGGCGGGACGTTCGGTTGCGCCTCCGGCGCGTAGGACCACCAGGAATAGCTGCTCCGGCGGCCCCACGACCCTGATCGCGACGCGTAAGAAGCAGAATCGCTCATCATGTTCGACATCGAGGCGACGCTGATGGCGGCGCTTCCGCCCGTCTCCGAGATGCTGGAGAGATAATACGACGCCATCCAGGGCGAGGACGCGGTGAATATGGAGAGAAAATTTCCCGACAAGGGGGCGTTGCCGAAGTTGAAGGCGTTCATGACTCCATTCGCCACGGCGCGGTCGCTGGCGCTCATTCTGGAGGTGTCGAGTTTTGCGGTGATCTTCAGGTCGAGCTCGTTGGCGCCGTAGATGAGCCGCGAGTCGAAATTTGACCCCATGAGGGTCGTGGAAATCGGCGTGAACTGGCCAGTATAACTCGCGTACCGGATGATCGGCGTGACCGACTTGAAGCCCAGCGAGGGGTCCCAGTAGGGGGTGTAGGCGACGTTCGATCCGATCGTGAGCGCCCCTGTGGCCCTGAGGGAGGACGCGTCGCGCTGGGAAACCTCCGTCGTGAGCGCGGTGTTGTTCCCGAACGTGATCGCGGACGCCGTCAGGCTCGTCTTGATCTTGAACGACGCCGAGGAATTCGAATTGACCGAAAGGGCGCCGCCCATGGCGATCGTCGAGTTTTCCGCCACGATGCGATTGGCGTTGTTCGACCCGTTGCCGACGCTGATCGCAAAGGCGTTCAGGGTGCTGTCAATCAGCTTCAGTTCATTGTTGTTGGATGAACTGCCGAAGCCGATCGCGAGCGTCTTCGAATTCGCGACGCCGATCGTGGCGCTGGCGTTGTTGATCTCCAGCCGGTTGTTGTCGCCCCCGGCGCCGTTGGATCCCACGTGCACCGATCCGGCGGACGTTAAAGTGGCCCCATTGCTGATCACGACCGTATTGCCGTTGGACTTTGTGGTGCTGCCCGTCCCGCCGCCGATCCGCATCTGCATGACGTTGACCGTCGAGCCGGAAACGCTTGCGTTGAGCGCATTGGAACTTCCGTTGTAGCCGACGTACAGGGTGGATTCGGTGACGCTGAGGGCTCCGCTGAAGCCGAAGAACCAGAATGGCTTGCCGACGTTGACGACGTTGTTGTTCGAGCCCGCGCCATACCCGATCAACATGTCGTCGGCGCTGCTCCCGCCGTCGACGTGCGTGATGCTCATCGAGCCGTACACGTTAAGCGTATTCGATCCCCCGAACCCTCCGACCACGAACGCGGGACCGGTCACCGCTACTGTGGAATCGCCCTTGAAGTTCCTGAGTTGTCCGAAGCCGACATCCAAAGTGTTGCCCGTGGAGGAAGCCTCGTACCCGAGCACGCCGGCCCTGAACGTTTGCGTTCCGTAGATCGTGGCTTCTTGAAACGGCTTTTTCTCACCGACGATAAACCAGCCGTCCGCTGTTTCTGCGGTGTAGAAGTTCACATTGTAGGAAGCGTCGTTGTCGATGATCGTGTCCGCCGCATGGACAGAGCCCGTCAGCAGCAAAGAGGCGCCGCTCCATGTCAGGACAGCGCCGCGAACCAGGCCCTTGCGATACATGAAGTCCACCCTCTGATTGATTGACTCCTTATGCGGTCGATTTGGTATGCCTCATGGTTACGCGCGCTTTTTCGGGCGCAAGGCGGCGCCTCTCGCGCCTCGACGCCGGGGCAAGGTCGCATGCTCGTTTGAGGGAATTCGCCCGTCCGGCGTCCGCAGCTTATCGCCGCCCACGCGCCATGCGGCGCCCCGTGGTCGCCGCGTAGAGGCCTGACGTCATCGGCGCAGGACCAGCTCCGCGCCCGGGGGGGCGGGCGCGTGCAGCCGTTCGCCTACGCCGCAGCTCCGCAGCATTTCTTTTACTGCCACTGCAACCCAAATGCGCCCGTAATTGCTGGCGCTTCCTGTGGCCTCATTCGCGACTGTACAGGTTATGCCCAGATTGGGTGTGGGGCCATTGCGGGAGGCTGCAGCTAGATTTTTGGTGGTGTAACACCACGATGTGCGGCTGTGTGTGCGGAGCAATCCCCGCATGCTGTTGTCGCGTTGACACGACATTCGCAGCCATCCCATCAGCCCACGCAATCAAGCTGTGGCCTGCGGTGTTGATGCCACCCGTCATCTATGGTGGTTCATCCCCGTATTGACCACTCGTGGGTTATTCCAACCGCTGCTCTCTCATCGTCGTGTCAATACGACATGTTGGTGCCACCGCGACACCCTAGCCAGCGTCATCATCGGCAGCAGTCCGTGTTGTCGTGTCAACACGCTCGCAGAGCCTGTGTGGACGCAAGCGTTTGAGCGTGGGCGAGGACAAGAGCAGCGTCCTGCGCCGCAACCTCATGAAATACGCATTCTGTGAGCCATGCACGTAACCAGCTGAGATTATTGCGGTAAATCGTCAGATATCTCTGGTTGCTCTTCTCAGCTTCAGACAACACGCTTGCTGCTGTTGAAACATGAACCAGAGAGCAGCAGCCATGAAGCAAGCCCCAGTGCTCACAGACAGAGACAAGCAGCGTGTGCTCCAGCACATCGCTCGCAGCAGCTACTCGGCTCGCAATCGCTGCATGATACAGCTGAGTTGGCTGGCTGGCATGCGGGTGGGGGAGATAGCGGCTCTGAACATCGGCGATGTCATCGGCTTGCACGGGGAAGTGCGCTCAGAGATCCAGTTGAAAGCCGCGCAGACTAAAGGCGATAAAGCGAGGACAGTCTTGCTGAGTGTGCTGGCCGCTTTGACCTCTGGACCCTATTTCTTTGCGCTTGGCTGATTACGCTGGTGTGCTTTGCGCTTCGAAAGCCATCCATGTGCGATAGGCTCGTGAGCAACCCGTGTCGTCGCCAATTGCGCCGGGAGGTGCTGCATCAAACGAAACGCCACACAGATCTGCTATTGTGCGCAAGGCGGTTGCCGGCTCGCGAACCATGTCTTCGTATTGAAGGACGCGCGTAACCTCCGGATAGAGTTCGTGCAAGAGATCGATCATCTGATGATACCAG
>JAQGJX010000045.1 GCA_028290405.1 Hyphomicrobiales bacterium
GGGCGCGCCCGTGTGGCTGCTGGACGCGCTGGGCGGGGAAGAGACGCTGATCGTGAATGGCGAGGCGCCGCGCACGGCATGTCGCACGCTGGTTCTGGGCCGCGATCTTGTGGATGCGCAGGGCCTGTTCGGCAAGCGCTACGATGTGACGCCCGGCGCGGCCTATCTATTCCGGCCGGACCAGCATCTGGCCGCCCGCTGGCGCCATGCGGAAACGGCGGACGTGGAGCGCGCGCGGCGGCGCCTGCGCGGGGAGCTTTGACGATGGCCGATCTTGTCACCGACAGCCGCTTCCCCGATCCCGACACCGCCTATCGCGCCCTCATCGACGCGCACAGGGGCTTGAGCGAGGAGGAAAGCGCGCAGCTGAATACGCAGCTCGTGCTGATTCTGGCGAACCATATCGGCGATCAGCGGGTGCTGGAGCAGGCGATTGCGCTGGCCCGCGAGGGGCTGGAGCGAGCGCCGAGCCCGGCTCCCTGAACGATCGCTTGCCACTTTCCCGGACGCGATGCGATCCGGGATCCAGAGCCGCCGAGCTGAGCGTTTGCCCCTGGGCCCCGGGTTCGCTGCGCGCCCCGGGGAAGTGGAGTTTGGGGGGGATAGGTTGCTGGAAAACCCTACTTATCCACGTCCAGCGGCTCGACGCCCTTGGCCTTGCCGTCTGCGGAAAGCGTGATCTTTTCAATCCGCGCTTCCGCGCTTTTCAGCAGCGTCTCGCAGTGCTTCTTAAGCTCTTCGCCGCGGGCGTAGAGATTGATCGAATCCTCAAGCGGCGTCTGGCCGCCTTCGAGTTTTGTGACGATGCCTTCCAGTTCGCCGAGCGCCTGCTCGAACGTCATGGTGGCGACGGGGGAATTCTCTGCGGCCAAGGCTGTCGTCTCCGATTTCGCGCCTTATAGCATGATTCACGAAGGCGGCGGCGAGGGGCGGCGGAAGACCAGCTTCTGGTAGACGAGCCCGATGGCGATGAGCACGGCGCCCAGGCCGATGAACGACAGGGCGCGCAGGGCGCCCTCCAGTCCGCTGAGGTCGAACAGGAACACCTTCAGCACGCTGGCGCTGACGAACGCCGCCGAGGCGAGCCGCGCTTCCCGCGAACCGCGCACGAGGCCCCAGACCAGCAGCAGGATGCCCAGCGCCAGCCAGACGGCGGAATAGGCGTACCATTCCGCCTGCGTGGCGCCGCGCCATGCGCCGATGCTTTCGTGGTGGAACATGCGCCGCGTCTGCAGGGTCACGTACCCGAAGGCCAGCGCGATCGCCATCGCCTTGGCGGCCAGCACATACCCGTAGGGCTGCGAGCGGGCCGCCACGACGGCCAGGGCCAGCGCCAGCAAAGCCGGCATGGCGTAGGCCAGCAGCAGGCCGTTGAGCACGCGTCCGCCCTCCACGGGCGCGCCTTCGGACAGCGGGTTGTGGACCGCCCCAAGCCCGACGGCGACGACAGCCAGCGCGACGGCCCCGGCGGCCAGCGAGGCAAGACGGAACACGGGCGCGGCGCGCGCCGCCGCAAGGCGCGTGAGGGCTATGGCGAATGCCAGCGCGGAGACGGCGAACAGGCCCGTCTCCACCAGCGAGGACCGGGCCGCGAAGGGATCGCCGCCGTTCATCGCATGCCGGATTTGGAAGAAGACCAGCAGGGCGCTGAAGACGATCGCGAGGCCTTGCGCCACGCGCACCGGCGTATCTTCGCCGCGCGCGAGGCGCATGATGCGCGCCGCGTAGCCGAACGCCAGCGCCGGGACGCCGTAGCCGAACAGCAGCCAGTTGAAAACCGGCGTGGGGCTGAGGGCCGCGACCACACGCGGCTCCCACGCGAGGCGCGCGGCGATGACCAGGCCGAGGCCCGCTGCGCACCAGCGCAGGGCCGCAATGTCGAGGCGCACGGACACGTAGGCCGCCCCGAGGGCCGCGAGGGCGAAGCCGACCGTGAGCGCGCCGCCGTCCAGCGCGAAGACGAGGCCGAGGGCCAGCGCCGCGACTGCGGCGGACGCGTAGGCGCCCAGCGCGAGGCGGATCGCCTGGGTGGGCTCGGCCTGCTCGAGATCGCGGAACCTGCCCGCCGCCATCGTGAAGGCGAGCGCGAGAGCGCCCGCCGCCGCGGCGAACGGATAGCTGACGGCGCGATCCGTCATGCGCACGAAGGCGATGGCGAGGACGAACAGCGGCGTGAGGGCGGACGCGCCCGCGTAGATCGCGACGGTGGCGGCGGGCAGGGCGCGGGCGACGCGCAGGCGCCATCCCGCCGCAAGCGCCACGCCGGCCGCGGCCAGGAGCGCGAAGGCCGCGAACCAGCCTTGTTCCAGCGGGGCCGGCCAGCGGGCGAGGTCAAAGCCGGGCGACCAATACGGATCGGGCGGCCGGACGCCAGCGGCGGGCCAGACGCGCAGGACCAGCAGGGCGAGCAATCCCGCGCCCGCCAACGCGCCCGCTACCGGCGCCAGCAGGAACCCCGCCACGGCCAGCATGGCGACCCCGAGCCCCGCGAAGACGATCCAGCCCGGCCCGAACTGGCCCGCCGGAACGCCCGTGAGCAGGCTGGCCAGAAGCAGCGCCGCGAAGGCCGCCAGCGCCAGAAGGCCCAGGCGATCAGGCCTCGCGTCCGCCTCCGGGACCTCGCGCAACGGCGCCCATGCGAAGGCGTAAGCCCCGAGCGCGAGGTGGACGAGCGCATGCACGCTGGCTGCGGCGAAGAACGTCGCCACCGGCTCGCGCAATCCGTCCTGCAGGGCGAGGCCCCACAGGCAGGCCCCGACGGCGGCCGTGACCGCAAGCCAGAGCCAGAGGCGCAGGCGCGCGAGCCCGTAGGCGGCGCCCGTCACGATGGCGGTGTGGAGCACCAGCGGCCATGGGCCTGAGGCGCCGGATGCGACAAGCGCCGGGGCGCCGAGCGCGCCCACGAGGCCGAGGCCCGCGAGCGCGGGACCATGCAGGGCGGATGCGAACATGCACGCCAGCCCGGCCGCCGTGAGCGCCGCGAAGGCGACGCCGGGGCCAATGAAGCCGTACAGCGCGTGGGCGGCGTAGATGGCGCCGAAGGCCGCCACGGTGCCCGCGGCGGTGAGCACGGATGGAATATCGGCCTGCGCCCCGGCGGCCGGCGGGCCGTTGCGCCGCCGCCGCATGAACTCGCCTGCGGCCACCAGCGCCGCCGACAGCGCCAGTCCCATCAGCACGCGCACGCCCGGGCCGAAATAGCCCTGCTCGATGGCGAGGCGCACCAGCAGCAGCGCGCCGAGGCTGAGCGCCAGCCCGCCGATCCACACGCTCCACCGCGCGCCCAGCGCCTCCTCGACGCTGGCGACGGGACGCGCGGGCGGCGAGGACGGGGCAGGCGTGGGCGGCGTGGAAGGCA
>JAQGJX010000108.1 GCA_028290405.1 Hyphomicrobiales bacterium
ACCGAGGGCGACGCGTTCTGCAGGCCCTCGAAGGCGAGATAATTGCTGCCCGACAGCATTTCGGCGGCGCGATAATCGACAAGGCCGCGCGCGCGCAGGCGTGCGTCGAACGTGGGCCGGAGGCCGATGAAGGGGTCGCCCTTGCGGCTGCGGTCGGGCTCGGGAAAGCGCACCACGTTGCGCTTCAGGTCGCGCCGGGGCTCGAACTCTTCGGGCGCGGGCGCGCGCAATTCGTCGGGATCGCCGATGACCAGGCGGGCCTCGCGGGAGGGGCCGCCCCAGGCGAGCCGCAGGGCGGCTTTCACGCTGGCGGTCGCGGGCGGAATGAGGACGTCGGGCGCGGCAGGCGGCAGCGAAAGAGCGGGAAGCATGGTCCCGCCGCTGGCGAAATCAACGCCGGCGTCGGCTGGCACGGAGACGGCGATGCCGACGCCGAGGCACCACGGCGCAACAGCTCCCAATGCCCATCCCAGACGCGAACGACCCATACGCAGCCTGCACGGATACGCGACGCGAAAAGCGACGCAACGCCACCAACAACGTCGCCGCGCCCGGTTAACGATCGGGCAAGCATGCGACGGCACGAGGCCTGTTTATCGCGCCTTATGCTTGAAGGTCCGTTACCGCAGGGGCAGCGGCCGCGTGCCAAAATGGGGCGGCGGAGCTTGGGGCGAAGCTGGCACGGGAGGGCATCAGCGGGACCGAGCTCCATCCCGCCGGCGCTCCCCTCAGGGGAGGGACAGGGCGGGGTCCGGCTCCATCCTGCCAAGCGCAGTGGCTCACCCCGCCCCGGCCCTCCCCTGAGGGGAGGGAGCAGGCGCTAGGGATTCACGGAAGCGAGCTCAATCTGGGCCCGGCGGCTACGGCTCAGGTCGCGCTTCCCAGCATCGTCGTGACGACGAGGTACAGCACCATGCCGCCGAAGAAGCCCGCAAAGCGCGTCTCCACGGACAAGGGGGTGATCTCGCCCTCCTTCGCCATGCGCATCAGCGCCAGATCGACCAGGAAGGACACGATGAGCATGACCGCGAAGGGCGTCATGTAGCCCCCCAGGGTCTGCGGCCACGCCAGCGTGAACGCCGCGAGGATGAGGCCCGCGACGCACATCACGCCGATGTAGATGCTGCGCGCCTGCGTCATGCGGTGCTGGCCGCTTGCTTGCCCAGCGCCGCCTGCGCGGCCGCAAGGCGCGCGATTGGGACGCGGAACGGCGAGCAGGAGACGTAGTCGAGCCCCGCGCCCTCGCAGAAGTGGATGGACGCAGGATCGCCGCCATGTTCGCCACAGATGCCGAGCTTGATGTCGGGACGCGTGGCGCGCCCGCGCTCGGCGGCGATCTTGACGAGTTCGCCGACGCCCTCCTGGTCGAGCGTCACGAACGGATCGGCCGGCAGGATGCCCTTGGCGGTGTAGGGGCCAAGGAACGAGGCGGCGTCGTCGCGCGAAATGCCCAGCGCGGTCTGGGTGAGGTCGTTCGTGCCGAACGAGAAGAACTCGGCGGTCTTGGCGATGTCGCCCGCCACCAGCGCGGCGCGCGGCAGCTCGATCATCGTGCCGACGTAGTAGGGCACCTTGACGCCGCTCTCGGCCTCGACGGCCTGCGCCATCGCGTCGATGCGCGCCTTGGTGAGGTCGAGTTCCGCGCGGGTCATCACCAGGGGCACCATGATTTCGGCCGTCACCGGCTGGCCGGTCTTGCGGCCCGCCTCCACGGCGCCCTCGAAGATGGCGCGCGCCTGCATCTCGGCGATTTCCGGATACGCGATGGCGATGCGCACGCCCCGGAAGCCCAGCATGGGATTGAACTCATGCAGGTCGGCCGCGCGGCTCTTCAGCTTCTCGGCGCTGGCCCCCATGGCCTTGGCGACGTCGGCGATCTCCTCGTCGGTGTGCGGCAGGAATTCGTGCAGCGGCGGATCGAGCAGGCGGATGGTGACCGGCAGGCCGGACATGATCTCGAACAGCTCCGCAAAGTCCTTGCGCTGCATGGGCAGCAGCTTGGCGAGCGCGGCGCGGCGGCCCTTCTCGTCGTCGGCGAGGATCATCTCGCGCACCGCCAGGATGCGGTCGCCTTCGAAGAACATGTGCTCGGTGCGGCACAGGCCGATGCCGTCCGCGCCGAAATTGCGGGCCACGCGGGCGTCGGCTGGCGTCTCGGCGTTGGTGCGCACCTTCATCCGGCGCGCCTTGTCGGCCCAGCCCATCAGGGTGGAGAACTCGCCCGAGAGTTCGGGATCCAGCATGGCCACGGCGCCTTCCAGCACCTGGCCGGTGGAGCCGTCGATGGTGATGACCTCGCCCTTGCGGAACACGCGGCCCATGGAGGTCATCGTTCCGGCGGCGTAATCGACGCGGATCGCGCCCGCGCCCGACACGCACGGCTTGCCCATGCCGCGCGCCACCACGGCGGCGTGGGACGTCATGCCGCCGCGCGTGGTGAGGATGCCTTCTGCGGCGTGCATGCCGTGGATGTCTTCCGGGCTCGTCTCCACGCGCACCAGAATGACCGCGTGGCCGGCGGCTTTCAGGGATTCGGCCTCATCGGACGAGAACACGATTTCGCCGCGCGCCGCGCCGGGCGAAGCGGGCAGGCCGCTGGCGATGACCTTGCGCTCGGCGGAGGGATCGATCGTGGGATGCAGCAATTGATCGAGCGAGCCGGGATCGACCTTGCTGATGGCTTCTTCCTGCGTGATCAGGCCTTCGTGGGCCATCTCGACGGCGATGCGCAGGGCCGCCTTTGCGGTGCGCTTGCCGTTGCGGGTCTGGAGCATCCAGAGCTTGCCGCGCTCGACGGTGAACTCCATGTCCTGCATGTCGCGGTAGTGCTTCTCGAGAAGCTGCGTGGCGCGGACGAATTCGGCGTAGCAGGCGGGCAGCGCCGTTTCCATCGAGGGCTTGTCGGACTGGGCGGCGATGCGCGCGGCTTCGGTGATGTTCTGCGGCGTGCGGATGCCCGCCACCACGTCCTCGCCCTGCGCGTTGATGAGGAACTCGCCGTAGAGTTCGCGCTCGCCCGTCGAAGGATTGCGCGTGAAGGCGACGCCCGTGGCCGACGTCTCGCCCATGTTGCCGAACACCATGGCCTGCACGTTGACGGCGGTGCCCCAGCTCTCGGGAATGTTGTTGAGGCGGCGATAGGTGATGGCGCGCTGGTTCATCCACGAGGAGAACACGGCCCCGATGGCGCCCCACAATTGCTCGCGCGGGTCCTGCGGGAAGGGCTTGTCCATCTCCTCCAGCACGCGCGCCTTGTAGGAGGACACGATGGCCTTCCAGTCCGCGGCGCTGAGGTCAGTGTCGAGGTTCAGGCCCTTGCGGTCCTTGTAGTCGTCGAGGATCTCTTCGAAGTTGTGATGGTCGATGTCGAGCACGACGTTCGAATACATCTGGATGAAGCGGCGATAGGAATCCCACGCGAAGCGCTCGTCGCCCGAGCTCGCCGCGACGGCTTCCACCGTGACGTCGTTGAGGCCGAGGTTCAGCACCGTGTCCATCATGCCGGGCATGGAGGCGCGGGCCCCGGAACGGACGGACACGAGCAGCGGATTGGTCTCGTCGCCGAACACGCGATTTGCGATCGCGCCCACTTGGGCAAGCGCGGCCTCGACTTCGCCCTCCAGCTCGGCGGGGTACTTCTTGCCGTTGGCGTAGAAGGACGTGCACAGCTCCGTGGTGATGGTGAAGCCGGGCGGGACAGGCAGCCCGAGATTGGCCATCTCGGCGAGATTTGCGCCCTTGCCGCCAAGCAGATTGCGCATTTCGCCACGGCCTTCGGCCTTGCCGTCGCCAAAGCTGTAGACCCACTTCGCCATGGATGTCGTCCCTGTTCTCGATGCCGCACTCGGTGCGGCCGGAAGATCACATTCAGCGGTTACCGGACAATTGGCCGGAGGGATAACCCGCCAGGCCATCGCCATTCAGGGTTAAGTCTCAGCTACCCGCCGTACGCTTCAGCGTCAGCCCGAAGCCCACGAGGCCCCAGCCGGTGGCCACCAGTTCCACCGCCAGCAGGCTGCCGATCACCGAAACGTTGTCGCCCGGCCAGCGGGTGAGGATCAGCACGCCGATGAGGATGGTGGCGCTGGAGGAGATGGGCACGATGGCGCTCTTGTGCTGCAGCGGCATCAGGGTCGTGGCCCGAAGCCGCGCCCAGCCCGCGCCCATGAGCGCGAGGCCGCACAACGTGCTGTAGAGCGTGGAATAGAGCAGCGGGCTTGCAGCGGTGAGGACCGCCGCCAGCGCCAGCAAGGCGCCCGCCACGTCCCACGGCGTGCCCTTGCCGGGCGTTCGCGCATGGTGCCCCACGCCAAGCTCCAGCAGGGCCGCAAGCCCCATGGCGAGCGCGACGGGGACAAGCGACACGACGCGCGACAGGCCCAGGAAGGCCATGACGCCAGAGCCAAGCAGGATGAGGATAACGCCCGTGATCACGACCTGCCGGGCGCGCGGCGCAAGCCGGACCAGCGCCGCGACAAGCGACGGGGGCGTGGGGGTGGTCTGGGGCTGGCTCTGATTCGTCATGATGCGTGAGCAAGTGCGTAGCAGACGCCGCCGTGGGCTGAAACACGCCGCAGCGCCGCAGGGCGCAGGACGCCCCGCCACGGAACGGCCAAACGCCAGCAGCGTCAAGGGCGGCCGGGCGCGCGGGCGCGCGATTCCCCCATGCAAGGCTTGAGGCTGGCCTTGCGGCGCGCATTTGGCGTGCTGGGCCGTTCTGGTGTAATCCGGCCTGTGCCCTAAGTTTAGGGGCCGTGCCCTTTCGAGACCCGCTCGTGACCGATTCTTCCAAACCTCGTTCTTCAACCCCATTGCTGGACGTCGTTGCGACTCCGGAAGATCTGCGCCGCCTGCCGGAAGGCGAGTTGCGCCAGCTAGCCGACGAATTGCGCGCCGAGACCATCGACGCGGTTTCCGTGACGGGCGGCCACCTGGGCGCGGGGCTCGGGGTGGTCGAGCTTACGGTGGCGCTGCACTACGTTTTCGACACGCCGCGCGACCGCGTGATCTGGGACGTGGGCCACCAGGCCTATCCGCACAAGATCCTCACCGGGCGCCGCGACCGCATCCGCACCCTGCGGCAGGCCGGGGGGCTCTCGGGCTTCACCAAGCGGGCGGAGAGCGAATACGATCCCTTCGGCGCGGCCCATTCCTCCACGTCGATCTCCGCCGGGCTCGGCATGGCGGTCGCGCGCGACCTTTCGGGCGGCGACAACCATGTGATCGCCGTCATCGGCGACGGCGCCATGTCGGCCGGCATGGCCTACGAGGCGATGAACAACGCCGGCCACCTGCACTCGCGGCTCGTGGTGATCCTCAACGACAACGACATGTCCATCGCGCCGCCCACGGGCGCCATGTCGGCCTATCTGGCCCGGCTCGTGTCTGGCAACGCCTACCGCTCGATCCGCGAGGCCGGCAAGCAACTGGCGGGGCTGCTGCCCAAGGCGCTGTACGAGAAGGCCCGGCGCACGGAAGAATATGCGCGCGGCTTCTGGACCGGCGGCACGCTGTTCGAGGAGCTGGGCTTCTATTATGTCGGCCCCATCGACGGCCACAACCTCGACCATCTGTTGCCGGTGCTGCGCAACGTGCGCGACAAGCAGCCCGGACCGGTGCTGGTGCATGTGGTCACCAAAAAGGGCAAGGGCTATCCGCCGGCCGAAGCGTCCGAAGACAAGTACCATGGCGTGAACACGTTCGACGTGGTGACGGGCGCGCAGTCCAAGCCCAAGGCCAACGCGCCGTCCTATACGCGCGTGTTCGCCGAAAGCCTGATGAAGGAGGCCGCTCGCGACGACAAGGTGGTGGCGGTGACGGCCGCCATGCCGTCCGGCACAGGTCTGGATCTGTTCGGGCAGGCCTATCCGGCGCGTACGTTCGACGTCGGCATCGCCGAGCAGCATGCGGTCACGTTCGCGGCGGGCCTTGCGGCCGAGGGCTATCGGCCGTTCTGCGCCATCTATTCCACGTTCCTGCAGCGCGGCTACGACCAGGTGGTGCACGACGTCGCCATCCAGAACCTGCCGGTGCGATTCGCGCTCGACCGCGCCGGGCTGGTGGGGGCGGACGGGCCGACCCATGCGGGCTCGTTCGATCTCGCCTACCTGGGCTGCCTGCCGAACATGACCATCATGGCCGCCGCCGACGAGGCCGAGCTGGTGCACATGGTGGCCACCGCAGTGGCGCACGATTCGGGCCCCATCGCGCTGCGCTATCCGCGCGGCGAGGGCGTCGGGGTCGATATGCCAGAGCGCGGGGAGGCGCTGGAGATCGGCAAGGGACGCATCATGCGCAAAGGATCGCAGATCGCCATCCTGTCGCTGGGCACGCGCCTGGCCGAGAGCCTCAAGGCGGCCGAGGAACTGGCGGCGTTCGGCCTCTCCACGACGGTGGCGGACGCGCGTTTCGCCAAGCCCATCGACGCCGCCATGGTGCGCGAGCTGGCGGCGGGCCACAACGTGCTCATCACCGTCGAGGAAGGCTCC
Source organism: Hyphomicrobiales bacterium (assembly GCA_028290405.1). GTDB lineage: Bacteria > Pseudomonadota > Alphaproteobacteria > Rhizobiales > Beijerinckiaceae > Terripilifer. The sequence continues at coordinate 6,489 of JAQGJX010000108.1, forward strand.
ATCGGCGGCTTTGGCGCGCAGGTGCTGCAATTGCTGACCGACGAGGGCCTGCTGGACGGCGGCGCCCTGAAGGCGCGCTCGATGATCCTGCCGGACACGTTCATCGACCAGGACAAGCCCGAGCGCATGTACGCCGCCTCCGGCCTCGACGCGAAGGGCATCGTCGCCAAGGTGATGGAGATTCTCGGCCGCGAGGGCGAGTTGCCCAAGCCGATGCGCGCCTAGGGCGGCGGACCGCACGCCTTCTCTCCACTCCCCCGGACGCGAAGCGATTGGGGCCCAGGGGCCGCCGCTCCATCTGGCGGCCCCGGGAAAGCGGGCGAGGGTTGCGCCCTTTGAAAAGGCAGCGACGCCTCCACTGGACCGCGCGCCTCCCGGCGCGCATGGGCGTTGCGCGTAATGTCCGGCAGCGCGGTGCAAGGGGCGTGCTCACGTCGCCGCCGCTGCGCGCTCCATTTGCGTGCGCAGGTTCGGCGGGGCTTTGCGCCTGCGCGGCTTCTTCTGCGGCGCCGACTCCAGGCGCTTGCGCAGCATGGCCAGCACGGCGGCTTCGTCGGCGCTGAGCCGCAGGGGTTTCCTGCGCGCGCCCCCGGCGATCTGCGCGCGCATGTCGGCGGCGAGGGCGCCGTCCATGTAGGCTTCCAGAACCTGCGGGTGGACGTAGCACTTGCGGCAGATGGTGGGCGTGTTGCCGAGCCGCGCGGAGACGCGATCGATGGCCTGCTTGACGTTCTTCTTTGCGGCCGTGGGGGATTCAAAGCCCTCGAGTTCGGCCAGCGCCATCGCGGCCAGCACCGTGCCGGCCCATGTGCGGAACTCCTTGGCGGTGATGGCCTCGCCGGTCACGTCGCGCAGATAGGCGTTCACGTCCGCCGAGGTCACCGCGCGCTTCTTGCCCGTGCGGTCGATGTACTGGAACAATTGCTGGCCGGGCAGTTCCTGGATCTGCCGTACGATGCGGGCGATGCGCCGGTCGCGCACCTGCAGGCGCCACGCCTTGCCGCTCTTGCCCTTGAACTCGAAGCGCAGCGCGCCGGGCGCGATGTCCACATGGCGATTGCGCAGCGTGGTGAGCCCGTAGCTCTTGTTGGCCTTCGCGTAATCCTCGTTGCCGACGCGGATGAGCGTGGTGTCGAGCAGATGGGCCACTGTGGCGAGCACCTTGCGGCGCCCCAGCCCCTCGCGGCGCATATGCGCGTCGATGCGTGTGCGCAGCTTGGGCAACAGGGTCCCGAAGGCGATCATGCGGCCGTACTTGTCCGCGTCGCGCACCTCGCTCCAGCGCGGATGATAGCGGTACTGCTTGCGCCCGCGCGCGTCGCGGCCCGTGGCCTGGATGTGGCCTTCCGGATCGGCGCAGATCCACACGTCCGTGTAGGCGGGCGGAATCGCCAGCTTGCGGATGCGGTCGAGCGTGGCGACGTCGCGCACCGGCTTGCCCTTCGCGTCGACGTACGCGAAGCCCTTGCCGGCGCGCCGTCGCGTCAGGCCCGGCTCGTCGTCGCTCACGTAGCGCAGCCCGGCCTGCGCGGCGGCCTCTTCCTCCGGCACGCTCTGGATCAGGCTTCCGGGCTCTGTCGCGTCGCTCATCTGGTCCGCCTTTCGGCCGCATAACGTGGCGCGGGGCGCGACCGTTCCGCTCGAGCGCCATGGCCAGAGCGGCGGGCCTGCTGTACGAGAGCGCGTCGGAGCCTCAAGGAGCAGCGAGCGCATGGCGGCCAAACCCGTTCCCTTCACGGCTGAAGGCGTGCGCGCGGGCGTACGCATGTCGCTGCCCTACGTGCCCGGCTACCTGCTGTTTGGCGCGGCGGTGGGCACGTTCGCGGCCCAGAAGGGGCTCACCTTCGGCGAGGCCGTGCTGATGAACGCGCTGGTGTGCGCGGCGGCGGCCCAGATGGTGGCGCTGGAAATGTGGACCCGCGACTGGACATGGGTCCACGTGCTGGCGGTCGCGGGCGTGGCCGGCATGGTCAACATGCGCTTCGTGCTGTCGGGCGCCTCGCTGCGGCCTTGGCTGTCGCCGGTGCGGGCGGGCCTCGTGTATCCCGCGCTGGGGGTGCTGACCGACGGCGCCTGGGCGTCGTCCATCCGCTACAACGCGGAGGGCGGGCGCGACTTTGGGGTCGTCATCGGGTCCTCGTTCTTCCTGTGGGCCACATGGACCGCGTCCAGCGTGCCCGGCTATTTCATCGGCTCCCTGGTGCGCGAGCCGCGCGCCTTCGGGCTCGACCTCATCATCGTGCTGACGTTCACCGCCACGCTCGTCCCCATCCTCGCCCGCACGCGCGATTTCTATCCCTTCCTCGTCTCCGCCGGGGCCGCCGTCGTGGCGAGCCTCGCGCTGCCGGGATACTGGTTCATCCCCATCGGGGCGCTGTCGGGCGCCGTCGCGGCGGCGTTCCGGGGAGAGCGCGCATGAACGCGCCTTTGGCCGACGGCCACCTTTACGCCATCGCCGCCATGGCGCTCGTCACCGTGCTGCTGCGCGTGGGCGGCTACTGGATCATCGGGCGCTTCGCGCTGACGCAGCGCCTGCGCCGCGGGCTTGAGGCGCTGCCTGTTGCGATCTTCGCCGCCTCCATCGCGCCCCTCGCCCTGAAAGGCGGGCCTGCGGGCTGGATCGCCGCGCCTGCGGTGGCCGCCGTGATGTTCCTCACGGGCAAGGAAGTGCTGGCGCTGGCGGCGGGCATTGTGGTCGCGACGTTCGTGCGCGGGGTGGGATTTTAGCGGCCGCGCGCGTCTTGTCACATGTTCGGATAGTTCGGCCCGCCGCCGCCCTCGGGCGGAACCCAGGTGATGTTCTGCGCCGGGTCCTTGATGTCGCAAGTTTTGCAATGCACGCAGTTCTGCGCGTTGACGACGAAGCGCGGCTCCTTGCGGGCGGCCTCGTCGCCGTAGACGATCTCATAAACCCCTGCGGGACAGTACAAGCGAGCCGGCTCGCCATACACCGGCAGGTTCTCGCGCACGGGAAGCGAGGGATCGGCGAGCTTCAGGTGCGAGGGCTGGTCTTCCTCGTGGTTGGTGTTGGAGATGAACACCGACGAGAGCTTGTCGAACGACAACACGCCGTCGGGCCTGGGGTAGACGATGGGGGTCACGTCCGACAGCGGCTTCAGGGTCGCGTGGTCGGGCTTGCCGTGCTTCAGCGTGCCAAACAGCGAGAAGCCGAAAAGCTGGTTAGTCCACATGTCGAGCCCGCCCACCGCGACGCCCGCCAGCGTGCCGAGCTTCGACCATAGCGGCTTGACGTTGCGCACGCGCACCAGGTCGCGGCCGATGTCGCTGTCGCGCCACGCGTCCTCGTAGGACGTCAGTTCGTCCTGCGCGCGGCCCGCCGCCAGCGCCTGCGCCACATGCTCGGCCGCCAGCATGCCGGACAGCACCGCGTTGTGCGATCCCTTGATGCGCGGCACGTTGACGAAGCCCGCCGCGCATCCCAGCAGCGCGCCGCCCGGGAAGCACAGCTTGGGCACGCTCTGCCAGCCGCCTTCCGTGATCGCCCGCGCCCCATAGGCGAGCCGCGTGGCCCCCGCGAACGTGGGGGCGATCATCGGATGCGTCTTGAAGCGCTGGAACTCGTCGAACGGCGACAGCGTCGGGTTCTGGTAGTTCAGGTGGACCACGAAGCCGACGGACACGAGCCCGTCCTCCATGTGGTAGAGGAACGAGCCGCCGCCGGTCGAATTGTCGAGCGGCCAGCCGAACGAGTGCTGCACGAGGCCGGGCTTGTGCAGAGCGGGGTCGATGCGCCAAAGCTCCTTCAGGCCGATGCCGTATTTCTGCGGCTCGCGGTCCTCCGCCAGGCCGAAGCGCGCGATCGCCTGCTTGCTCAGCGAGCCGCGCGCGCCTTCCGCCAGCAGGGTGTACTTGCCGCGCAGCTCCATGCCGCGGGTGAAGCCCGGCTTGATCTCGCCTTCCTTGCCCACGCCCATGTCGCCGGTCGCCACGCCCGTCACCGCGCCTGCGGCGTCGAACAGCAGCTCGCTGGCGGCGAAGCCGGGATAGATCTCGACCCCCAGCGCCTCGGCGCGCGCGCCCAGCCAGCGCGCGACGTTGGCCAGCGACCCGACAAAATTGCCGTGGTTGTCCATCAGGCCGGGCATCAGCGCGTTGGGCAGGCGCACGCCGCCCGAATGGCCGAGGAAGTAGAACCGGTCCTCCGTGACGGGGGTCTTCAGCGGGCGCTCCGGGTCCTCGCGCCAGTCCGGCAGAAGGCGATCGAGGCCGATGGGGTCGATCACCGCGCCCGAGAGGATGTGGGCGCCCACTTCCGAGCCCTTCTCGACCACCACAACGGTCGTCTCGGGGGCGATCTGCTTCAGGCGGATGGCGGCCGACAGGCCGGCGGGGCCCGCGCCCACGATCACCACGTCGTAATCCATGCCCTCGCGTTCGGGCAGTGCGGCGGTCTCGGGCATCGGGCGTCCTCTTTGGCGTCTCGGCTATGGTTTCGTGCTTACCTTATCCGGCAGGCGGGGCAAACATGATCCTGCCCGGCTGGCGGGCGCGGGCCTGGCCGGATAAGATGCGTCCATGGTCCCCCTCAACGCCGCAGACATGACACGGCCCGAGCTGGAAGCGCTGCTGCGCTGGTATGTCGCCATGGGCGTCGACCAGCCCATGGAGGAGGAGCCGCACGACCGTTTCGCGGATTTCGCGGCCGACATGGCCGCCCGCAAGGCCGCGAGCGGGCAGGGCGCGCCCTCGGCGGCCGCCGCGCCGCCCAGCGGCAAGC
>JAQGJX010000110.1 GCA_028290405.1 Hyphomicrobiales bacterium
GCGCTGGCGCAGGAATGGCCGACGCGCGTGGTGCGCTTCATCGTGCCGTTCGCGCCAGGCGCGGGCGCCGACATCGGCGCGCGCCTGGCGGCCGACAAGCTGAGCCGCCGCTGGCCGCAGGCCGTCATCGTCGAGAACCGCCCGGGCGGCGACAGCCTCATCGGCATCAAGGCGGTGGTGGGCGCCAACGACGACCACATGCTGCTGTTCAGCCCCGCGGGCAATTTCACCCCGCACCCCTATCGCTACGAGAAGCGCGGCTACGAGCGCACGACGGACCTGCTGCCCATCGCGCGGTTCTCCAACACCGTGCTGGGCTTTGCGGTCGCGAGCTCGCTGGGGACGAACACCCTGAAGGAATGGGTCGACAAGGCCAAAGCCTCGCCGGGCAAGATGAACGTCGTGCTGGTGCCGGGCATCACCGAATTCGTCTGGGACGGGTTCGCGAAGTCCGTGGGCATCGACGTGGTGAAGGTGCCCTACACCAACCTTGTGCAGGGCGCGAACGACATGGGGACCGAGCGCGTGCAGGGCTCCATGGCCTCTCTGGCGATCCTCCAGCCCGCCATGCAGGGCAACGTCGCCAAGCTGCTCGTCGTCACGGGCCGCCAGCGCGTGAGCATCCTGCCCGACACGCCGACCGCCATCGAGGCGGGCTTCCCGTCCATGGAGCTGGAAGGCCTCGTGGGCGTCTTCGGCCCTAAGGGCATGTCGCTCGAGCTTCGCCGCAAGATCGGCAAGGACATCGTGGAGGTCGCGAGCGAGCCCGACATCGCCTCGAGGCTGGTGGCCACCGGGCAGGTGCCGAACCCCGGCGGGGCGGACGAGTTCACCGCGGCCATCGAGCGCCAGGAAGCGCAAGTCGCCGAGATCGCCAAGCTGATGGGCCTGCCCCGCAAGGACTGAGCCCATCAAAAGGCCGACCTCGAAACCTCCCGCCCGGCCGGCGGGAGGTTTTTTCGTTCAAGCGAATGAATTTCGTCGCGATTGCGCAATTCCGATAGTCGTTTCGCCTTTTCACGCCCCTCCTCGCCAGAGGAGAATCGCGATGCTGCTCGCCAGACATAAAGCTCTGTGGACGTCCGACCCGGACACCGCGTTTCATGGCGTTTCGCTGCGACAGCCCGGCTATCGCCGGTTCGATTACACGCGCTCGCCCACCTGGCGGTTCAAGATCAACTACACCGAGATCGGCTCCATCGGGGTGACGGAGGGCGTCACGGGTCCCTGGTCGATCGAGGCGGAACCGGACGGCGTTGTGCGCATGCTGCTCACGCTCGCCGGGAACCTGGAAGCGACGCTCGACGGCCGCAGGAAGGCCTCGCCCCGCAGCCTGTCGTTCAGTCCTCTGGATCGACACGCCTCAAAATCGTCCGCCGCTCACGCGATCCTGACAAAACTTTCCCGCGCCCGCCTCGCCGCCGACCTCGAGTCTCTGGACTCTGACGTGTCGCTGGAAGCGCGCGTCGCGGCGCTCTGGTACGAAGCGACCCCGCAACTCGAGGCGCTGGAGCGCACGTTCCGTTTCGTCCTGCACCAGATCGCCAACGACGCCGGAATGCTCGACAAGGCTGCGTTCCACCTTGTGCATGAAGAGCTGCTCTATCTTTACGCCGCGCAGGCGCTGGTGGGCGCGGCGCCCGAGGCGGCGGCCCCGGCGGGCTCGGCGGCGCTGAACCGGTGCATCGAATACATCGAGGATCGCCTCACCTGCGCCCTCACCCTGTCGGACGTGGCCGCCGCCGCGGGCTTGAGCGTGCGCTCCGTCCAGTTGCTGTTCCAGAAGCAGACGGGCGGCACCGTCTCGGCGCACATCCGCACCCGGCGGCTGGCGCGCGTGCATCGCCTGCTCGCGATGCCGTCCACGCGGCTTTCCGTCACCCAGGCGGCGTTCAGTTGCGGGTTCTCCCACATGGGGCAGTTCACCATGCACTACCGCGACGCGTTCGGCGAGACGCCAAGCGCGACCCTGCGGGCCGCGACCCGCTCGCACTGAGGCGCCATTGCGCTGAGCGGTCCGGCGCCGCAGATTGCGCGCGACACGGGAGGATCATTCATGCGCAACAGGCTGCGGGCGTTTCACAGGATGGGCCGCGCGCTGGCGCTCCCCGGCCTTCTGCTCGGGCTGGCGAGCCAAGCCGCTCTGGCGCAGGCGCCGGACGCATTCTTCCGCGGCAAGACGGCGCGCATCGTCATCGGCTTCGAGACGGCGGGCACCTATGGCCAGTACGCCATGCTGGCTTCGCGGCATCTGCGCAAGCACATGGCGGGCAATCCCACGGTCATCGTGCAGTCCATGCCGGGCGCAAGCGGCGTCACGGCGATCCGCCACGTGGCGCAAGTGGCGCCCAAGGATGGGACCACGCTGCTGCTGGCGCCCATCAACATCGTGCAGGACGGCGTGCTGAACACGAACCCCGGCTACGACCCTGCGGAGTTTGCGTGGATCGGGCGCATGATGGAGCTGGTGCAGATCGGCGTCGCCTCCGAGAAGTCGGGCATGCGCAGCCTTGATGACGCAAAGACGCGCTCGTTCAACGCCGCCGGCATCGGCGTCACGCAGCCGACCTCCCTCAACTGGCATCTCATCAACGCGCTGCTGGGCACGAAGATCAACGTGGTGTCCGGCTACAAAGGCCTGCCGGACGCGCAGCTCGCGTGGGAGCGCGGCGAGGCGGACGTGGTGATGATGAACTGGGAGACGGCGGTCCAGCGCTTCGGGGACGACATGCGGCAGGGCAAGGTGAAGCCGCTCTTCTCCTACACGGCCCGTCCCATGGAGGAGATCAAGGGCCTGCCGGCCATCGGCATGATGGGGAGCACCGAGGTGGAAAAGGCCTTCCTGCAGGTCTTCACCATCGGGCCCTGGATCGGCCGTTCGCTGGCGGTGCATTCCGGCGTCCCGCAGGACAGGCTGCAGGCTTGGCGCACGGCGTTCGACGCGATGCTGAAGGACCCCGAGTTCCTGGCGGAGATCGAGAAAGGCGCCCTGCGGTTCGACCCGCTCAGCGGGGCGGAGGTGGACAGTTTCGTGAAGCAGTCAGCCTCCTATCCCAAGGACGTCCTTGAGGGCGTGCGGGCCTATTACGAACGCGTCACGTCCGAGAAGCGCTAGCGGCCCACCCGGCGGCGCCCGCGCCCATCGTGGGCGCGCGACGCCTCCGAGGCTGATTGGGACTACGCCCAAACCGCTGGCGCGCAGAGGCTGAGGGCGCGCGCACGAGCCGCAGACGCGCGAATCGCGCGGCGCTTGACCACCCGCCGCAATGCCGCCAAAACCTTCGGCTGAAGGAACGTCAAAATTCCAGCGCGGGTGGAACACCATGAATCGCACGATGACCGACCCCTTTCTGCCGCCGCAGCGCCTGCTGCTCGGGCCCGGCCCCTCGCCGGTCGCCCCCGAAGTGCTCGCGGCGCTGGCGCTGCCGACCATCGGCCATCTCGACCCCGCCTTCATCCGGTTGATGGACGAACTGAAGTCGATGCTGCAAACGGTCTTCGACACGACGAACGACGCCACGTTCACCGTGGCGGGCCCCGGCAGCGTGGGGATGGACGCGTGCGTGCTCAACCTTGTGGAGCCCGGCGACAAGATCCTGGTCGCCCGCAACGGCGTGTTCGGCATGCGCATGACCGAGGTCGCCTCGCGCGGCGGCGCGCAGGTCGTGCCGGTGGACGTGGAATGGGGCAAGCCCGTGGATCCCGCCGCCGTGGACGCCGCGCTGGCGGCCGACAAGGACATCAAGTTCGTCGCCTTCGTGCATTCAGAGACCTCGACCGGCGTTCTGTCGCCCGCGAAGGAGATTTGCGCCGTCGCCGCCAGGCATGGCGCCATGGTCATCATGGACGCCGTCACGTCGCTGGGCGGCGTGCCGGTGCACATCGACGAGTGGGGCGTGGACGCGGTGTATTCGGGCACCCAGAAATGCCTGAGCTGCCCGCCCGGGCTGTCGCCCGTGTCGTTCAGCCCGCGCGCCGTGGAGCACATCAAGAACCGCAAGACGAAGGTGCTGTCGTGGTTCCTCGACGTCACGCAGGTCATGGCCTACTGGACCGGCGCGGGCGCGCGCGCCTATCACCACACCGCCCCCATCAACAGCCTCTACGGTTTCCACGAAGCCCTGCGGCGCCTGCTGAACGAGGGGCTCGAGGCCAGCTTCGCGCGCCACAGGGCCGCGCACCTGCGGCTGGTGGACGGCATGGCGAAGCTGGGCATCTCCTTCCTGGTGGACGAGGCCTATCGCCTGCCGCAGCTCAACACGGTGCGCATTCCTGAGGGGATCAACGACGCGCAGGTGCGCAGCAGCCTGCTCCACGACTACAACATCGAGATCGGCGCGGGCCTTGGCCCGCTGGCCGGCAAGGTCTGGCGCATCGGCCTGATGGGCGAAGGCGCCCGCAGCGAGCACGTGGACCGCCTGCTGCGCGACCTTGGGCTGGCGATCGCGGCGCAAAGGCAGATGGCGCCCGCGTAAACCGTCGCGAAGCGCGTGCTCGTCAAGCGGCCCGGCCCCTGCGGCCGGGCCGTATTGTCATGGGTCCTGCTTTTGCAGCCGGTAGGTGCGCTCGTCGATTTTCAGCACGCCGTCCGCGAGGCGGATCTCGAGGCGCACCGTTCCCTCGTTGCGCTGCCAGGGGATCACCTCCATGACCCGCTGGCCGGCCTTGGTGTAGGGCTCCTGCGCGCCAATGCGCGCCGCCTCCTCGCGGTTTGCGGCGCGAATGATGATCATGCCTGCGCCGGAAGGCTTTTCGCCCAGGTCCGCAAAAGGCCCGGCGGCGAACAGCGCGCCCGTGCGCTCAAGATCGAGCAGATAGCGATGATGGTCGAGCCGCGTGCGCTCGCGCGACTCCAGCGGCGGCGCGTTCTCCGCGGGGCGCATCATCAGCACATAGGCCTGCTCGCGCGCCAGCGCGCCGGTGACCGCCGCGACCTCTTCCTCCAGACCCGCCATGTTGCGCCTCCCTGATGCGTTCCACGCGGAGCCGGAGCGGCCCCGCGCATCGCCCAAGTTTCTGTTTCCTTCAGGCGCGATCCGAATAAGATACCCCCAAGGCCGGCGCGGCAAGCGCATGAGCCAGCGCTGGAGGACCGACGCCGCATGCTCAACGCGCACGCATTGGCTTTGCTAGAAGCCGAGTATCCCAAGTTCTCCGACGGCGAGATGCAGCGCAGGCGCGCCGCGGTCCGGGACGTGATGGCGCAGGCCGGCGTCGATCACCTGATCTATTACGGCGCGGGCTGGCGCGGGTCCGTGGTGCACTGGCTCAGCCACTGGCCGGTGACGACGGAAGCCGCCTGCGTGTTCAGCGCGGGCGAGAAGGACGTGCTGTTCGTCCACTATTACAATCACCTTGCGCTGGCGCGGCGCATCGCTCACGAGGCCGAGGTGAAATGGGGCGGACCCTCGACGTTCCAGAACGTCGTCGAGGAGTTGCGCCGCCGGGGCGCGAAGCCCCAGCGCGTCGGCTTCATGGGCCAGATCGGCCATGACGCCCACGAGATCCTGTCGGCGGCGTTCGGCAAGCCCGTCAACCTCTCGAAGGACTATGTGCGGCTGCGCAAGGTGAAGTCGGCGGAAGAACTGGACTGGTTCCGCATCGGCTCGTGGTTCTCCGACCTTGGCATGCAGGGGCTCGCCGACAACGCGAAGCCTGGCGTCACCGAGCGCGAACTCGCGAACGCGGTCGAGCGCGCCTATGTCGGCAAGGGAGGCGCGACGGGCCTGCACTTCATCGGCGCGACGCCGATGAGCGCGCCGAGCGTGGCCGCGCCATGCCAGTATCATTCGTCGCGCAAACTGCAGAAGGGCGACGTGGTGTTTTCCGAGATCAGCGCGGACCTGTTCGGCTATTCCGGGCAGGTCTTGCGCACGTTCTGCGTCGACCAGGAGCCCACCCCCCTCTACCGCGACCTGCACGACGTGGCGCAGGCCGCCTATGACGCCATCGTGAAGACGCTGAAGCCCGGCGCCCTTCCGGCGGACGTGGTCGCAGCCTCCGGGGTGATCGAGAAGGCGGGTTTCACGGCGGTGGACGACATTCTGCACGGCTACGGCGGCGGCTATTTTCCGCCCGTGCTGGGGGCGGCGAGCCGCTCCAACGGCAAGCTGCCGGAGGAGCCGTTCGTGGCCGGCCAGCTTGTGGTCGTGCAGCCCAACGTCACGACTTTGGACGGGACGGCCGGCGTGCAGACGGGCGACATGCTGCTCATCACCGACGAGGGCGCGGTTCCCATGCATGACTTTCCCCCGGGCCTGCGCGTGCTGCCCGCCTGAGCGCGTGCGCGCATCACCAATGGAGACGAGCATCATGGGAAAGCGACCCCGTTCAACCGCCGCCGCGGCAGGCCTTGCGCTGCTGGGGCTTTTCGCGTCGGGCGCGGCGCGCGCGGCGGACTTCGACCTGAAGGACCGGACGGTCACGATTTACGTGGCCGGCGGCCTCGGAGGCGGCGTCGACGCCTATGCGCGCGCCATCGCGCCCTATTTCCAGAAGTACCTGCCGGGCCATCCGGCGGTGGTCATCGCCAACATGCCGGGCGCGGGCGGCGCGCAGGCGGTGCAATACCTCTACAACGTCGCCCCGAAGGACGGCGCGGCGATCGGCACCACGAACGTGGGACCCATCGCCGATCCCTTCCTGGAAAAAACGCCGTCCATCTACGACGTATCGAAGTTCGGCTGGCTTGGAAGCCTCGCGACGGGCAACACCGTGTGCGCCGTGTGGCACACGGTGGACGTCAACAGCATCGAGGACGTGAAATCGAAGGTGGTGACAGTGGCGGCGACCGGCGCGCGCTCGGCGCCGACGCGCTCCGCGCTGCTGATGAACGCGCTCATCGGCACAAAATTCAAGCCCATCTCGGGATACACGGGCGGCACCGCGCTGCTGGCGCTGGAGCGCGGCGAGGTGGACGCCACCTGCACCACGCTGAACTCCCTGCGCGCCACGCGCCCGCACTGGATCCGCGACGGAAAGCTCAAGATCCTCGTCCACGTTGCCATGGAGGCGGACGCCGAATTCCCGAAGGTTCCGCGCGCGCTCGACTTCGTGCACGACAAGAAGGACCGCGACGCGCTGGAGTTCTTCCTGCTGCCCTACGAGTTCAACAATCCCTATTACCTGCCCCCGGGGACAAGGCCCGAGGTTCTCGCGGGTTGGCGCGCGGCCTTCGACAAGGCCGCCGCCGATCCCGATTATCTCGCCGAAGCCAAAAAGCGGCTGCAGGACGTGGACGTAAAGTCCGGCGCGCAGGTCGAGGCCCTCGTGGGCAAGCTGTTCGCCGCCCCGGCGGACGTCATCAAGCGCACCGTGGAAGCCATCGACCCCACCGGCAAGGTGGTCGAGGCGCCGGAGACGAAATAGGCGGTCGGGCGAAGGGCGCGCCGCGCCCCCGCCCCTGCCGCTCAGGCGTATTTCGTGATGCGCGGGGTTCCCGACGCATCCACGAACCACCGCTCGGACGTGAACGGCTTGCCGTTGACGCGATCGAGCAGCCAGTCGGCGATCATGGTGACTTTCTCTTCGCCGTTCGTCACGCTGGGCGCTCCCGCCACGCCGTGATTGGCGCCCTCGAAGATCACGAGCCGCTTGGGACCCGGGATCGTGTCGAACAGGGCTTCGGTGTGCTCGATGGGCGAGAGCTGGTCCTTCTCTCCCGCCACCACCATGTAGGGGAACGTGATGGAGGGGGCGAGCGGACGCAGGTCGATGCCCTTGCAGAACGCGTCGAAGGCGTCCTCGTCCTCAAATCCCGACATGAACATGAAGCGCATCTTGAAGGTCGGCGAGGCGGCGTTGAAAATCGTGTCGCAGCCCGGTTCCTGGCACACGCCCGTGGCCGCAAAACCCTTGATGCGCGCGCCCAGCTTCGCCGCGAACACCGTGCCGAAATAACTGCCGAAGCTCGTGCCGCGCACCACGAGCCTGTCGAGATCCACATAGGCCTGCGTGCGCAGCCACGCATAGGTCGCCTCCGCTGCGTCGCCGAAGTTCGTGGGCGTGAAGAAGATCCGCCGCGTGATGGCTTCCGCCTGCCCGGGCCCGTCCAGCGCCAGCACCGCGAACCCGCGCTCAAGGAAGCGGTCCCCGTACATGGAGACCATGTTCTCCTTGCTGGAATCCATGCCGCCGATAATGATCACGCAGGGAAACGTCTCGCCCGCGCGGGGCTCGCGCGGCAGGTGCATGTAGGCGGGCATGAACTTTCCCTCGAAGGGAATCTCCACGCGCGACACGGGCTGGGGCGCGTGGCGCATGTAGCCCGCGAAGCAGTCGTTCACGTGCTTTTCGTACGTGTGCAATTGCTCGCAATGCTCATGCAGCGGCCAGCAGGCGGTCGACCACAGCAGCGCTGCGGTCATGTAGTTCTCGCGCGCGGCCACGAAGCGGCCCTCCTGCTCGTACTGAACGGCCATCTTCGCGCGCTTGCGGGCCTGCACGGCGAACTCGCGGTCGAAATCGTCATAGCGCTTGATGCGGGCCGCCACGGCGCGGAACTCCGCCTCCGCCTCTGCGCCCGCCGGGCGGCTCTTGGAGCCGATGCGCGCCTGGTCCCATTCCACGCCGATCGTGCGCACGACCGCGTCCAACAGCCAGCGCTGCTCCTTCCAGCGCCGGGCGTGGGGAGACGAAGATGAGCTCATGGGTTTCCTCCTTGATTTTTCGCCGCGCGGGCCTGAACGTCCCGGCGCCTCTTTTGATGGCCGAACGCTACAAGAACGATGGCAAAAGACAATGGGCCAAGGCGTGGCGCGCACGCGCCGGCATGCTGGAGGAAGCGCCAAGATGCTTTATGAGAACAGCTCGATCCTGCAGATGGCCGGCCAGGCGTGCATCGCCACGTTCTATCTGGTGATCGGGGCGCGCAACCTGCGCTTGCGGGCGAACCATGTCCGCAAGTTCGCGCAGCTTGGCGTGCCGCTGCCGGGCGCGTTCCTGCTGCTGGGCTTCGCGTTCCAGTTCGGCGGCGGGCTGATGATCCTGCTGGACGTGTTCGCGCTGCTGGGCGCGGGCCTGCTGTTCGTGTTCACCGTGCTGGCCAACCTCATCTACCATCGCTGGTGGAGCATGGGCGAGGAGGCGGCGCGCCGCATTCACATGAACTACTTCTTCAACAACGTCGGCAATCTCGGCGGCCTGCTGCTGGTGGGCGCCCTGCACGCCCCACGTTAGACCGGGCACCTAATAATGGGGCGGCGGGGGCTCGGGGCCGTCGCGCTGCGGGCCCATGGTCTGGAATTCCTCGCGCAGCCGGGCGAGCTGGCGCTCCAGCACGTCGATCTTGCGCCATTGCGCGGTGATGACCTCGTTCAGGTCCGCGATCATCGCGTCCTGATGGGCGGCCCGCATTTCCAGCGCGTCGAGCCGCAAGGCGTCCGGGCGGCCGTCGCTCATCGTCAGGGTCCTCTGAGGGTTCCGAATTATTTCGCCGCCGGACCCTACAAGGATAGCCGCCCTGCGAAAAGGTGCTATCTCTAGGCTTAACAACTCCCAAAATTGGTCACGACCCATGACGATTCCTGCCGCAGGAAGCACGCCGCCATTCCGCCTGATCGGCCTCGTGAGCTTCGCCCACCTGCTGAGCCATCTCTACATGCTGGCGCTGCCGCCGCTGTTTCCCAGCATGCGCGAGGAGATCGGCGTGTCCTATGTGGAGCTCGGCTTCGCCATTACGGCGTACGCGATCACCACGGGCCTGTTGCAGACCCCCATGGGGTTTCTGGTGAACCGCATCGGCGGCGGCAAGGTGCTGATCGGCGGCCTGATGGTGAACGCGCTCGCCATCGGCGGGCTCGGGCTGGCGCAGTCCTTCTGGCAGGTGATCGCCCTCATGCTGCTGGCGGGCGTGGGGTCGAGCGTGTTCCACCCGGCTGATTACTCGATCCTCTCGACCCGCGTGGGCTCCGACAGGCTGGGCCGGGCGCTCGCCACCCACCAGCTTGGCGGCAATCTGGGTTTCGTCGTCGCTCCGCCCCTCATGGTGCTTCTGGCGGCGCTGTTCGGCTGGCGCATGGCGTTCGTGGCGGCGGGCGGACTGGGCCTCCTGTGCGCCGCCGTCATGGCCGTGTGGATCGCGGATTTCGGCGACGCCCGGCAGGCGGCGGGCAGAACCGCGGATTCCTGGGGCAAGCTCGCCCGCTCGCCGACGCTGCTGCTGTTGTTCCTGTTCTACACCCTGGCGGCGGCGGCCAATTCCGGCATCCTGCATTTCTCGGTGTCGTCGCTGCGGGAGATGTACGGCCTGCCTGTCGCGGCGGCCGCAACGGCGCTCACCGCCTATCAGGTGATGACCATGCTGGCCGTGCTGCCCGGCGGCTGGCTGGCGGACAGGACGAAGAACCACGATCTTGTGCTCGCCGTGTGCCTGGCGCTGTCGGCGGCGTTCATCATCACAGGCGGCATGGGCGTGCTGCCCTTCACGGCCGTCATCGTTCTGCTGGGCCTCTCGGGCGCCATGCACGGGCTCGTCAACGCGTCGCGCGACGTCTCGGTGCGTCATGCGGCCACCGACGTGAGCGTCGGCACGGTGTTCGGCTTCGTCACCACCGGTTATAGCCTCGGCCAGATCATCGGCCCGGGGATTTACGGCCTGCTGCTGGACGCCGGCAAGCCGCATCTGGTGTTCGTGGCCTCCGCGGTTTTCTCGCTGCTCGCGATCCTGACCATGCTGTCGCGCCGCGGCGTGCGCCCGCAGGCGGCCGCGGCGAGCGCCTGAAGGCTTTCGCCGCGCCCCGTCAGGCGAAGGCGCTTCGCAGGGCCGGCATGACGTGCCGGCCGAACAGGCGCACGGACGTCTCGCATTGCGCGCGCGTCATGTCGCCGAACATCATCTGGCAGGCGAGGTAATTGGCGCCCGACTCGGCCATCTGGCCATGCAGGGCCGCCCGCACCTGCTCGGGCGTGCCGGCGACGGCTGCGCCGCGCGCCTCCAGCGCGTCGAAGCTTTCCGGGAACGCGCCCTCCAGCGGAAACGGCACGCCCGTGCGGGTCCAGAGCCACGCCATGTGCGTGCGCCAGCGCCCATAGGCGTGACGCGCGAGATCGCGGGCTTCGTCTTGCGTGTCCGCCACCACCACGTGGCGCACGAAGCCCACGCAGGGCATCGGCTCGTGCGCGCCATGGTTGGCGCTCCAGGCCTCGCGATAGGCCTGCACAAGCCCCCGCACCATCGGCATGGGGCCCAGCGTCACCACGTTCGAGCCGTCGCGCGCCGCCAGCGCCGCGCTGGGGCCGGTCGTTGCGCCGTGCCAGATTGGCGGATGGGGCTTTTGCACCGGCGGCATCACCATGGGAAAGCCCTGCACGTTGATGCGCGCGCCTGAGAAATTCACGGTTTCGGACGCCAGCGCGCGCTTCAGGAAATCCAGCCCCTCGACGTAGATGTCCCGCGCCGCCTCGCGGTCGGGCACGCCGAAGAATTGCAGTTCCACCGGCGAGGCGCCGCGGCCCAAGCCAAGCTCCAGGCGCCCGTTCGACATGTTGTCGAGCATGCAGATTTCTTCCAGCAGGCGCAGCGGGTCGCTGATGGGCAACAGGTTGACCAGCGCGCCCAGCCGCAGGGTCGTGGTGCATTGCGCCGCCGCCGCCAGGAACAGGTTCGGCGAGGGGGCGAAGCCCAGGGGCGTGCCATGATGCTCGGCGAGCTGATAGCGCTCGAAACCCGCCGCCTCATAAGCCTTCACGAGCGCGAGGCGGTCCGCGAAGACCTGCGGGGCGGGACGGCCCGGGTCGTCGAGGTGGTCAAAGATTCCAAACTGCACGGCGTCCTCCGGCTCCGCCTCTTGATGGGCGAAACGAGAGCATAAACGGCGCGTGGGGCGCGGCAACCCGCATGGTGGACAAAAATCGTTTGCTTGGATAACTAAATCGCCAGAGGTGAGCATCATGAGCGTCAAGGGCAAGGCCTATCTTGCGGGCGTCTACGAGCACCCCATCCGCAAGGCGGACGGGAAATCGCTGGCGCAATTGCATGCGGAAGTGGCGCTTGGCGCCTTGCGGGACGCCGGCCTGACGAAGGACGACGTGGACGGCTATTTCTGCGCCGGCGACGTGTCCGGCTGGGAAGGCCCTGGCACCGGCCCGTTCTCGATCATCGACTACATGGGCCTGCGGCTGCGCTACCTGGACACCACGGAATCGTGGGGCTCGGCGTACGTGGTGCATGTGATGCACGCCGTGGAAGCCATCGCGGCGGGCAAGTGCAGCGTCGCGCTGGTGACCCTGGCGGGCCGGCCGCGCGCCATGGGCGCCAACACCGGCACCTCCGTGACCCAGAAGGGGCTGGACGCGTCCGAGGCGCAGTTTGAATTGCCCTACGGCCCCAACGTCATCAACCTCTACGCCATGTCCGCCATGCGGCACATGCACCAGTACGGCACCACCAGCGAGCAGCTGGCGTGGATCAAGGTGGCCGCCTCCCACCACGCGCAGCACAATCCCCATGCGCTGCTGCGCGACGTGGTGACGGTGGAGGACGTGCTCGCTTCGCCGATGATCGCCGATCCGCTGCACCGGCTGGATTGCTGCGTCATCACCGACGGCGGCGGCGCGCTCATCATCGTCAGCCCAGAAGTCGCCCGCACGCTGAACAAGCCGCTGGTGACGCTGCGCGGCTCGGGCTACGCCCCCAAGCACACCATGGGGGGCGACATCGACGTGACGTATTCGGGCGCGGTCTGGTCCGGCCCGCGCGCGTTCGAGGAGGCGGGCGTCACGCCGGCCGACATCAAGTACGCGTCGATCTATGACAGTTTCACCATCACGGTGCTCATCACGCTCGAAGACCTGGGCTTCTGCGCCAAGGGCGAGGGCGGCAGGTTCGTGCAGGACGGCAACCTCATCTCGGGCGTCGGGCGGCTGCCGTTCAACACCGACGGCGGGGGGCTGTGCAACAACCACCCCTCCAACCGCGGCGGCATGACGAAGGTGATCGAAGCCGTGCGGCAATTGCGCGGCGAGGCGCATCCGGCCGTGCAGGTGAAGAACTGCGACCTGGCGCTGGTGCACGGCACCGGCGGCGCCCTGCCCACGCGGCACGGCAGCGCAACGCTGATCCTCGAGCGGGAGTGAACTGATGACCGACGCCGTTCGCGCCATTCCCGGCCCAAAGCCCGACCCGGAAACGCAAGCCTATTGGGACGCCGCCAACGCGGGCCGCCTTCTCGTGCGCTCCTGCAACGGCTGCGGGCGCACGCACCATTACCCGCGCAGCATCTGCCCGTTCTGCTTCAGCGAAGACACGCAGTGGAACGAGGCGAGCGGCGAAGGGACCATCTATTCGTTCAGCGTGATGCGCCGCGCCAACCCGCCCTATGCGCTCGCCTTCGTGACGCTTGCGGAAGGCCCCACGATGATGACCAACATCGTCGATTGCGACCTTGACGCGCTGCGCATCGGCCAGAAGGTGCGCGTGACCTTCCAGCAGACCGACACCGGCTACCGGACGCCTGTCTTCACGCCTCTCTGAGGCTGGGTCTCGCCCGCTGCGTCGAGGGCTTCGTGCATGCGCTGCACGAAGTCCGCCATCACGGCGCGCTCCCCGGGGGTGAACTGAGCCTGCACGATGTCTTCATGGGCGAGGAAATCCGCCCGCACGCCCGCCACCGCCTTCTCGCCCCGCGCCGTGAGGCCGAGCACGACGCGGCGGCGGTCGTCCTGGGACGGCAGGCGCCGCACGAGGCCCTGCGCCTCAAGGCGCTTCATCAGCTTGGTCATATTGGGCCGCTGGATCAGCAACGCGTCGGCGAGTTCGCCGTGGCGCACGCCGGGATTGCGCTTGATGATCATCAGCACGGACGCGGAGCCCGGCGTCAGCCCATGGGCGGCGCAGCGCTCGCCCAGCGCCTTCATCATGCGCAGATCGAGGATGTGCATCCGAAAGCCAAGGCTGTCAGTCAGAGCTGACAGGTCCAGCTGACCGCCGGGGGCCGCCTCAGGCGCCTTCGCCATGATGATCCTTCAGTCGCGGGGCTTCGCCAGCCGGTCTGCGCGCTTGTCGAGGAACGCGCGCAGCCGTTCTACAGCATCGGGGCTCGTTTGCGTAAACGCCGCCATCAGCGCCTCGAAGAACAGCCCGTCGTCGTGGGACATGTCCTGGATGCGCGGCAGCGCCTGGGTGATGGCGAAGTTCGACAGCGGAGCGTTGGAGGCGATGCGCCGCGCGAGGGCCTTGGCCTCGCCGAGCGCCTGCCCGGCGGCGGCGACATACTGGATCAGGTTTAGCTGCTCGGCCTTGGCGGCGCTCAGCGTGCGGCCCGTCAGCATCAGGTCCGCCATGCGGGAGGCCGTCATCAGCCGCGCGATGCGCACCGATCCGCCGCCGCCTACGAAAATGCCGCGCTGGCCTTCCGGCAGGCCGAAGAACGCGCTCTCGTCGGCCACGCGCACCTGCGCGGAGGCCGCAAGCTCCAGCCCGCCGCCCACCACGGCGCCATGCAGGGCGGCCACGTACGGAATGGGCCCGCGCTCGATCTCGTCGAAAATCCGGTGCCATTTGCGCGAATGCAGCACGCCCTCGAACGGCGTGCGCTCGGCGTGTTCGGCAAGGTCGAGGCCTGCGGAGAAGTGATCGCCGTGGCCGAAGATGACGCCGACCTTCGCGTGCGCGGCGGCCATGTCGAGCGCCGCCTTCAGTTCGTCGATCATGCCGTCGCTGATGGCGTTGCGCTTGGCGGGGCGGTTGAGCCCGATGAGCGCCAGGCCGTCCTGGATCTCAAAGGTCACATGGGCCAGATTCATCGGCTTGCCTTTCCGGTCCGAAAGCGAGCTTGGCGCCCGCCGCGCGCTGGAATAGAATGTTGTCCAGTATCACGATCTCGCGAAAATGCGCAATTGCGGCCAGCGCGGGCGAAGCAGCCGGGGGGAATGGATGAACGACACAGCGCAGACTCAAGGAGCGCGGATCCGTCATCCGGGCCTTGGCGACTGCCACGCCACGATGGAGGTGCGCGCCGACGGCGCGCGCATCGTGCGCAACGTCTATCCGCTGGACCCCTACCCGACGAAACTCACGCAGCGTTTGGAGCATTGGGCCAGCGTCGCGCCTGACCGCGTGTGGCTGGCGGCGCGCGAGAACGGGCAGTGGCGGCGCATCACCTACGCGCAGGCGCTCGCCAGCGTGCGGCGCATCGCGTCCGCGATTCTCGCGCGTGGGCTCAGCGCCGAGCGGCCGCTGATGATCCTGTCGGGCAACGATCTCGACCATGCGCTTCTGGGCATGGGGGCGATGTACGCGGGCTGCGCGTATGCGCCCATTTCGCCGGCCTATTCGCTCGTGTCCAGCGATCACGGCAAGCTGAAGTACATCATCGAGCTGATGACGCCCGGCATGATCTTCGTGGCGGACGGCGCCCCGTTCGCGCGCGCCATCGAGAACGCGGTTCCGGCGGACGTGGAGCTGGTGGTGGGAAAGAACCCGCCGGCCGGCAGGCCTTCCACGCCCTTCTCGGACCTGCTCGCCACGGCCGAGACGCCCGCGGTGGACGCCGCGCACGAGGCCGTCGGGCCCGGCACGATCGCCAAGTTCCTGTTCACCTCCGGCTCCACGGGCATGCCGAAGGCGGTGATCAACACGCAGTTGATGCTGTGCTCCAATATGGCGATGACGAGCGCGCACTTCGCCTTCATGCAGGAGACGCCGCCTGTCACGCTCGACTGGTCGCCGTGGAACCATACGGCGGGGGGCAACCACGATTTCAACCTGTTCCTCTATCACGGCGGCACGTTTCACCTCGACGACGGCAAGCCCACGCCGGGCGGCATGGAGGCGACGGTGCGCAACCTGCACGACGTGTCGCCCACGTGGTACTTCAACGTGCCCAAGGGCTATGCGGCGCTGGTTCCCTATCTGCGCGACGACGAGGCGCTGCGGCGCTCGTTCTTCAAGAACCTGAAGATGATGTGGTACGCGGGCGCTGGCATGGCGCAGCACGTGTGGGACGCGCTGGACGAACTCTCGGTGCAGACCACCGGCGAGCGCGTCTATGTGCTGACGGGGCTCGGGTCCACCGAGACCGCACCCTTCGCGCTGGCGGCGAACCAGACCATGGTGGGCGCGGGCAACGTCGGCGTTCCGGCGCGCGGCGTCGAGATGAAGCTGGTGGACAGCGACGGCAAGTGGGAAGCGCGCGTGCGCGGCCCCAACATCACGCCGGGCTATTGGCGCCAGCCCGACCTCACCGCCAAGGCGTTCGACGAAGAGGGCTTCTACAAGCTCGGCGACGCGCTGCGCTTCGTGGACGATAACGACGTGAACCGCGGCTTCCTGTTCGACGGGCGCATCGCGGAGGACTTCAAGCTCAACACCGGCACCTGGGTGCTGGTGGGCCCGCTGCGAGCCGCCTTCATCGACCATTGCGCGCCCTATGTGCACGACGTGGTGATCGCCGGCATCGACCAGGACTATATCGGCGCGCTGGTGTTTCCTGATCTCGACGCCTGCCGGGCGCTCGCCGGAGAGCCTGCGCTGAGCGCCCCCGAGGCCGTTGCGCATCCCCTCGTGCGGGCGCGCTTCGACGAGCTGCTGCAAAGCTTTTCCCGAAAGAGCACCGGCAGCTCGACGCGCATCGCGCGCGCGATCCTGCTGCAGGACGGGCCGTCCATCGACAAGAGCGAGATGACCGACAAGGGCTCGATCAACCAGCGCGCCGTGCTGGGCAACCGCGCGCCGCTCGTCCAGGCGCTCTATGCCCAAGAGCCTGCGCCCAGCGTCCTGTGCGTGGACGCGAAGCGCTAGCTAGCTAGCCTGCCCGTCGGCGGCGCAGGGTCTCGACCCAGCCCTGCGCCTCGCCGACGATGCCGCGCCGGAACAGCAGGATGCAGAGGATGAAGATGCCGCCGATGACCGCCTGAATGGGCAGGCCCGAATCGGCGAGGTAGTTCTCCAGCGTCACCACCACCAGCGCGCCCACGAACGGCCCCAGCAGCGTGCCAAGACCGCCCAGAAGGGTCATGAGGATGACGCTGCCCGAGGTGGACCAGTGCACGTCCGTCAGCGTCGCCAGCTTGAACGCGATGGCCTTGTTGGCGCCCGCAAGGCCCACGAGCGCGGCGGACAGCACGAAGGCCTGCAGCTTGAAGCGGTTCGCCTCGAAGCCCAGCGAAATCGCCCGGGGTTCGTTGTCGCGGATGGCGCGCAGGATCTGCCCGAAGGTGGAATGCGTGATGCGGTGGATGAGCATCAACGCGCCCACGAAAAGGCAGAGCGTGGTGAAATAGAGCACCAGGGGATCGTCGAGGCTGAAGAGGCCCAGCACCTTGCCACGCGGAATCGCCGTGAGCCCGTCCTCAGCGCCCGTGAATGGCAGTTGCAGGGCGAGGAAGTAGATCATCTGCGCCAGCGCCAGCGTGATCATGGCGAAGTAGATGCCCTGGCGGCGGATGGAGATGTAGCCGAAGACCGCCCCCAGCGCGGCGGACGCCATGACGCCGAGCGCGAGGCACGCCTCGAACGGCAGTCCCCAGACTTTCGCCGCGTGGCCGGCCACATAAGCCGCCGTGCCGAAATAGGCCGCATGGCCGAACGACAGCAGACCGCAGGAGCCGAGCAGAAGGTTGAACGCGCACGCGAACAGCGCGTAGCAGAGCACCTTGGTGAGGAACAGCGGATAGAACACGAACGGCGCGCCGACCAGCAGCACGGCTGCGGCCGCGATGGCCGCGAGAGTGACCGGATCGAACGAGGCGCGGGCGTCTTTCATGGCGCTCACCGCTCCCGTCCAAAGAGGCCGGCCGGCTTGACCAGCAGAACCGCGATCATCACCACGAACACGACCATGTTTGAGCCCTGCGGGTAGACCACCTTGGCGAGGCCCTCCAGCAGGCCAAGGCCGACGCTGGTGACGATGGAGCCGAGAATGGAGCCCATGCCGCCAATCACGATGATGGCGAAGACCACGATGATGAGGTCCGCGCCCATGAGGGGGCTCACCGTGTAGATCGGCGCCGCCAGCACGCCCGCCGCGCCCGCCAGCGCGACGCCGACCCCGAAGCCGATGGTCATGAGCGCGGGCACGTTGACGCCGAAGGCGCGGGTGAGCGCCGGATTTTCCGTCGCGGCGCGCAGGGTGCGGCCCAGCGCGGTCTTTTCAATCGCGAACCACGTGGCGAAGCAGATGACCAGCGAGGCCAGCACCACCCAGGCGCGGTACTTCGGCAGGTACATGAAGCCCAGATTGAATCCGCCCGCCAGTTCCGGCGGCACAGGATACGGCCGCCCGGCGGTCTGCATCCAATAGATGAACATGCCCTGCGTGAACATGAGCACGCCGAAGGTGAGCAGCAGCCCGTACATGTGATCGAGCTTGTAGATGCGGCTGAGCAGGGTCTTCTCCACCGCCGCCCCGATGAGCCCCACGAGGATGGGCGACAGCAGGAGCGCGTAGAAGTATCCGATGCCGAGTTCCCGCAGCATGAGCCACGAGAACACCGCGCCCATCATGTAGAAGGCGCCCTGGGCGATGTTGGTGACGCCGAGAAGTCCGAAGATGATGGCGAGCCCGAGGCTCATCATGGCGTAAAAGGAGCCGTTGATGAGGCCGACGAGCAATTGGCCGAAGAGCGCCTGGGTCGACATGAGCGTTCAAACCCCCAGATAGGCTTTGATGCGGCCGGCGCTCGCCGCCACATCTTCCCGCGCGATCACATCGACGATGCGTCCGTGCTCCATGACGTAGTGCCGGTCCGCTAGCTTTGCGGCGAACCGGAAGTTCTGCTCCACCAGAACCATGGTGTGGCCCTTGGCCTTCATGGCGCCGATGGCGACGCCGATCTGCTGCACGATGACCGGCGCGAGGCCCTCGGTGGGCTCGTCGAGGAGGAAGAT
The DNA here is from genome assembly GCA_028290405.1 of Hyphomicrobiales bacterium. Lineage (GTDB taxonomy): Bacteria > Pseudomonadota > Alphaproteobacteria > Rhizobiales > Beijerinckiaceae > Terripilifer. Next base: position 18,827 of record JAQGJX010000110.1, read on the forward strand.
GTCGGCCCCCGTGCGCAGCACCCGGCCGATCGCCAGCATCTGCTGCTCGCCGCCCGAAAGGCGCGTGCCCTGGCTGCGGCGGCGCTCGGACAGGTTGGGAAACAGCGTGTAGATGTCCTCCACGCTCATGCCGCCGGGGCCGAGCCGGGGCGGCAGCATCAGGTTTTCGGTGACGTCGAGGCTGGAGTAGATGCCGCGCTCCTCGGGCACGTAGCCCATGCCGAGCCGGGCGATCTTCTCCGAAGGCCACCCGATGGTTTCGCGCCCGCGAATGCGGATCGAACCCTGGCGACGCTCCAGCATCCCCATGATGGAACGCATGGTGGTGGACTTGCCCGCCCCGTTGCGGCCGATGATGGTGACGACCTCGCCCTGCGCAACCTCGAGGGCGACGCCGTGGAGCACGTGGGATTCTCCGTAGAACGCGTGCAGGTCTGCGATGGCCAGCGCGGGCTCAGTCATGGTCCGTCCCCACATAGGCCTCGATCACCGCCGGGTCCTTCGACACTTGCGCGTAGGTGCCCTCCGAGAGGATCTCGCCGCGCGCCAGCACCGTGATGCGGTCCGACAGGTCCGCCACCACGGACAGGTTATGCTCCACCATCAGCACGGTGCGGTCCTTGGCCACGCGGCGGATGAGGGCGGACGTGCGGTCCACGTCCTCATGCCCCATGCCCGCCATCGGCTCGTCGAGCAGCAGCAGTTCGGGATCGAGCGCCAGGGTCGTCGCCAGTTCCAGCGCGCGGCGGCGGCCATAGGGCAGCTCGGCCGCCTTGCGGTCGCGCGCGTCGTCCAGGCCCACGTCGGCGAGGAGTTCGCGGGCGCGGTCGTCGAGGCTGCGCAGCGTGCGGTCCGACTTCCAGAAGGCGAAGTTGTCGCCGCGGAACCGTTGCAGGGCGACGCGCACGTTGTCGAGCGCGCTCATGCTGGCGAAGACGGCGGAGATCTGGAAGGACCGCACCATGCCAAGCCGGGCGATGTCGCTGGGCGACTTGGCGGTGATGTCCTGCCCGTTGAACGTGATCCGGCCGGACGTGGGCTGGTGGAACTTCGTCACGAGATTGAACACGGTCGTCTTGCCGGCGCCGTTGGGGCCGATCAGCGCGTGAATCGTGCCGCGCTCGACATCGAGGTTGAGGTCGCGCACGGCGACGAAGCCCGCGAACGTCTTGCGCACGCCCTGCATCCGGAGAATAGGTTCGCGCACGCCCGTCTCGCCCCCCGCGTTGGCCGCCATGCAGTGATTGTCCATTGGCGTATCCGCGCCGCGGCTGCGGCCCCGGCGCGGAGACGTTTCAGAGGCCCGTGGGCGCTACTTCTTGAGCGCCGGGCAGGCGCCGTCCGACAGCGGCCGGAAGGCCTGGTCGCCCGGAATGTCCTTCACGACCTTCAGCAGATCCCACTCGCCCTTGGACTCGGAGGGCTTCTTGATCTGCACCAGGTACACGTCGTGGACCATGCGGCCGTCTTCGCGCAGCGTGCCCGCGTTGGTGAAGGCGTCCTTGATGGGCGTCTTGCGCATCTGGGCGATCACCGTCTTGGGGTCGGTGGTGTTGGTGGCCTGCACGGCCTTCAGGTAGTTCAGCACCGCCGAATAGGTGCCGACCTGGAAGGTCGAGGGCGCGGTCTTCTTGCGGGCGATGAACTTGTCCATGAAGGCCTGCGCCTCCGGGCTGATGCCGGGATGCCAGGGCGTCACGTACATGCCGTCCTGCGCGATCTCGAGGCTCGCGCTCTTGATGGCGGGCAGCGAATCCATGCCCAGGGCGGCGATCTTCATGCCCTGCGCGGTGAGGCCGAATTCCCTGGCGGCCTTGACGGAGTTGATGGCGTCGTCGCCGCCGTTGTTCATCGCCACCACGTCGGCCTTGGAGGCCTGGGCCTGCAGCACGAAGGACGAGAAGTCGGTGGAGCCCAGCGGCGCCTTCACGGAGCCGACGACCTCGCCGCCCGCAGCCTTCACGGCGCCGGAGACCGCGCCTTCCAGCGCCGCGCCGAACGCGTAGTCGGCGGAGATGAAGAACCACTTCTTGCCCAGCTGCGGAACCGCCAGGCCGATGCCCTTGCCCATCTGGTAGGTGTCATAGACCCAATGCACCGAATTGTCGGGCGCGCACGCCTTTCCGGTGAAGTCGGCGGAACCGGCGCTGGTCAGCAGCACGGTCTTGTTCTTCGCCTTCGCGACGTCCAGCACGGCGAAGCCGACCGCGGAGTTCACGAGGTCGGTCACCGCGTCGACCTTGTCCACGTCGAACCAGCGGTTGGCGACCGAGACGCCGACGTCGGGCTTGTTCTGGTGGTCGCCGGCGAGGATTTCAATCGTCGCGCCGTTGATCTTGCCGCCGAACTCCTCGGCCGCCATGCGGGCCGCTTCGACGGAGCCGGTGCCGGAATTCTGCTCGTAGCCGCCCGACAGGTCGGTGAGCACACCGATGCGGATGCGGCCGTTGGCGATTTCAGCCTGTGCGGACGAGGCCAGCAGCGCAGCGAATGCGGTGGCGCCCATCAATTTCCTGAACAGCATGTGCGTTCCCTCCCAGGAAGCGGCCGCGTTCCCTTGCAGCCAAGCGGGGAGAGTACCGGAGCAAGGGCGCTTGTCAATTAGTTATGAGGTATCACCATCCGGCCCGATATCCACCCGGGCCGCCGCGGCGCCTCCGGCGTCGTAGGCGGGCGGCGACACCACGCGGGCGGGCCGGCGCACGGTGCGCAGCGCGAGATCGAGCTTGCGCATTTCCGCCTCGACCCGCGCGGACTTCATGACAACGAGGCCGCGCGAATCCCCGCCCCGCCCCCGTTCGCGCGCGGCCTTGGCGGCCGTCAGCCGGTCGGCGATGGACGCCGCCATGCCCAGCGCAAAGGAAGCGTTCGCCATATGACGGTCCTGATGGCGCACGCGCTGATACTCCGCGCTGGTCTTGTAGCGCCCCAGTTCCGTCCGGATGGCGGCGTCGATCACACCCGCCAGGCAGTGCGCCGCCTCCGCGTCCGCGCTCAGTCCGAAGAAGACGAAGGCGATCTCCCCGTCCGGCTGCTTTTCGCGCCACACCCGGCAATCGCAGAAGGCCGCCACGGCGCCGACGCACACGTCCAGCGGAATGCGCTTGCGGCCCTGCGTGCGGTACGCGCGCCGCTCGCACAGCGCCTCCCGCAGCGCCGCGTCGCCCAGCGTGAGGTCGTGACGGTCCAGCAACTCCGCCACCTTGGCGACCGCCAGCAGCGCCTCGGCCTGCGTGCAGCCGTTTTCGACCGTTTTGGCGCGCAACGCCTGAATGCGGCGCGCGAGGGCGTCGAGCGCGGACGGGTCCAGGAGTCCTTTCATGCGCTGTCAGTAGGACCGCGGCAGGCCGAGCGTGTGCTCCGCCACATAGGAGAGGATGAGGTTCGTGGACACCGGCGCCACCTGGTACAGGCGCGTTTCGCGGAACTTGCGCTCGACGTCGTACTCGCTCGCGAAACCAAAGCCCCCGTGGGTCTGCACGCACATGTTGGCGGCCTCCCACGAGGCGTCGGCGGCGAGCATCTTGGCGAGGTTCGCCTCCGTGCCGCAATCCAGCCCCGCCTCGAACCGGCGGGCGGCGTCGCGCACCATCAGGTCGGCGGCGCGCATGGACGCATAGGCCTTGGCGATCGGGAATTGCACACCCTGGTTGCGCCCGATCGGCTGACCGAACACGGAGCGCTCCTGCGCGTAGGCGGTGGCCTTCTCGATGAACCATTTGGCGTCGCCCACGCATTCGGCTGCGATGAGGATGCGCTCGGCGTTCATGCCGGAGAGGATGTAGCGGAACCCCTTGCCTTCCTCGCCGATGAGGTTTTCGCACGGCACGCGCACGTCGCTGAAGAACACTTCCGTGGTGGCGTGATTCATCATCGTGCGGATGGGCCGGATGCTGACGCCCTCCGCGTGGCGCAAATCGAGCACCAGCACCGAGAGCCCGTCCGTTCGCTTGGCGGCGGCCTCGCGCGGGCTGGTGCGGGCCAGCACCAGCATCAGGTCGGAATGGAGCGCCCGGCTGGTCCATATCTTCTGGCCGTTGAGGACGTAATGGTCGCCCTCCCGGCGCGCGCTGGTGCGGATGGCGGTCGTGTCCGACCCGCTCGCGGGCTCGGTGACCCCGAAGGCCTGCAGGCGCAACTCGCCGCGCGCGATGGCGGGCAGCCAGCGCTCTTTCTGCGCGTCGCTTCCGTGCCGCAGCAGCGTGCCCATGATGTACATTTGCGCATGGCAGGCCGCGCCGTTGCCGCCCGAGCGCTGGATTTCCTCCAGTATGGCGGCGGCGGCCGACAGGCTCAGCCCCGAGCCGCCGTACGCCTCGGGAATCAGCGCCGCCAGAAAGCCCGATTGGGTGAGCGCGGACACGAACGCCTGCGGGTAGGCGTTCCGCTCGTCCATCCGCCGCCAGTATTCGCCCGGAAAATCCGCGCACAGGCGCGCCACCGAGGCGCGCACGTCGGCGAAGTCGTCGTCTGCCGGCGCCATGCCTATTCCCCTGCGCCCGTGCGGGGCGCCACGCGCTCGAAGACCAGGCGGTGGATGCTGCGCTTGCCGCTCAGCGGATTTACGATCTCGGGCGTGGAGACGTGCAGCCGGTCGCCCTCGAGACGCCAGTAGCGTGTCTGCTCGGTGCCGGTCCACGACTGGTTCCAGCTCACGTCCACGTCGTAGATCACCTCGTCGCCGTCGACGCGATACCAGCCCGCATAGCCGATCATGGAACGGAACAGCGCCTCGGCCTCCTGCGCGGTGGGCACGGGGCCAGCGGGGGCGCGCCGCTGCGAATCGACCGTGAAGTTCACCATGCGGCCGTCCGCCCCGAAGGTGATGTAGCCGTTGGGCGCGGAACTGAGGTTCGTGCGGGCGCCTTCGCTGGAGCCCACCTCCTCCACCACGCCCGACATCTGCTTCCAGGTGCCCACCAATCGTGCGGCGTCGCTCGTGCGGCCTTCAGCCATCTCTTTTCCTCCCGTGGATTTCCTGTAGCCTGAGGATGCGCAACGACGCGGGAGGAGTCTACCATGGATCTCGGATTGGCCCGGAAGCGGGTCCTGATCACGGGCGGGTCGCAGGGCATTGGCTACGCCGTAGCCCAGGGTTTCATGGCGGAGGGCTGCGACGTGACGCTGGTCGCGCGGGACGAAGCCAAACTGGCGAAAGCGGTCGCGGAGCTGTCCGCGCAGGGCGCCGGCAAGGTGGATGGCCGCTCCATCGATCTCTCGAAGCGCGGGGCCGCCGAAGAGCTCGCCGCCGCCTATCCCGACACCGACATCCTGGTGAACAACGCGGGCGCGATCCCCATCGGGGACATTTTCGAGGTCGACGAAGACCGCTGGCGCGAGGCCTGGGACCTGAAGGTCTTCGGCTACATCAACCTGACGCGCGCCATGTTCGCGCGCATGAAGGGCGAGCGGAAGGACCCCGCCGCCAAGGTCATCCTCAACATCATGGGCACCGGCGCCGACAAGCCGCAATGGCGCTACGCCTGCGGCACGCCCGCCAACATCGCCCTCGTGGGGCTGACGCGCGCGCTGGGCGGCCGCAGCCTCGATCATGGCGTGCGCGTCGTGGGCGTCAGTCCGGGCGCGGTGGAGACCGAGCGCTGGCGCGGCATCCACCAGAAGCGCGCCGAGGAAAAGTTCGGCGACAAATCGCGCTGGCGCGAGGGGCTGAACCAGGACCAGCCGCTGGGCCGCGCCGCCCAGCCCGAGGAGGTCGCCAACGTGGTGGTGTTCCTCGCGTCCGACAGGGCGAGCTGGGTGTGCGGCGAAACCGTCACGGTCGACGGCGGGCGGCTCACGCGCGAAAACTGGTTCTAGGACAAGAAACGTCCGCGCCCCAGAAGCGCGGACGACGTCAAGACACGCAGGCAGGAAACGACGCCCAACGACAAGAACCAATTCCCGGAGGGACCACCCATGACGTTCAGAGCATGTCTACTTGCAGCAATGGCGGCCTTCTCGCTCAGCGCCTCGACGGCTGGCGCGCAGGATTATCCCACGCGGTCCATCAAGGTCATCCTTCCCGTCCCTCCAGGCTCGCTGACGGACGTGATCGCACGGCGCATCGGCCTTGAGGCCGCCGGCAAGCTCGGACAGGCATGGGTGATGGAGAACAAGCCCGGCTCCAACTTCCTGCCCGCCGCGCAGGCCTGCAAGACCTCGCGGCCGGACGGCTACACGCTGTGCGTCTTCACGACCTCGACGCTGACGTTCAATCCCTACCTGATCGACGATCTGCCGTACGACGCCGAAAAGGACTTCCGGCCGATCATCAACCTTGGGGCGCTGACGGGCGGCCTGGTGGCGTCGCCGAAGCTCGGCATGGCGGATTTCAAGCAATTGCAGGAGTTGGCCGTCGCCAAGCCCGGAACGCTGTTCTTCGGCACCTACGGCCCGGCCAGCAGCGCCAACGTCTTTCGCCGGTATCTCGCCGACAAGTGGAAGACCACGATGCCGGAGGTGACCTACAAGGGCGCCAACGAACTCGTCTCCGCGCTGATCGCCGGCGAAATCCAGTTGACCTGGACGGCGCTGGGCAACTGGGCCGAGAACCCCAACGACAGCAAGGGCAAGATCCTCGTCTCCGACGGCTCGAAGCGCGCCCCGAAGATCCCCGACGTTCCCACCTATCCGGAGGCGGGCCTCGGCGATTATCCCATCCGCACATGGATGGGCCTTTTCGCCCCGGCGGGCACGCCGGACGCGATCGTCGACCAGGTGAACAAGGTCGTCGCCGAGGTCCTGCGGGACCCCAAGGTGGTGGACTTCCTGAGCAGCCAGATCATCGAGGCGCAGGTGTCGAGCCCGGCCGAGTTCAGCGCTTTCATCGCCCGCGAGCGCGAGGCGACTGGGCAGATGCTGCGCAAGTTCAACATCCCCAAGATCAACTAGACGACAGGACGCGCACGGCGGGCCCGCGCGACGCGGCCCGCCGTGCGCGCCTAGATGGGTTCGACCCCGGCGGCCTTCACGGCGCCCGCCCAGCGGTCGATTTCCTTGCGCAGCTTCGCCCGAAGGCCCGGGCCGTCCGCGAAGGCGATGTTGCTGCCGGACACCGCGTGCTGCTTGCGGGCCGCCTCCGAGGCGTAGATCTCGCGCAGATGGTTTTCGAGCGTCTTCACGATGGGCGCCGGCGTGCCGCGCGGCGCATACAACGCCCAGAAGGGCGCGAAGACGAAATCCTTCAGGCCCGCCTCGCTCATCGTCGGCACGTCCGGCAAGGGCGCCACGCGGCCGGGCGTGGTCACCGCCAGGGCCTTGATCTTGCCGGCGCGGATCTGCCCCGCCGCGAAGGCGCCGTCGATGGCCATGAAATCCAGCGCCCCGTTGCCAAGGTCCGCCACCGCGTCCGTGGTCGCCCGGTAGGAGACGGCCTGCGCGCTCGCGCCCGCCTGCGTCAGGTAATAGGCCGCCGTGAGCTGCCCGGTCTGGTTGGTGAAGCCGTACAAGCTCGCGGGCTTGGATTTCAGCCGGGCGGTGAGGTCGGCGATGGAGTTCAGCGGAGAATCGGGCGCCACCACGATCAGGAACGTCGCCTCCCACAGGGCCGCGACCGGCTCGAAATCCTTCTCGGTGTCCACCTTGAAGTCTCGATAGAGAAAGCGGCTGCCCGCCATGGCGGAGCTCGCCGCAAGCAGCACCGTGTAGCCGTCCGGCTTGGCCTGCGAGGCCAGGGTGACGGCGATGTTGCTGCCGGCGCCCGGGCGGTACTCGACGATCACCGGCTGGCCGCAGGCGTTCTGCAATTCGGCGGCGACGAAGCGGGCGCCGATGTCCGCGCCGCTGCCCGCCGCAAACCCCAGCAGCATGGTGATCCGGCGCGCGGGATACGTCTCCTGCGCGCCTGCGGCGGCTGGCCCGAGCGCCAGCAGGCTGGCCGATCCGGCCAGCAAACTGCGACGGTCGAGGTCGCCTCCCGCGCGATCAACGGCGATGCCTTCAGCCATGCGATCCTCCCTGCGAGGCCGCCTTCTGAACGGGCGGCCGCCGCGCTGCATCAGCGCATGCGCCAGCCTAACACTGGAGGGCGCGTGCGCCACAGGTCAAATTTACGAGGCGCGCGCCCCGGAACACCAACCCGACGGCGCGTCAAAATGACGTTTCGGCCTGCGCGGGAAACGCTCTCCCGCGAGCCGCCCGGCATGGCATAAGGGCGCCGCAAACATCTCCGGGCTCCGTGGGCACATGATTCGTCTCGAAAACATCAGCAAGCAGAACGGCCATCAGCTCCTCTTCATCGAGGCCTCGGCGGCGCTCCAGAGGGGCGAGAAGGTCGGGCTCGTGGGACCCAACGGCGCCGGAAAGACCACGCTTTTCCGCATGATCACCGGCCAGGAGGCGCCCGACGAGGGACAGGTGGGCGTCGATCGCGGCGTCACCATCGGGTACTTCAGCCAGGACGTGGGCGAGATGTTCGGCCGCAGCGTGGTGTCCGAGGTGATGGACGGCGCGGGCCCGGTGAGCGCCGTGGCGGCCGAGCTGAAGGAGCTGGAGGCAGCCATGGCCGACCCGGACCGGGCCGACGAGATGGAGGAGATCATCGAGCGCTACGGCGAGGTGCAGGCGCGCTTCGAAGAACTGGACGGCTATGCGCTCGACGGGCGCGCGCGCGAAGTGCTGGCCGGACTCAGCTTCAGCCAGGAGATGATGGACGGCGACGTCGGAGCCCTGTCGGGCGGCTGGAAGATGCGCGTGGCGCTGGCCCGCATCCTGCTCATGCGCCCGGACGCGATGCTGCTCGACGAGCCCAGCAACCATCTCGACCTGGAAAGCCTCATCTGGCTTGAGGAATTCCTGAAGGGCTACGAGGGCGGCCTGCTGATGACCTCCCATGACCGCGAGTTCATGAACCGCATCGTCACCAAGATCGTGGAGATCGACGGAGGCGGGCTCACGACCTATTCGGGCGATTACGAATTCTACGAGCAGCAGCGCGCCCAGAACGAGAAGCAGGCGCAGGCGCAGTTCGACCGGCAGCAGGCCATGCTCGCCAAGGAGATCAAGTTCATCGAGCGCTTCAAGGCGCGCGCCTCGCACGCCGCGCAGGTGCAGAGCCGCGTGAAGAAGCTGGACAAGATCGACCGCGTGGAGCCGCCCAAGCGCCGCCAGACCGTGGCGTTCGACTTCCTCCCCGCCCCCCGCTCCGGCGAGGACGTGGTGAGCCTGAAGAGCGTCCAGAAGGGCTATGGCTCGCGCCGCATCTACGATGGCCTCGACTTCGTCATCCGCCGCAAGGAGCGCTGGTGCGTGATGGGGATCAACGGCGCCGGCAAGTCTACGCTCCTCAAGATGGTGGCGGGATCGACGGAGCCGGACGCGGGCTCGGTCGCCATCGGGGGCAGCGTGAAGATGGGCTATTTCGCCCAGCACGCCATGGAGCTGCTGGACGGCGACCGCACGGTGTTCCAATCGCTGGAGGACTCGTTTCCGCAAGCCGGACAGGGCTCGCTGCGCGCGCTCGCGGGCTGCTTCGGCTTCTCGGGGGACGACGTGGAGAAGAAGTGCCGCGTCCTGTCAGGCGGCGAGAAGGCGCGGCTCGTGATGGCGAAGATGCTCTACGATCCGCCGAACTTCCTGGTGCTGGACGAACCCACGAACCATCTCGACATGGCCACCAAGGAAATGCTGATCACGGCGCTCTCGCAATACGAGGGCGCGATGCTGTTCGTCTCGCATGACCGCAACTTCCTCGCCGCCCTCTCCAACAGGGTGCTGGAGCTGACGCCCGACGGCATCCACCAGTATGGCGGCGGCTACACGGAATACGTCGCCCGCACGGGCCAGGAAGCGCCCGGGCTGCGGAGCTAGTCATCGCGAAGCCGGCCCGAACGCGGACGGCCGCAGGCGTTCGCCAAGCAACTCCACGGTGGCGTGGAACGTAGTCCGCACGTCGCCGAGCGAGTCCGCCGACGGCGCGCCGCGCAAGCCCTCCACGGCTTGCGCCAATCGCGCGGCGCCGAAGCTGGACGCTGCGCCGCTGATCTTGTGGACCAACCGCGACAGCGCCGCCGTATCGCCAAGGACCGCCGCAATGGTTTCGATCTGCGCATTCATTTCCGCGCGCCAGAACGCCACAAGCTGCTCGAGATCGGCCGCCGAAAGCACGCTGGCGTAGGAGCGGAACTGGCTCTCGTCGAGCAGCGGAGCGCTTGGCCCCGCGCCGCGCGTCGCCTGGCCTGCTGCGTCGTCGGCGTGGCTCCTGGAGGCCATGGATGAACCTGCTGCATCGCGCGCATGGCGCCTCTGCGCCCTCGGGCAGGAGCCGTATGGGCGACGTACGCACTTATTTTCATAACCAAGTTAACAAAGATACGCGCCAAGTCGACAGGGCAATCAACGACGAGCCGGAACCTCTGGCATGGCCGTGCGTTGGCTTTGCGTCATCCCTGGATGGGCACTGCACCCATGCGCGCGCTTCACGTCGAAGACGACGACTTCGTGGCCGAGCTGTACCGGAAGGGCCTCAAGGCGCACGGGATCGTGGTGGATCGCGTCAGCCATGCGGACGACGCGGAAGCGGCGCTTCTGGTCGTGGACTACGAGGCGATCATCCTCGACCTTTCTCTGCCGGACGTCGACGGCCTGACGTTTCTGCGCGCGCTGCGGCGACGCAGGAACATGGTGCCGGTGATCATCATCTCGGCGCGCAGCGCGGTCGCCGACAAGGTGGAGGCGCTCACCATCGGGGCCGACGACTTCGTCTCCAAACCCATTCAGCTCACCGAACTTGCGGCCCGCCTGTTCGCCCTGAAGCGCCGTCCGCCGCTGCTGCATGAGGGCGAACTGCGCATCGGCAATCTCGCGCTGTTGCCGCAAGCGCGCCTCGCCACCGTGGGGGGCGAACAGCTTCAACTGTCGCGGCGCGAATCCCTGCTGCTGGCCTTGCTGATGGGCAACCTCGGCCGGCCGCTGACCCGAGAAGCGATCGGCGACCGCCTGTATGGCTTTGGAGAAGAGATCGCGTCCAACGCGGTCGAGGTGCTTGTCTTCAGGCTGCGCTCGCGGTTGCGGGCGGCGGGGGCGGACGTGAAGATCAATTCGGCGCGGGGCGTCGGCTATACGATCCAGAGCATCGAACCCAAGCCGAAGGCCCGAACGTGACGCGCCTACTTGGTCAGAATGAGCTTTTCCTTTGACGTGACGCGCAGCCGATAGCGCTCGCCATGGTGGATGATCAGAATTTCGCGTTGGCCCTGCATGAGGATTTCGGCGTCCACTTGCGCGCAGTCCTGCGGGGCTTTCGCCACCGCCGGCGCAGACGCAGGACGCGCGCCCTCGCCGGTGAAATCGTCGCTCCTGTCGCCCATCTCGTACAGCCTTGCATCTGCGGCGCATGCGCCGGAACGGTGGAGCGCTACGTGCCGCGAGGAGGCGAGTCAATATTCGCGGCGGCACATTAGAGCGCGTCTAATCAAGGACTCGCGAGTCTGGAATTATTCCAAATATATAGTTCAGGCCTAGCGTTGACACGCGCCGCCGCGGGATGTTTTTACATGCGTGTCGCAGGCAGCCAGGCAGATACCCCAGCCACCCAGTCGATGAGTTCGGGCCGCAAGCCCGTCATCGTGGATTACCGGGGGTTCTCGTTATGGCGTACGCACGGATACCTTTCAGCCTTCGGGGCGCAAGCGCTTCGAGGGCAACGCGCGGACAAGAAAAAACCGCTTTGCGCGTGGGGCTTCTGGCGGGCGCGTACCTTGTCTCCGCCGGCGCCATGCAGGACGCCTCCGCACAGGGCGCGGCGACAGGCGAACTGCCCGCCCTGACGGTTGAAGCGCAAAAAGAGGCGAAGCCGACGCGCGCGCCTGCGCGTCCCCGTGCGCAGCAAGCCCGCCGCCCTGCGCCGGCGCGCGCCCCTGCCCGGCCTGTCGAGACAATCGCCGTTGCGCCTGCGGGCGCGGGAGGCGCAACGAGCGCAGCCGGCCAGGCGGCGCCGGGCGCCAACCCCTATGCGGATCCCGCAGCGCCCTACAAGGTCGACCGCTCGGCGTCGACCAAACTGACGCAGCCCCTGCTGGACACGCCCCGCACCGTCACGACGATCCCCAAGGAGGTCATCGAGGACAAGGGCGCGACGTCGTTCCGTGAACTCGTGCGCACCACGCCGGGGCTCACGCTGGGCACGGGCGAAGGCGGCAACGCCTACGGCGACAGGGTGTTCATTCGCGGCTTCGATTCGCGCAACGACGTCTACATCGACGGCGTGCGCGATCCTGGCGTCAACATCCGCGAGACGTTCAACACCGAGCAGGTCGAGATCCTCAAGGGGCCAAGCTCTATCGTCGGCGGGCGCGGCACGACCGGCGGCGCCGTCAACGTCGTCAACAAGCAGCCCGCTTTCGTGAATTTTCATGAAGTCACCACGACGCTTGGCACGGACGCCACGCGCCGTTTCGCTGCGGACGTCAACAGGGTGATCACGCCCGAGTTCGCCGTGCGGGCGAACGCCATGTGGCAGAACGCGGACGTCGCGGGCCGCGACTTCGTGTTCGACAACCGCTGGGGCGGAGCGCTCGGCGCGACATGGAAGCCGAGCGACCAGTTCAAGGTGACGCTCGATTATTACCACATGGACCTTGATCAATTGCCCGACTGGGGCGTGCCGTTCGACGTGCGCAGCAAGCGCCCGTTCACCGAAACCGGCGTGCGCCGGGAGAATTACTACGGTCTCCCTTCGCGCGATTTCCAGAAGGCCAAGCAGGACGTCTGGTCCGCGACGACCGAGTACAAGATCAACGAACAGATGACGCTGACCAACAAGTCGCGCATCGGCCGCTCCATGCTCGACTACGTCGTCGGCGTGCCGGGTACGCCGAACCTCACCGATCAGGACCCGAGCCAATGGTTCGTGAACTCCACCGCCAAGAGCCGTTACCAGGTCACCCGGACGCTCGCCAACCAGACGGATCTCACGTCGAAGTTTTCGACCTTCGGAGTGCTGCACACGATTGTGGCGGGGGTCGAGGCCAGCCGCGAGAACACGACGCGCGACACTTATCTGGCGCTGGATACGGAGACCAACGTGCCTGGCAGCATTCCGGGCGTCCCGCTCAATCTCTGGAATCCCAACACGGGCGCGATTCCCTGGACGCAGGCCCTTGAGCTCGCCGGGAGGCCCACGAAGGTCGACATCGCCAGCAAGAGCGCCTACGTCCTCGATACGCTGAACTTCAGCGAGAAACTGTTCCTCACCGGCGGCGTGCGGCTGGACGATTACAGCATCGACGCCAGCACGGTTGGGGCGAACAGCGCCATCACGGCCCTCTCGCGCCATGACCTGCTGGTGAACTGGAACGCCGGCGCCACGTACAAGATCCTGCCGAACTGGGCGGTTTACGCGGCCTATGGCACGTCCTCGAACCCCGTAGGGGCGGACGTGGACGGCGGAAGCAGCGACTACGGCGGCCTGACTCTGTTGAACGCAAGCCTCGGCCCGGAGCGCAACAGCGCAGCGGAAGTGGGCACGAAGATGGAATTGTTCGACCGCAGGCTGCTGGCGACCGCCGCGCTGTTCCAGACCACCAAGGCCAACGCGCGCGAGACCGTGGGCTCGGGCAATTCAGCCACCGTGGTCGGCGACGGCGAATTCGTGGTGCGCGGGCTCGACACGAGCGTGGGCGGCAAGGTGACCGACCGGTGGAGCCTGTTCGGCGGCTTCGTGTGGATGAATTCGGAAGTCACCAGGTCGGCGATCGAGGCCAACGTCGGCAAGCGCATCGCCAACCTCGCGCACACCTCGTTCAACATGCTGTCCAAATATGACCTGACCGACCAGTTCACCATCGGCGGGCAGGCCACGTGGAAGAGCGACATCTACGGCGGCACGTTCGCCGCCAACCAGAACGTTCTGCCCGCGCGCTGGCGTTTCGACGCCTTCGCGGAATATCGCATCACCAAGAACGTGACGGCGAAGATCATGGTGCAGAACATCACGAACGCGGTCATCTACGACGCCTTCTATCGCTCGACCGCGCCGTTCGTGTACCTGGCGCCGGGACGCTCGGCGCTCGCGTCGCTCAACTTCAAATGGTGAGAACCGGAAGCGCCCCATGCTGATCTGCATCCCGGACGTTCTCGATCGCGCGCAAGTCGCGCAGATCCGCGCCGCCATCCTCGCGACGACATGGGAGGACGGTCGGCTGAGCGCCGGGACGCAATCGGGAGGCGTGAAGGTGAACCGCCAGGTGCCGATCTCCTCGCAGGTCGGCGCAGCTGCGGGCGATTCCATCATCGACGCGCTGGGCCGCAGCCTTCTGTTTCTCTCGGCGGCCTTGCCTCTGCGCATCCTGCCGCCGATGTTCAATCGCTACGCCAGCAACGAGACGTTCGGCGCGCATGTGGACAACGCCATCCGGCGCGTGCCGGGCTCCCCGGTGCATCTGCGCACCGATCTTTCCGGAACGCTGTTTCTGACGGACCCCGAAGACTACGACGGCGGGGAGCTGACGATTGAAACGAGCTATGGGGCGCAGCAGGTGAAGTTGCCGGCAGGGCACCTGGTGCTCTACCCGGCCACCAGCCTGCATCTGGTGACTCCGGTGACGCGCGGCGAGCGCGTCTCGAGCTTCTTCTGGGTGCAGAGCATGATCCGCGACGCGGAGCGCCGCACGATCCTGTTCGATCTGGACCAGAGCGTGCAGCGCCTGCGCGCCGAGCGCGGCGAGGACGAGACCAGCGTCAAGCTCGCCGGCGTCTATCACAATCTCATTCGCCAATGGGCGGAAACCTGAAGGACGAGCCATGATGAAGCTTCGCGCCGTCGCTTTTCTTTCCCTCATCGTGTCGCCGCTCGCCGCCCAGGCTGCGGACATCCAGCACGGACTCGGCGATTTGTCTCCATGGGGCATGTTCATGGCGGCCGACGTCGTCGTGAAGAGCGTCATGGTGGGCCTCACGATGGCGTCCGTGCTCACTTGGACGATTCTGATCGCCAAGACCATCGAGCTCCGGCTCGCGCGGCGCGACGTTGCGCGCTCCATCGCCGACCTGCCGCGCATGCCATCGCTGGCGGCCGCCCATGACCAGCTCGCGCGTCAACGCGTAGGGCGCGCGTTCGTGGAAGCGGCCGTAGAGGAATTGCGCGCGTCGGAACTGGCCATGGACAAGACGGGCGTGAAGGAGCGCGTGCGCTCGCGCCTGTCGCGGCTGGAGCTTGCGGCGGGGCGCCAGCTTGGCGGCGGCACGGGCCTGCTCGCCACCATCGGGTCCACCGCTCCGTTCGTGGGGCTGTTCGGGACCGTGTGGGGCATCATGAACAGCTTCATCGGCATCACCAAGGCGCAGACGACGAACCTCGCCGTGGTGGCGCCCGGCATCGCCGAAGCGCTTCTGGCGACCGCCATCGGGCTCGTGGCGGCGATCCCGGCGGTGGTGATCTACAATCAATTCGCGCGCAGCATCTCGAGCTATCGCGCGCTTGTGGGCGACGTCTCCGAAGAGGTGATGCGCATGACGTCGCGCGATCTCGACCGCATGACCACGCGCGCCGCGCGCCCGCAAGAGGCCGTCCACGGCCGTTGATGTGCACCAGGCCGCAATCGGCCGTTATCCCGAAAGATGCCGCCCATGGCCGTTAACCTGCACGACGCAGACGACCTCGCCGAGACGAGCGAGATCAACGTCACGCCGTTCATCGACGTGATCCTCGTGCTGCTCATCATCTTCATGGTGGCGGCGCCGCTGTCCACCGTGGACGCTCCGGTGGACCTGCCGATCTCCACCGCAAGGCCGCAACCGCGACCCGGCAAGCCGGTGTTCCTCACCGTGCAGCGCGATCTGAGCGTGCTGGTGGGAGAGCGGCCCATCGCGATCGGCGAGTTGTCCTCTGCGCTCGACGTCGAGACGCGGATGGACCGCGACCAGCGCATCTTCGTGCGCGCCGACCAGTCCGTCGCGTATGGCGAACTGGTGCGGGTGATGAACGCGCTGCGCTCGGCCGGCTACATCAAGCTGGCGCTGGTCGGCCTTGAGGGCGAAGGCTCGCGCCTGTCGCCCGCGCCTGCGCCGCAGGCCTCGCCATGACGGGCGCGCTGGACGGTTCCGCTCGCTCGCGCCGCGCTCTCTGGAGTTGCGCGTTCGGCCTCGCGGCCGCGCTGCATTTGGGCGCGATGGGCTATGCGACGAGCAAGCCTGCGCCGCAGGACCTTGTGTCCGAGGACATGGGCGGGATGCTGGTGATGGAGTTCGCGCCGTTGCCGGTCGCGCCCGAAAGCGAGGACCCGCAGGACACGGCCTCGACCGAAGCGCCGGACGCGTCTCCCGCGCCCATGGTTGAAGAGAAGAAGTCCGCTGCGCGAGAGGACGATCTGCCCACCACGGAGGCCTCGCCGCACGAAGCGCCGCCCGACCTTCAGCTTGCGCAGCACAAGACGCTGAAGCAGGAAGACAAGCCCGAGGACGGCGAGCCCACCGAGGCGAACGAACCCAACCAGACGCCCGCCCCAAGCGCCGCAGCGCCCGCGAGCGCCGCCTCCGCGCCCCCTGCGGCGCTGGTGGACGAAGCGAGCGCCGCGCCCTCTGAAGGCAGCACGGCGAAAGCCGACGACG
Source organism: Hyphomicrobiales bacterium (assembly GCA_028290405.1). Taxonomy (GTDB): domain Bacteria; phylum Pseudomonadota; class Alphaproteobacteria; order Rhizobiales; family Beijerinckiaceae; genus Terripilifer. The sequence goes on from JAQGJX010000110.1 coordinate 35,372, forward strand.
CGCCGGCCTCCTGGCGGCGCGCCGTCATCGCCCATCTTGGCAAGCACAAGCGCTATCCGGCGGAGGCGCGCAGCCGCAAGCAGGAGGGCGAAGCCGCGGTGCGCTTCACCATGGACCGGTCCGGCAAGGTGCTGAAGGCCGCCATCCTGCGCACGTCGGGCTCCAAGGCCCTGGACGCTGCGGCGCTTGACCTTCTGGACCGCGCGCAGCCGCTGCCCGCCTTGCCCGCCTCCATGAAGAGCGCCCAGATCGAGCTTGTGGCGCCGGTGATCTACCGCCTGCGCTAGCAGCCTTGAGCGGGACGGCGAACGGGCTGACGCGCGCGCAGGCGCTTGGCGACGGCTTGTAGTTGGGTCAGACTGCGTCCAACGCCGCGCGACGACGCGGCGGCGCAGGAGGATCGCTGATGGCTAAACTGCTCATTCAGCCCCATGGGCGCCTGAACGATTGGGTCGCGGCCGAGAAAGGCTATTTTGAACAAGCGGGGCTTGATTATGAAATTAACCTCGCGCCGGTCGAGCGAAACATGCTCGGCCAGCACGAATTGCAGGCGCCGGGCCCCGTGCGCGACATCGTCTCCGGCGCGTTCGAGAGCTACGCTGAAGGCGCGGGCCGCAAGGGCGCGGACGCAGGCGACGTGAGCTGCGCCTGCCACTGGACAGTCAACCAGGCGGCGAAGGTGAGCGACGGGCGCATGTGGGGCAAGGCCTACAGCGTCTGCGAATCCGCCATCGTGGTTCCCGAACATTCGCCCATCCGCAAACCCGAAGACCTCGCCAACCAGGAGGTCGCGGTCGGCTATCACTCCGGCAGCCATTACTCGGCGATCCAGGCGCTGGAGGCTTTTCTGCCGCCGCGCGACATCAAGCTGAAGTTCGCCGGGACCACGTGGTCGCGGGTCGACGCCGCCATGGCGGGGCGCGTGCCCGCCGCGAACGTGTTCGGCGGCCAGTTGTATCTGCTGGAGCAGCAGGGCTTCCGGCGCATCGTGTCCACCACGTTCATGATGGCGTTCATGTTCCCCGCCGACGTGGCTGAGAGCGACGTCGAGAAGTACATGCAGGCCCTCGTGCGGGCGCAGGGCGACATCGATCTCGAGCCTGAGAAGTACAAGCATTACTTCCTGCGCGACATGCCTGAGCGTTACCACAAGCTGGTGGACGTGCGCCGCTTCGGCGTCGGCGAACGGGTCGTGCCCCAGCCGTACACCCGGGAGACGTTCGAGAAGACGCAAGCCTGGATGCATGAGCGCAAGCTCTTCGACGTGGGCCCGGAGTTCGGCGTCACATATGCGCAAGCGGTCTACGCCTAGCGGTTCGTTCCAGCTTTCATGAAGGAAGATACGAGCATGGCCACCACGCTTCAGCCTGTCACGGTCGCCCCCAAGGGAATGGGGCTCAATGATTTCGTCGCCATGAAGGAAGGCTTTTTCCGCCAGGAGGGACTGGACGTCGAGTTCGACATGAAGACCTTTCGGGGCACGCAATCGAGCTGGAAAGGCATGAGCTACCTTGAGCGCCCGCAGGACCAGCCCTATGCGGAGAACCGGCAGGTGCTGCAGGGCGCGTGCGCGTGGGGGACGGTGTGCAACGCGGGCGCCGGCATGGGGCGCTTCGTGAGCGAGTGCTATGGCGTGTCGCCATGGGCGATCTTCGTGCGGCCGGAGTCGAACATCCATTCGCCCGAGGACCTGCGCGACGTGCCGATCGCCGTCGGGATGCGGGCGGGGAGCCATTTCAACGTGCCCTACAGGCTTGAGCCCTATATGCCGCTTGAGAACATCAAGGCGGTGAACGTGGGCGGCTTCGGGGCTCGCCTGCAAGCGCTCATCTCCGGCGAGTTCCAGGCCGCGAGCCTGCTGCCGCCGCAGATCGCCATGGCGGAGCAACTGGGCTTTCGCAAGGTGATGGAGAACACGTTCCACACCATCTGGTGGGTCCCCGAAAGCGCCTCTGCGGAAGTGGTTTCAGGCTATGTGCGGGCGCTCGCGCGGGCAGAGGAGGCGTTGACGCAGGATCTTGCGAAGTACCTGCCGCTCTGGGAGCTCTCGGTGCCGGCGGAGTTCCAGAGCCACGCCTGGGACTATGCGAAATTCGGCAGGGGCGAGCGCTTCGTCAATGAACCCATCCCGCGCGAGGAGTTCGACGAGATCGTCTCGCAGGCGAACCGCTGGGGGCTGGACGATTTCATGAAGGAGAAATCGTTCGAGAAGCTGGCGTTCGGCGCCTAGCGCAAAACGCCGCCTTCAGCGCACGAGCCGGCGCGGATCGAGGCCGCGCAACGATGCGGCTTCGATCTCTCCCGGCGCCGCGCGGGCGTCAGCGGCCGCGTGGTTGCGCGCGAACGATTTGATTTTTGCGCTCAACTCCGCCAATCATCCCTCACAAACAAGTCGATTGGGAGGGAGCGCATGTTCCTCAGGATTACCGCAGCGCTGTTGTGCCTTGCGTCCGGCGCGCCCGCCTTTGCGCAGGATTATCCCACCAAGGTGGTGAAGATCATCGTGCCGTATCTTGCGGGCGCGGCGCCGGACATCATCGCCCGCCAAGTGGCGGACGGCTTGCGTCCGCTGCTGGGTCAACCCGTCATCGTCGAGAACAGGGCCGGGGCCAACGGCAACATCGCAGGCGAGGAGATCGCGCGCGGACCGGTCGACGGGCACGCGATCCTGTTCGCGGTCGACAGCGTCATCACCGTCAATCCGCACCTCTACAGCATGCCGTACAATCCGGTGAAGGACCTTGCGCCCGTCGCGAGCCTCGCCAGCAACCAGTTGCTGCTGGCGGTGAACAACGACTTTCCCGCCCGCACCCTTCAGGAGGTGGTGGAGCTTGCGCGCGCTGCGCCGCAGCCGCTGGCGTTCTCGTCCAGCGGCGTGGGCAGCCAGCACCAGCTGGCGATGGAACTGCTCAAGAGCCGCGCGGGCATTCCGGCTCTCAACCATGTGCCCTACAAGGGCGCCACGGCGGCGGTCGCGGGCACCATGGCGGGCGAGACGAAGCTCGGCTTCTCGGGTTCGGCCAGCACGGCGCTCGTCAAGGCGGGACGGTTGCGCGGCATCGCGGTCTCGGGCGCCAAGCGCTCCAGCACGTTTCCCGACCTGCCCACCATCGCCGAGACGTATCCGGGCTATTCGGTGGACGTTTGGTTCGGCCTGATGGTTCGCACAGGAACGCCCGCGCCCATCGTGGCGAAGCTGCGGGGCGCCGTGCAGACGCTGCTCGCCAACCCTGAGTTCGTGGCGAAGATGCAGGCGTCCGGCAGCGTCGAGGCGCTGGACCTTCCGCTGGAGGAATTCAGCGCGCGCATCCAGTCCGATTACGACAAGTACGGCAAGCTCATTCGCGACCTCAACATCAAGGTCGACTAGCGCGCCGTCTCCCCGGCTGGCCTCAACGCACAAAGGCGACACATGATTATCGACGTGCATTCCCACTTCGTGGACGCCGAGTACCTCGAAGAGCTGCGCCAGGTCGCAGGACTCGTCAGCGTGGAGACCGCGGACGGAAAGACCCTGTGGCGCAAGGACGGTTACACCATCGCCTGGTCGCGGCCGGATATGTTCGACCTTGACGGGCGCATCCGTACCATGGACGCGCTGGGCATCGACAAGCGCGTGCTGTCGCTCAGCACGCCCAGCATCTATCAGTGGAAAGGCGCCCAGCAGGTCGCCGTCGCGCGCCGCCTCAACGATGCGCTGGCGCGCCAATGCCGGGCGTTTCCCGACCGGCTGATCGGCCTTGCGACCCTGCCGCTGGACGACGTCGCCGCGTCGCTTGAGGAAATCGACAGGTGCCTTGACGAGCTGGGAATGCGCGGCCTCGCCATCGGCTCAAACGTGGACGGCGCAGCCCTGACGCATCCCCGTTTCGAGCCGCTTTGGGAGAAGCTGGACCGCCGCCGGATTCCGGTGTTCGAGCATCCGATGTTCCCCGCCGACACGAGCAACCTGCAGGAGTTCGAACTGCCGCTGCGGGTGGGGCTTATTTATGAAACCACCCTCGTCGCCACGCGGCTGATCTATTCGGGCGTGTTCGAGCGCTATCCGAACTTTCCCTACATCCTCGCCCACACGGGCGGCGCGCTGTTGATGATTCTCGAGCGGCTGGACAACGGCTTCCGGCTGTTCCCCGACTGCCGGGAGCACATCACGCGCCTGCCCAGCGAATACGCCAAGCGGCTCTATTACGACACCACGGCGTTCGACAGGAACGCCCTGGAGCTGGCCGTCAAGACCGTGGGGGCGAGCCAGCTGATGTTCGGCACGGACGATCCCTTCATCGGCGCGGACGCAAAGCACGTGGACGCGCTGGGCCTGCCGCCGGACCAGGCCCGCATGATCTTTGGCGACACCGCCGAGCGCATGTTCGTCAAAGCGCGATCGTAGACGCTCCATGAGGCAGCAAATGCAGACGGACGTCTTGATCGTCGGGGCTGGCCCCGTGGGGCTCGCGCTGGCGCTCGACCTTGGCCGCCGCGGCGCGCCGTGCGTCGTGGTGGACAAGGGCGACGGCGTGGTGACCCATTCGAAGATGGGGGTCGTCTCCGTCCGCACCATGGAGTTCTGCCGCCGCTGGGGCGTGTCGGACGCCGTGCGGCATGCGGGCTTTCCGGACGATTACGCGCTCAACCAGGTTTTCTGCACCAGCCTTGCGGGCCATCTGCTGGGCGTGGAGCGCTATCCCAGCATGCAGGAGCAGCCCGAGACGCCCGACAGCCCGGAGCGCAAGCAGCGATGCCCGCAACTCTGGTTCGACCCCATCCTGCAAGCCGCCGTGAAGCGCGAGGCCAGCGTGCGGCTGATGTACGGCTGCGAGCTGGCCTCCTTCACCCAGGACGCCTCCCACGTGCGCGCCATCGTGCGCGACGGCGAGAGCGGCGAGACCCGCGAGATCACGGCGCGCTACGTCGTGGGATGCGACGGCGCCCGCAGCTTCGTGCGCGAGACGCTGGGCGTCGGCATGCAGGGGGAGCAGCTCAATTATTCCGTGGGAATCTACTTCCGCTCGGAGAACCTCGTGGCGCGCCATTCCATGGGCCCTGCGGAGCGGTATCTGTTCGTCGGCGAGGACGGCAACTGGGGCCATTTGACGGTCGTCGACGGCCGCGACTACTGGCGTCTCACGGTGATCGGCTCCAAGGAGCGGCTCCACATCGACGCGGCCAGCGCGCAGCGCTGGGTGCGCAGGTGCCTCGGCGACGATGCGATTCCCTTCGAGATCATCTCCGTCCTGCCCTGGCGGCGCAGCAAGCTCGTGGCGGACCGCTACGGCCGCGGCCGCGCGTTCCTGTGCGGCGACGCCGTGCATGTGATGTCGCCCAATGGCGGCTTCGGCATGAACACCGGCATCGAGGACGCCGTCGATCTCGGTTGGAAGCTGGACGCTGTCCTCAAGGGCTGGGGCGGCCCGCGCCTTCTGGCCTCCTATGAGGCCGAACGGCGCCCCATAGGCCTGCGCAACACCAACACGGCGGCGGGCGGATTTTCGAAAATTTCGAAGGCCGCGCGCTGGAGCGGCGTCGAGCGCGAGGATGAAGAAGGCCAGCAGCGGCGGGCCGATCTCGCCCCGCACCTGATGGAGGCGGCGCGGGGCAACATCGAAGTGGTGGGCGTTTCGCTGGGCTACCGGTACGAGGATTCGCCGATCTGCGCGCTGGACGGCGCGCCCGCGACGCCCGACGAGCCGGACGTTTACGCGCCCACCGCGCGCCCCGGCCACAGGGCGCCCCACGCATGGATCAGCCCGGGGCGCTCCACGCTCGATCTCTTCGGCGAGGGCTTCACGCTGCTGGATTTCAGCGGGGGGGCGCAGACGCATCGGCTCGAGGCCGACGCGAAGGCGGCCGGCATGCCACTGCGGGTCGCGCCGATCCAGGATGCGCGGATCGCGGCGCTTTACGAAAAGCCCCTCGTGCTCGTGCGGCCGGACGGCCATGTGGCGTGGCGCGGCGACGCGATCCCGGACGATGCGCGCGCGCTTGTGGACCTGGTGCGCGGAGCCTAGAGGCCCGCGGCCTTGCGCAGGGCCGCGTTGATGCGGTCCTGCCAGCCCGGGCCTTCGTCCTGGAAGTGCGCGAGCACGTCGCTGTCCAGCCGCAGCGACACGGGCTCCCGCGTCACCGGCAGCGCCTTGCGGGCGGGAGCCGCCTCCGGTTCGGCGGGCGGTGTCGTGGCGCTCTTGAAAGCGGCTTCCGCCGCCGAGAAGGGGTCCAGCGCGCGGCGTCTCACAGGCGGCTTTGTCACAAGGCGTCCTTCCATCAGCGTCAACCCCGCAAGCCTATCACCACGGCGCCTGCGCGAACATAGCGCCGCGCGCGCAAGCCCTGTCAGCCGCCGCTGATGGCCGTGAGGATGAAGACGTCGGCGCCCGGCGCAAGCTTCGTGTCGAGCGCGGCGCGGCGCCCGCCGACGAAGACGTTGATGTGCCGGCGCACCGCCGGGGTCGTGTCGCGGATGCACGCGCCCATGCCGGGCCAGCGCCTGTCGAGTTCGTCGATCATGCCCGCCACGTCGTCGGCCGGCAGGCTGACGAGGCGCGGGGCGTCGGGAAACAGATGCGCCAGCAGCGGCGCGAGGCGCACGTGCACGGGCTGATCGCCGCTCACCCTGCGCCCGCCCCCGCGTCGTCCGTCACAAGCGTCTCGACGGACGAGATGGTCGGCAGGTTCTGGGCGATGCACGTCCATGAATCGCCCTCGTCGGCGCTGGCGTAGACGCTGCCTGAACTCGTTCCGAAATAGACGCCCGCCCGGTCGAGCGTATCGGTCGCCAGCGCCTGCCGCAGGACGCCGAAGAAGGCGCTGCGCTGGGGCAGTCCTTCGCGCAGAGCCTCCCAGGTGTCGCCGCCGTCGCGCGTGCGCCACACGGCGGCCTTGGCGTCCGGCATGAAGCGCCCTTTGACGTCGCCGTTAAGCGGCAGGAGATACAACGTGTCGGGATCGCGCGGATGCACGGCGGCCGGAAAGCCGAAGGAGGACGGCAGGCCCTCCTCGATGCTGCGCCAGGTGCGCCCTTCGTCGTCGCTGCGATACATGCCGCAATGGTTCTGCTGGTAAAGCCGCTCGCTCCCGGGCGCCTGCACGAGGCAGTGCACGCATTGGCCGAACTCCGGATAATTCTGTCCCTCCGGCATGTAGTCCGCGCGCGTGCCCTTGTTGCGCGCCTCCCAATGGGCGCCGCCGTCGGCGGTGTGGAAGACGCCGGCGGCCGACACGCCGATCCAAATCTTGCGCTCGTCGGCGGGATCGACGACCAGCGAATGCAGGATCAGCCCCGCCCCGCCGGGGTTCCACGCGGACCGCGAGGGATGCGCCTGCAGGCCCGTCAGATGCTGGAAAGTCGCGCCCTCGTCGTCGCTGCGGAAAAGGCCTGCGGGCTCTACGCCCACGTACAGCGAGCCGCCCCGCGGGGCGACGCTCCATACGGTCTTCACCGGCGTGGCGCCGGGCTCGTACGCAAGCCCCTCGCGCGAATGGGACCATGTGCGGCCAAGGTCCGTGGACTTCCACACGGCGGGGCCGAACCATTCGCTGCCGCCGCCCGCATAGATGACGCGCGTGCGCGGATCGGCGGCCGCGTGCTGGATGGGCCATGTCTCGCAATAGGGTCCGCGCAGGTCCCAGTCGCGCCGCGCCTCGTCGCTCTCAAGGATGAAGACGCCTTTGCGCGTTCCCAACAGCACGTAAACCCGCTTGGACATATGCGCTCTCCCGCTGGACGTCAGAGCTTCGCCACCACGGCTTCAAGCTGGTCCGTCGCCTTGCCCCAGCCTTCATGAAAGCCCATCGCCTCATGCTGGCGCTTGTCCTCGGCGCTCCAGTGCAGGACGCGGGCCGTGTAGCGCGTGCCCTGCCCTTCCGGGTCGAACGTCAGCACCAGCGTCATGAAGGGCTTTGCGGACGGCTCCCACGCGCGCGTGTACGCGTCCGTGACGACCAGCTTCTCGTTGGGCTTCACTTCAAGATACACGCCGTGGTTCAGGATCTCGGGGCCGTCCGGGCCGCGCATCGCCACGAGATTCGAGCCGCCCGGGCGCACGTCCAGTTCAGCGCGCGGCGTCGTGTAGGGCGGCGGCGTGAACCATTGCGTGAGAAGGCTGGGTTCGGTCCAGGCGCGGTAGACCTTGTGGGGCGGCGCGTCGATGTAGCGCGTGAGCGTCAGGGCGCGTTCGTCGTCATGGTCGTTCATGTCGCTTCCCTCAGCGGCCGTCGGCGGCGCGTTCGAGTTCATGGATGTCCAGCTTCACCATGCGCATCATGGCCTGCATGGCCCGCTGGGCGCGCGCCCGGTCGGGATGGTTCAGAAGCTCCATCGTGCCCTTCGGCACGATCTGCCACGACACGCCGTAGCGGTCCGTGAGCCAGCCGCATTGAATCGGCTTGCCGCCGGCGCACAGGCTGTCCCACAGCCGATCCACCTGCTCCTGGCTGTCGCAGGAGAGGAACAGCGACACGGCCATCGAGGGCGCCGCGTCGGGCCCGTTCAGCAGCAGCAGCCGGTCGTCGCCGATTTCAAGGGTCGCGGCGATAAGCGCGCCCGCAGGACCCGGGCCGCTCTCGCCGGCGCGCATCACCTGGGCCGCACGCGACCCGGGAATCGCCGCGAGGTAGAAGTTCATGGCCTCTTCGGCGTCGCCGCCGAACGCAAGGCAAGGGGATAGCTTCATTGGGCGTCCTCCGGACGACGAACATGGGTCTAATAGGGCGGCTTTCTGCGGGCGCGCTGGGCCTTGGCGGCTTCGATCCACCATTCAAGGTCGTCGGCGAATTTACCGAAAGCGCCGTCGAGCGCCTGCCCCGATTTTCCCGTGGCCTCTCCGTTCTCGTCAAGCGTATCGGCGATGGGTCCCACCGTCAGCGTGGCCGAGCAGACGACCATGCCCATCTCGCACAGGGTCGCGTGCCAGGCGGAGTTCGAACGCGCGCCCGCCAGGCGGCCCGCCGAATAGCTCGCGATGGACGCCGGGCGCCAGAACCATTCCTCGAGGAAATGGTCGGTCAGGTTCTTGAGGCCAGGCTGCATGCCCCAATTGTATTCGCCCGTGACGAACACGAAGCCGTCCGCATTCCTGATCTTGCCCGCCAGCGCCTCCATGTTGGCGGGCGCCGAGCCCTTCGGGTGCTCCTTGTACATGCGGTCGAGCATCGGCAGGCCGACCGCCTTCGCGTCGATCAGCTCCACCTCTCGTCCACGCTCGCGAAAGCGGCGCACGAGGTAATCGGCGAGCCGGATTCCCATCCGGTCGCGGCGGTAGGAGCCATAGAAAATCAGCAATCTGTCGGCCATCGCGTGTCCTCCTGCGGGGCCGTGCGCCGTCAAGCGGCGCGCCCGCCCGGATGGCCCGCCCCGTGGCGCGTTCGCACGCACATAGGCCGCAACCTTCGCGCGCCAAGGCTTCGCGTCCCGCTCCTTGCTCCCGCGAGCCGGCGCGGCAAGGCAGGAACGCGCAAGCGGCCCTGTCGTTGTGGAGAGGAGGCCTGCGCGGCGCAGCGGCGCCGCCGGGCGATTTTTTGAGGAGTGACTGGAATGACGCACGTTGGCGAGACGAAGGCGCGCATCCCCGAGGTGGAAGTGGTCGAGGTCGTGGTGGACCGGGACGCCGCCGCGAGCGCAGAGACGCGGCGGGCGGGCATGGACGCCACGAGGGGCTATTCTCAAGATCAGCAGAGCGCCCAGCGCATGCAGGAGCGCCGCCGTATTGAGGAGCGCCAGCGGCTTCATGACGAGGGCTTCGGGGCCACGCGCCAAAGGGCTCCGCGGAGCGGCGGGCATGAGCTGCAATACGCCGCCGGGGCCATCGCCACGGCGCTGGCGGGCGCCGCCGCGCTGGGGTTTCTCGCGGCGCGCCGGTATTCGTCCACACGCGATGAGGACCACGGGTTTCGGCGCGGCGAGCGCACCGGCAAACGGCTGATCGAGACGGACCGCGTCGAGGGCGCGAGCGTCTACGCCCGCGAGGGAACGCGCCTTGGCGTCATCAAGCGCATCATGCTCGACAAGATGAGCGGCCGCGCCGCCTATGCGGTGATGAGTTCGGGCGGGATTCTCGGCATGGGGGCGGAGGACTACGCGCTGGCGTGGAATCAACTCGACTACGATCCCCATCTTGGCGGCTACCGCACCAGCCTTTCCAAGGAACAGGCACGCGACCTTCCGACCTTGGGCGACGTGGAGAAGCAGCGGCGCCATCAGAGCGACGGCATGACGGCCTCGTTCTGGCTCATCGGCTAGCGCGAGGGGCGCGGCGGCGATTCCTCAGCGAGGGATCGCCACCCCCAGCAGCAGCAGGCCGCAAATCACCCCCAGGCCCAGCATGAACACGATGAACGCGGGCCTCAGCAGCCAGCCCATGGCGGGCGCGACGTTCGTGAACGTGAGCGTGCCGGTGATGATGGCCATGACGACGAAGACGGAGAGTATCTGGAGCATCTGGAACCTCGGACAGGTGCGGCGACAACCTTCCAGCCGCCGGATGGTTCAGCTTCCGGAGCCGTCCCGCGCAGCCGCCAGCAGCGCGCGCAACTGGTTGCGCATGGTCTTGCCCTCCGCAGTGCGGGGCACGGCCGCAATGGGCTTCAGGCCAGCGAGCGGCAGCTTGAAGACCTCCGCCTGCAGGTGCGCCCGCAGGGCTTCGGGATCGACGCCCGGCGCCAGCCGCGCGCCCGCCCAGAGCCGGTCGACGCCGTCAGCGCCCGGCAGCGCGCACACCGCGCCATCCTCGACGTCCGGGTGCGCGCGGAGCAACAGATCGAGCTGGTCGGCCGAAACCTTGACGCCGCCCAGATTGAGCCGGTCGTCGGTCCTGCCCGCGATGCACAGGACGCCCTCCGGAGTGATCCGCCCCAAGTCCCCGGGATAGAACCACGCATCCGAGGCCGGCCGCTCGCCGAGCGCGGCGGCGTGCGCGCGCGTCCTGTAGCGAATGGCGCCCTCCTGCGCGGGCGGCAGCGGGGTCTGGTCGTCCGACACGACCTCCACGTCCGCCCACGGGGCGATGAACCCCACGGCGCCCTCGATGTGTTCAATCGCCAGCATGTCCGGCGCGAAGGCCGGGATCGAGCCTTCCGTCGATCCGTAGACGGAGACGACGCGGCGGCACAGCTTGGCGCGCAGGCCGCGCAGCAGGTCCGGGTGCAGCACCGCGCCGCCGATCCAGACCGCCGCGAGGTGATCCAGCGCACCCGGCGAGGGATCGTCGAAGCGGATGAGCTCCGCCGCCTGCTGGGTCGAGGCGATGATCAACTCGGCGCGAAAATTCGACAGGAGCCCGTAAACCGCCGCAGGCGCGTTCGCGTAGCACGCCGCCCGCCCCTGCATGAGCGCCATGCAGGACGCCCGGAAGCCGTAGCCCGAGCCGAGCCCAGGCAGGATCACGGCGCGCGACCAGGACACGCCGCTGACGATGCTGGTGTAGTAGGCGTACCAGTCGCTCTGCGCGACGAAATCGAACACCGTCGCCTTCGGGACGCCCGTGCTGCCCGAGGTGAAGAAGATCGCGCGCCGCTGGCCGCCGGCAGCGGCGCCTGGGGCCGGAGGGGCGGTGAACCAGTCGTCCGCGACGCGCACGTTGCGCACGCTCGCTTCGCCCGGGCCTTCCATGTGAAGCAGGGCGCTGACGCCCGCGGCCTTGAGGTGCGGCAGGTGCGAGCGGTTGACGGGAGCCGCCACATACCCGGCGCTCATCAGCGCGAGAGCGACCGCGAGCATCTTGCCGGGATGATCGACGCAAACCGCGACCGGGCGGCCTGGATCAAGGCCCAGCGCCTTGATGCGCGCGCGGGCGCCGCCGACGGCGCGCGAGAGCGCCCCATAGGTGATGACGGAATTGGGCAGCACCACCGCCGGATGGAGCGGCTGGCAGCGAGCCCAGAAATCGATCAGGTCGGTGACGAACACCCCGATGGCCTCGCCGTCTGTCCAGAACACAAAAGGCCCCCGCCGCGTGCGACGGGGGCCGGATGGAGCTCAACGATCAGTTGATGTTGAGGCTGTTCAGGTTGCGGCCCATTCCGCGGCTGACGCTGCTGATCGGATCGCGGATGTCCAGCGTGGTTCCGGTGCGGTCGTTGGCCAGCAGGGTGCCTTCGCCGAAGTAGATGCGCACGCCGGCCTTTACGGCATGGGACGTGGTCTTGAAGTTGTCGTTGTAGAAGGTGGTGCAGCAGTTAACTCCGCTCGCCGTGAGCTTCGTGTCTGCACCCTCGTACTTCAGGAACGCGGAGAACGGCGAAGCGCCGAACTTGTGCTCCACGCCCACGCCCCA
>JAQGJX010000111.1 GCA_028290405.1 Hyphomicrobiales bacterium
GGCATGCATGGTCGATCACCAATCAGGCGAACGCCTTTTGCAATCTCATGTTCACCGCCAACGTGTGCCTGGCGGGCAGCGACGGCAGCTTCAATTCCATGGGCGAAGGCATGATCGTCAATTTCGACGGCGTTCCGCTGGTGCGCGGCGGGGGCGTCCCGGACGAAATCATCACCGGCGAAGTGCGCCCGGACCTGTGCGACGAAGCCCGCCGCCTGTGGGGCGTGGAGAACAACATCTACCAGTTCGGCCATCGCGGGTACGTGGCGGTGAAGGGCGGCGCGGGCGATTGCCCCTACACGTTCATGCAGGACCTCGTGCAGAACAGATACGCCCTCCCGTGGGAGGGCGAGGTCGTGGTGACGGACGGCGCAAGCTGCGGCTTTCCGGCGCCGGAGCGCGCGTACGCGCCCAGCCCCGCCCCAAACCCGCCGCCAAAGCTTAAGGGCTGATCAGTCCGCCTCGACGAGCGCCCGAAGGCTGAGCTGGTCCGCCTCCCGGATGGCGGCCAGCACCTCTTCGGTCGCCGTCTGGTGCACCATGTGGCCCGCGTGGCGCACGCCGCGCAGCACGCTGCCGGGGATGTCCTCGTGCAGCCGGGCGGACTGCCGGCCAAAGTCGATCACCCGATCCTCCTCCCCCGCCACGATGACGACCGGCATGTCCAGTTCCGCGTAATGGTGGCAGGCGGCGCGCGCCGCCGGGATCATGGCCGCCGATTCCTCCGCCGCAGCCCGCACCTGCGAGGGCCGCAGCGCCATCTCCTTGGGAAAGCCGCGAAACTTCAGCGGGGGCGGCGCGGGGCCGAACAGCTTGCGCAGGATGGCGGGCCAGAGCATCCGGCCCAGCATCGGCGAGACGGTATGGCTCAGCACGTCGCCCAGCACGGGAACGGCCGGCGCGGACAACGCGGGCACGTCGGCGCGCGCGGTCGGGTAATAATAGCCCGACACCAGCACGAGCGCAGTCACCTGCCTGGGAAAGCGCCGCGCCATCTCCACCGCCACGAGCGCGCCCCACGAGTGCCCGAGCGTCAGCGCGCGGCCAACCCGCATCCGCTCCAGCGCATGGTGGATCAGCTCGGCTTGCCTCGCAGGCGTCCACACGGTTCCGCGCGGGCGGTCGCTATGGCCAAATCCCGGCCGGTCGAAGGCGATCACGCGATAGTCGCGGGACGCGCGCGCAATGAGGCCGCTGGTTTCGAAATCTTCAATCATGCTGCCGTTGCCGTGCAGCAGGACCAGCGGTTCGCCGGACCCGTGGTCCAAATAGTGAAGCCACACGCCGTCGACTTCGATGAACTGGCCAAGCGGCGGGTGCTCACGCTCCGCACGCTGGGCCATGCGACGGTTGGCGAGCGCCATGGCGCCGAGCGCGGCTGCGGCCCCAAGCGCGACGGTCAGCGCGGGGCGGAGCGTGCGCGCGCGTTCGTTCCTGTGCATGGGCTGGTCCTCAGCTCCCGGCCTGCGCGGAGAATCCGCCAGGCCGGGGCTGCAGGATGAACCGATCCCGCGCCGGGGGGTTCCGGGCCGTTCGCCCGGCGGACTTGCCGGCGCGATCAGCGCTTGTGCTTGCCAGCGTCCCACCCGTGGGAGGCGAGGAACTTCTCGCCCACGTGCACAGGCTCTTCCTCGAGGGGAGTCGCCATCGTGTCGTTCCACCGGTTGAGGAAGCCGAACACGGAGATCACCGCGACGATCTCGACGATCTGCTCCTCGCTCCAGTGCATGCGCAGCGTCACGAACATGTCGTCGGACACGCAATTGGGGACGGACCCCGCCGCCGCCGCCACGTCCAGCGCGATGCGCTCGGCGTCGGAGAACAGCGGGCTTGTCTGATAATCCCACACAGCTGCGAGCTTGCGCTCCTCAAGCCCAAGATGGAGGGCGCCGCCCGCCGTATGGGCCATGCAATACTGGCAGCCGGCGGCGCGGCTCGCCACGTGCGCCACGAGACGCTTGAGCGGCCCGGGCACCGTGCTGGACGGCAGCCACAGGCTCGCCGACATGGCGGCGAACGCCTTCATGATCTCCGGGCGCCGCTGCATGATCAGCATCGAGTTCGGCACGAAGCCAAGGTTCTTCAGCGAGGCCGCAAAATGCGGCGCAAGCTCGGGATTGTGATCCACCGGCAACGGATCGAGTCGCGGCGACGGCGCGTCCTGCTGTGTCATGCGTGAGCCCCTTCAGTTCGGCACGATCCTGGCCGCCTTGGCGACAGCGCTCCACTTGGCCATTTCGGCCTGCAGCGCCACGCGGAACTCCTCCGGCGAACTCGCGACCGGCTCGGCGCCCTCCGCATCGAGGCGCTTGCGCATCTCGGGGGATTCGAGCCCCTTTTTCGCCTCTTCATAAAGGCGCCGGATGATCGGCTCCGGCGTGCCCGCGGGCGCCAGCAGGCCGAACCACTGGATCGCCTCAAAGCCTGGCACCGTCTCCGCGATGGTGGGCACGTCGGGCAGGAAGTGAGAGCGCTTCAGCGACGAAATGCCCAGCGCCCGCAGGGTGCCGCCATCCACCTGCGACTTGGCCGACAGGAAATTGACCAGCATCCCGGTGACGCGCCCGGCCATGATGTCGATGAGCGCAGGCCCCACGCCCGCATAAGGCACATGCAGCAGGTCGAGGCCCGCTTCGTTCTTCAGCATCTCCACCGCCAGATGCGGCTGCGTGCCAAGGCCCGCCGACCCATAGGTGAGATCGCCAGGCTTGGCGCGCGCCGCCGCCAGGAACTCCGGCACGGTCTTGAACGGCTGATCCGGGCCGACGACGAGCAGGCTCGGCAGCGACACCAGCATGGTGATGGGCGCGAGGTCGCGCACCACGTCATACGGCATGTTCTTGTGCATGACGTGGTTGATGGCGAGCGTGCTGGCGGACACCAGCAGCGTGTACCCGTCCGGCGCGGACTTCGCCGCCACGTCCGTGCCGCGCATGTTGCCTGCGCCCGGCCGGTTCTCCACGTAGAATTGCTGGCCCATGGCCTGCGAGAAGTGCTGCGCCAGCATGCGGCCCACGGCGTCAGTGCCGCCCCCCGGCGCCGACGCGACGACCATCTTCACGGGCCGTGTGGGATAAGGCGCGTCCTGGGCGCGCGCCACGTCGGGCGACAGGGCCGCGAGGGCGAAGCAGGCGGCGAGAGCCTTGCGCATGGTCAACCCTTTGGTCCGAGCGTCTTGCCCGCCATCTCGACAGGCGTCGCGGCGATGAGCACGAACGCTATCACGCACGGCGCGTCGGACCTGTTGATCCAGTCGTGCACCGTCCCGCGCTGCACGAGCACGTCGCCCGCCTTGAGGTGCGCCTCCTTGCCGTCGTCCATCACCATGAAGATTTCGCCGGACATCACCACGGCGTAGTCCACCGTCATCGTGCGGTGCATGCGTGGCGCGACGCCCGGATCGTACGAGACGACGCGGAAGATCGCGCCCTGCTCCGCGCAGGCGGCCACGTCCTGCAAGCCGCCGTCCTGCGCGCTCGCGTTGTCGGCGGGCGTGGACGTGTTGGTCCAGATGACGGAGCTGGAATGCCCGGGCCTGCGCGACACGATGTTGGTGGTGACGCCGTCGATGGCGATGACCGACTGGCCGTCAGCGTCGTGCCCGGTGACGACCCGGCGAATGGCGAGCGCCATCTGGTTTCCTCCCATAGGGCGCCAAGCAGCGCCGTTTCGTTGACTTGGTCGCATGGCGCCGGGCCATGGTCAAGGCGGCCCGCGGCCCCGCCGGGCGTGCGAAAACGCACCAAGGTGCGGGAGAACCTAGGGACCGTGAAACCGTTGATCCGTGCGACGTTCTTACGGACGCCGTACGGTCGCCCGCGCCAAGGAACTTGCCCCCCAGCCAGCGCGGGCGACCGCCAGCGCGTCACACGCCGTGGTTGGGATCGTGGTAGAAGTCGCCCACAAGCCCAGTCGATCCCGGAGTGGCCTGCGTCAGGTGATAGCGCCCGTCACGGTCGCGTCCAAGCCGTCCCTGCTCACGCAGCGCGTCAAGCGCCGCAGCCACTTCTCGCCCGTCCGTGCTGCCCACCGCCTCCACGAGATGGCTGTAGAACAGCGGCCCTGCCTCAAGCGCCTGCTCCACGTTCTGGAACCGCGCAGGTCCGTCAAAGGTCTTCGCCGCGCAGCGTGTGTAGATGATCTCGTGCCCGCGCCCGAAGGGACGCGTGCAATCGAACCCCGCCTTGGCCCCCGTGCGGCGACCTTTCAGCGAGGGGTCCATGGTCATGCCCATCATGCCCGTCACCATCACGATGTCTTCGTCCGCCTGGAAGCGCGTGCCCATCGCCCACTCGACCTGCCGATCGTCGGTCACGTCGATGTCTTCGTCGAACACGTAGATGGACTTGAGGTGCAGCATGGCGCCGAACAGCGCCAGCATGGCGTTGCGCGCCTCCCCGTGCCGATGCTGGCGCATGGACACGCGCATCGTGCCCGATCCCCCTGAGAGAGAGCGCGAACTCACCGCGATGGGCTCCTTCACCACGCCGCGCAGCACGCGCATGGCGGTGGCCTCAAGCCGCAGCGCGGTCATGCAGGCGGCGTCGGTCTGGTCCAGATGGAAAGCGGAGCCATGCTGCAAAGTCTGGTGCAGCACGTCCTTTCGCATGGTGATCGCCGTGCAGGTGAACACCGGGTCCATGTGAATGGCGCCGTAATAGCCCATGTACTCGCCATAAGGTCCTTCGGGCTCGCAATAGCCGCGCTCGTCGAGATAGCCTTCCAGCACGATCTCCGCGTCCGCAGGCACGAGGATGTCGTTCGTGAGGCTCTTCACGAACGGCGCGGACTCGCCGCGCATGGTCGAGACCATGTGGTATTCGTCGCCCTGCTGGCGCGTGGTGGCGGCGAAGAAGTCGAGCGGATGCGTGCCGATGGTGAACGTGATCGGCAGCCGCTCGCCGCGCTTGGCGCAAGCCTCGTAGATGCGCTTGAGATCGGACGGCGCCGTGATGTTGGTGCCCGCCTGGGTGCGGTTGCGCAGCGACAGGCGGCGGCTGCCGACGTTCGAGCGCCCCGTCACCGGATCGTTCACGTAGTCGATGCCCGAACTGATGTAGCAGCTGCCGTCGAACTCGTGCTGGGGATGGAACGGCAGTCGCGTGAGATCGACGGACTCGCCCGTGATCTTCACCGCGTGGACCGGCGCCTCGTCGGAGGGAACGACCACGGACTTCTTGGGGTTGGCGAACCGCTTCAGCATTTCGTCATAGACAGTGGCGGGCGTGGCGTCGAACGCGGCCACCAGCCGCTTCCGGCTCGCCGCAACCTTGGCGACGACCTCGTGCCGCTCGGGGCCAGCCTGCTTGAACAGCAGCGCCTTCGGGCTTTTCTCGATCATGGCGCTCATGGCCGTCAACGCCACGGGCTCCTCGTGAATCTCAACCTCGTCCAGTTCGATCAGCCGTTCGACGAACCGCCGCAGCCGGAACTTCTCGAAGTCGAATTCGTGTCCCAGCATTCCGGTCCCGCTCATGCCCGCTACCCTTTGAAAGATGATGCGCCGCGAGGCGGCTTATTGCTGCGCCACGATGGCGCGGATCCTGTCGACGAGTTCAGGCGGGGTCGTGAAACTGTCCAGCACGATCTTCGTCACCTGTTCGCCCGTCAGCGGGTTGATATCCAGCTGCGCCTTCTCGGCCTCGGAGAGGAAACCCGGGTCCTTCATGGCCGCGTCGAACGCGCGCCGCAGCAATTCCACCCGTTCGCGCGGAACCTCGGGACCGGTGAGGAACGGCCGCCCCAGCGCGACGGGCGAGGACACGAGCCGGAGGATGGCGCGCTCGTCCGGCGTGCGGCCCAGCTCCTCCATCAACGGCGCGTCGGGGGCCAGAGGGTCGCGCGCGGCGCCCACCTGCGACAGCACCACGACCTTCTTGTCCGTGAACCAACCGGGGTGCTCCTGCATCATGCCCGCGATGCTGCCGCCGCTTCGGCCCGCCACCTCGCCGCGCTCCATGGCGAGGTCGATTTCCGTGGTGGCCTTGTAGCCCATCACGAGCTTGAATTTCGTGCCAAGGACCGCGTTCATTACGGCGGGATACAGGTAGGTTCCCGACCCCGTGCCGGTGGCCCCGACGATGAGTTCGCGCTTCAGCACGTCGTCCGTGGTCGTCACGCCAGAGGCGCGCCACGCCACGGTGACGAGATTGGAGATGCCCGTGGAGCCCAGCCAGTTGATGCGCCGCGCGTCGTAGCGCACGCCCTTGCCGTCAATGAGCTGATGCATCGGGATGGAGTTCGCCACCGTGGCGATGGCCGTGCCGTCCTTGGCCGCCTGGTTATAGATGTAATTCGTCGCCAGCACGTGCCCGCCGCCAGGCATGTTCTGGATCACCGTGGTGGGGTTCCCCGGCAGGTTCTTCGCCATGTGCTTGGACAGGATGCGCGCCACCAGATCGTACGGCCCACCGGCGCCTGTGCTGGTGATGATCGTGAGCGTCTTGCCTTTATAGAAGTCGTCCGGCGCCTGCGCGCGGCTGGCGCCTGATGACGCAAGCGCCGCCGCAAGGCTGATGATCGCCCCAAGAGCCTTCATTGGCGTCTCCTCAACTCTTCTTCATTTCCGACGACGAATTGATGGTCGCATGGACGTTGCGCGCGAAGTCGACCGCGCCCTGCACGTCCATGTTCATGGCGGAGCGCAAATACTCTTTGACGCCTTCCGTCGCGGGAGCCGGGGCGTCGAGAATGGACTTCACCACGGCCGCAAGGGCGCTTTCCGCCTGCGCGCTCTCCACCACGTCGCCCACGATCCCGAACGCCAGCGCGCGCTCCGGTCCGATGACGGCGGACGTGTAGACCAGATGAGAAATCGCCTTGCGCGACAGCCTGTCCACCAGCGATGACATCACCATGGTTGGCATGATGCGATGGGACATCTCCGGGATCTGGAAGCGCGCGTTGTCCGTCGCGATGGTGATGTCGCACAGCGCCGCGATGGAGCATCCAAACCCCAGCGCGCGGCCCTGCACGAGGCTCACGATGGGAATGGGCGTCTTGCGGAAGGCGCCGTAGCAATCGAAGATCACCTCCGTTGCGCGCCTGCGCTGCAGCGCTTCAGTGGCGCCCATGGGCGGGCGCCCGCTCGCGCGCCCGGTGCAGAAATCATCCCCCGCCCCGCGCAGCACGACGAGGCGCGACGTCTCCGCCGCTCCCAGCAGCAGCCCGGCCAGACGCGCCGCCATCTCGTCCGTGACGCCGTTGCCGGCCTCGGGCCGGTTCAGCGTCAGGTTGAGGACAGGGCCCTCCTGCCGCACGAGAATGTCTTCGTTCATCGGTTCATCCATCGACTTTTGAGATTCAATCGGACGTCAGGGTCCGCAGCGCGCGGTCGCGCACCTCGCGCGACATCGCCGACGTGTCCTTGATCAATTGCTCGAGCTTGGCGCCGTTCAGCGGCGCGAGGCCGCTTTCGATCCGCGCCGCATCCTGCTGGAACTCGGCGTCCCTCGTCATCGCGTCGAAGGCCGTGCGCAGGATCGCCACGCGGTCCTCGGGCGTTTCGGGCGCGGCCATCAGCGCGTAGCCGACGTCGGCGGCGTTCATGAACACCTGCAATTGCTGGCGATCGGCCTCCGTCTTGCCCATCTCGCCCGCGACCGGCACGTCCGGCAATTCAGGATGCCGGCTCAGTCCATATTGCAGCAGGATGTTCACCTTGCCGCTGGCCAGCCAATCGGGCCGCGCGGTCTTCAGCGTGTTCCATGCTGTCGTCACCGCCTCCACCTCGCCGCGCTCGAGCGCCAGCAGGCTGGCGGCGGCGTCCGCATACCCAAGCACCAGCTTGAAGCGCGTGCCGGCGATATGGTTGATGGCGCGGGTCTGGAACGCAAGCGGCGAGCTCGGCGCGGTGGCGCCGAGCAGGACGTCCCGCTTCATGGCGTCGTCAATCGTCGTCAGGCCGCTGGTGCGCAGGGCGTACGTCACGTTCGAATTGGTGGTGATGCGCCCGATCCAGCGAAACTTGGCCGCCTCGTAGCGCGCGCCGGGGAAAGTCTGAATCACCGTGACTGACGGGCTCATCAGCCCCAGCACGGTGCCGTCCTTGGCGCCGATGTTATAGACATAATTAGCGACCTGGATGCTGCCGGCGCCGGGCATGTTCTGCGCCACGAACGCGGGCGCGCCGGGAACGAACCGGCCCATGTGGCGCGCCGCTAGGCGGCCGAAATTGTCATAGGAGCCCGCAGGGCCCGAGCCGATGAAAACCCCGACGGTCTTGCCCTTGTAGAAATCCTGCGCGGACGCCGCGCCGCAAGACAATGCGCTGACTACAACGCCCAAAAGCGTTGCGGCGCCTGCGCGCCGCGACGGCGTGCTTTGAGCGTTCTTCCCCATGGCGGCTTTCTATGAGAGACGCGATTTGTCGTGCGGAAGCTAAAGATCATTGCCCGGCGCGTCAAATACGCAGCGGCCCTGGCGGCTCCCGCCAGCCTTTCCTTCGCACGTCGTTCTGCGCTATCGGTTGCGTCGCTCGCCGTCCGGAACCGGCGCGCGCGACAGCGAAAGAACGCGCATGAAACAGGGATGGGACGCCTCCGCTTCTCCGAAGATCGGCGACGCCGTGCCGCGCAAGGAAGACCAGCGGCTGCTGCTGGGCGCCGGGCAATTCGGCGACGACAGGAACGCCCCCGGCCAGGTCTACGCCGCCATGGTGCGCTCGCCCCATCCGCACGCGCGCATCCTTGGCGTCGACGCCAGCGCGGCGCTGGCCCTGCCGGGCGTCCTGTGCGTGCTGACGGGCGCGGACGCCATGGCGGACGGCCTGCGGCCCATTCCGCACAGCGTCGCTTCCACCGGCGTGCTCGACGTGCACGTGCGCAACGAATCCGGCGATCCTTTCCTCTCGGACCATCGCGTGCTGCCGCTCGACAAGGCGCGCTACATCGGCGAGGCGGTCGCCATGGTGGTGGCCGAAACCCGCAGCGCCGCGCGCGACGGCGCCGAATGCGTGGCCGTGGCGTACGAGCCGCTGGATTTCACCATCCAGGCGACGCAGGCCCGCGACGCGGACGCCGCACTTGTGCATGACGGCGCGCCGCAAAATACGGCGCTTGACGGCGCCCTGGGCGACCATGCCGCCGTCGAGGCCGCCTTCGCGCAGGCCGCCCATGCAGTGAAGCTGGACACCTGGATCCAGCGCGTCACCGGCGTGCCCATGGAGCCGCGCTCCGCGCTGGCCGTGCCGGACGTTGCGAGCGGCCGCATCACCCTGATGGCGGGCGGCGGCAACGTCGTGCGCCAGAAGCGCGAACTCGCCGCCGTGCTGGGCGCGCCCGAGGACGACGTGCGCGTGATCGCAGGCGACGTCGGCGGCAATTTCGGTACGCGCAACGCCTTCTATGTCGAATTCGCCCTCGTGGCGTGGGCGGCCCGGCGCCTTGGGCGTCCGGTGAAATGGACGGCGGACCGCAGCGAATCCTTCCTGAGCGATTACCAGGGGCGCGACCTTGAGGCGCAAGCGGAACTCGCCCTCGACGAGGACGGGCGCTTCCTCGCGCTGCGCAGCGTCAACACCAGCAACATCGGCGCATATTCGGTCAGCTTTGGTCCCCTCACCAAGGGCGTCGAACTGGCGACCAGCGTTTACGCAATCCCCTGCGCCAGGGTGCGGGGCCGCGCGGTCTACACCAACACGCCGCCCACCAATTCCTACAGAAGCTCCGGACGCCCGGAGGCCATGTTCATCATGGAGCGGCTTATCGACATGGCGGCGCGCCAGCATGGCTTCGACCGCGTCGAGATCAGGCGCCGCAACCTCATTGCGCGCGACGCCCTGCCCTACACGAACGCGCTTGGCCTCACGTACGACAGCGGCGCCTATGAACGGACGATGGACGCGGCGCTGGCGCGGGGCGCCTGGAGCACGTTCGAGGCGCGGCGCGCGGAAGCCCGGGCGCGCGGCAAGCTGCGCGGCATCGCGGTCGCCAATTATATCGAAATCGCGAGCGGCATTCCGCGCGAGCGCTGCGAGGTCAGCGTCGATCCTGCGGGCCGGGTGGACGTGGTCATCGGCACGCTGTCCAGCGGACAGGGCCATGCGACGTCCTTCGCGCAGCTCGTCACCGACGCGTTCGGAGTCAGACTTGACGAAGTGAACCTCATCACGGGCGACACGGACCGGGTGAAGGCCGGCGGCGGCTCCCACGCGGGGCGCTCCATGCGGCTCGCGGGCGTGGTGATCGGCAAGGCGTCGGCCGAAATCATCGACAAGGCGAGGCGCATCGCCGCCCATGCGATGGAAGGGCGCGCCGAGCAGATCATGCTGCGCGACGGTCGCTTCAGCCTCGAAGGCTCGAACCGCAGCCTGGGAATATTCGACCTCGCGACGCTCTCGGAGACCTCCGACGCCCTGCCGCCGGACCTGCGCGGCGGGCTCTCCAGCGTGTGCGACGAGGTCTCGAAGTCAGCGGGCTTCCCGTTCGGCAGCCACGTTTGCGAAATCGAGATCGATCCCGACACGGGCGTGCCGGAAATCGTCGGCTATGTCGCGGTGGACGACGTGGGCCGCGCGATCAATCCGCTGATCCTGCACGGGCAGGCTCATGGCGCCATCACGCAGGGGCTTGGCCAGGCGCTCTTTGAGAAGTGCCACTACGATTCCGGCAGCGGGCAATTGATCGCAGGCTCGTTCATGGACTACGCCATGCCGAAGGCCGCCGCCCTGCCCCGCTACGACACAATCATCAGCGAGCAGCCCGCAACCACAAACCCCCTCGGCGTGCGGGCGGGCGGCGAAGGCGGAACCACGCCTGCGCTCGCCGTCATCGTCAACGCCATCGTGGACGCGCTGCGCGACCATGGCGTCACGCACATGGAAATGCCCGTCACGGCCGCCTCGATCTGGGAGGCCATCCACGCAGCAGACGCGGCGAACGCCTTAGCCTCGACAGGTTTCAGCGCTCCGCGTCGGCCAAGGACGTGATGCGCATGATCTAAATCAATTCCGAAATTTGAACCGGAACCCCTCCTTATCAAGGAAGTAATCCGTCAACCTGCGGAATGCGCAGTGGGATCTGGCTGCGCCACAGCCGGTTCGTGCCGACAGGAACCGGCGGCTCCTTGATGGGAGTGCGTGAGATGAGCTTACTTGAAGCCGATGCGCTTTATGCGGAGCACGCGTTTCAAAACGCGCTTCCCACGCCACGTACGATCGATACGGCCAAGCGGTCCCACGTCACTCTCCAGGTGCAGGAGATCAGCCAGTTTCTGGGGCTCTACGATGAGGATGGCCACAAGCTCCTCACCACGGTGTGGGGCTACGGCGCGGGCCAGACCGCGACTTATCCCGGCCCGACGATCCTCGCTTATCAAGACCATCCTGTCACGGTGAACTGGCAGAACAAGCTTCCGGTGACCGGACATCTTCTGCCGGTCGACGATGCCATACACCTGGCCGACCCGCCCGACCATTCGCTCGCTGATGGCTTCGTGCCCATCGTTACGCACCTGCACGGCGGCCACAACGATTCCGCGTTCGACGGTTTGCCCGACCAATGGTTCACGCAAAACGGCGGCAAGGGCGCCAATGGTCCACGAGACGTCGGGCCCAAGTTCGTCACGTCCACAATGACGTACCAGAACGACCAGGAAGCGGCGACGCTCTGGTATCACGACCACGCGCTCGGACTGACACGGCTCAACGTCTACGCGGGCCTGGCGGGTTTCTACACGCTGAAGGACGAGAACCGACTCGAACTTGAAAAAGAGGGGGTTCTACCGCGCGGCGCCTACGACCTCGGAATGGCGATCCAGGATCGCAGCTTCACCAGCGACGGCCAACTCTATTATCCCGCCTACAAGGAAGACGTGCTCCCCGGGACGGACATGACCGTGGGAGACATTGTCCCGCAGGCGTTCTACGACGCCTTCGGGGAAACCGCGCCATCCGCCGTCCCCGAATTCTTTGGCGATACGATCCTCGTCAACGGCATGGCGTGGCCTCATCTGGAAGTAGCGAAGGGCGACTATGAGTTCCGGCTGCTGAACGGCTCGGACTCTCGCTTCTATGTGCTCCAACTCAGCGACCCTGACGTCGCCGTGCGTCTTGTCGGCGCTGACGGCGGGCTCCTGCCGGAAGCGAGAACGATCATCGACGGCGACGGGGTGCAGGAGGACGGAGAATTCATCGTGTTGGCCCCCGGCGACAGGGTCGAACTGGTGTTCGATTTCGGCCAGCTTGAAAACGGCGACGAGGTCAGGCTCGAGAATATCGGGCCGCTGTTTGAGCCGTTCAAGGGGGTGGACCCCACCGGCGACCTGATGGGCGAAGCTGTCGCCGCCGGCCCCGACGATCCGGTCGGCAACATCATTGAATTTCAGGTCAACGCGAAACTGAAGGCCTTCGACGCCAGCGTGGCGGACGGCACGCCCCTGAACGCGGCCTTCACCGACATGACGACGGACGCCGACCAGGACGGCGTCGCGGACGCTGCCGCAAGCGTCCGCAAGCTGGGGCTGTTCGAAGGCGCGGACGAGTTCGGCCGCATCATGCCCATGCTCGGCACGGCGGAAGCAGGGACGCTGCATCAAGACGTCATGCATCCGACCGGTGACTTCGGACCATTGCTATGGGACGCGCAAACCACCGAGACCCCCTTGTTGGGATCGACGGAAGAATGGGAGATCTTCAACTTCACCGCCGACAGCCACCCCATCCACGTTCACCTGACGCAATATCAGGTCGTCGAAAAGCGGGTGATCGACTTTCAGGACGAGGACGAGAACGGCGTGCCGGACGATACGAACAACGACGGCTTCATCACCTATGGCGAAGGGGCGGCGAATTTCAGCCTCGCGGACATATGGATCGGCGCGAGCGTCGCGTTGCGGCCGGAAGAAACAGGGTGGCAGGACACTGTCGAGGTCGACCCCAACCAGATGATGTCCATCGTGGCGACCTTCGACAAGCCCGGCGATTATGTGTGGCACTGCCATATCCTCTCGCATGAGGACAACGAGATGATGCGGCCGTTTACGGTGACGCCGGACCTCGCCTGATGACGGCGCGACAAGCGCAATCGGCCTGCGGGTTCGCGTTCGTCACCCCGGCGCCGCCTCGCGCTCGATGAGCCCCTTGAGCATGCGCCGCGCCTGAATGCCTCCCGCGTCCGCGACGATGTCCACGCTCGGCGGGTTCGTCAGCGTCTCGATGGAGGCCTGCTGTTCCTCGAGCACGTCCTTGTCCTGCGCGAAGGCCGCCGCGATGTCGGCGTGCACGAGCTTGGTGACGTTTGGGTTGTCCACGGCGAAGTCGCGGCCCACGGCCCAGAAATAGCGCGTGCGGGCGGCGCTTTCGGGCGTCATCGCGTTCATGATCCAAAGCCCCAGCCCGCCGACGCGGCGCCCCTCGGGCGCGCCCGTTCCCGTCGGGGCGCCGCCGACGTAGATGTTCACGAAGCAAGGCGGCGTAAAGTCGATGATCTGCCAGCGGTCGATGCGGTCGTCCGCCTTGAAGATTCCGCTGCGCACATAGGTGGGCGGCGGCGGGCAATCGATCACCCAGCGCGTGACGCGCACGCCGTCGTCCGTCCGCTCCACGCGGATCTTGCCGTTCTCCCCCATGGCGGCGTTGCCGATGGTGGATCCATGCACGAAGCCGACATGGGACAGGTCCATCAGGTTATCGGTGATGAGTTCGTAATTGGCCGCGACCTCGTTCGTGGCGCCCGTCGACGCGAAGGCGGGGTCGCTCAGGCGATGAAAGTCGGGGATCAGCGCCGGGTCCGCCGCCTCGGGACGGCCCATCCACAGCCACACCCAGCCGTAGCGCTCGGCGGCCGGATAGGCGCGCACGCGGGCGCGCTCGGGAATGCGGTCCTGCGCGGGCACATGCACGCAGGCGCCCTCCCCGTTGAACTGCAATCCGTGATAGCCGCACTGGATATTGTCGCCGACCACGCGCCCCAGCGTGAGCGGAACGTGCCTGTGGGCGCAGCGGTTCTCCAGCGCCTTCAAGGCGCCGGTCGCGGTGCGGTAGAGGGCGATCTTCTGGTCCAGCAGCTTCACGCCGACCACGCTGTCCGTCACTTCGCGCGACCATGCGGCGACATACCAGGCGTTTCGCATGTACATGTTCGCTCCTCCGAAATCGCGAGAACTAGGGTACGCCCATCAGCAGCCGCACGCCCGTCAATGAAATGGCCGGGACATAGGTGATGAGCACGAGCGCCAGCAGGTAGATGCCCAGGAAGGGCACGATGCCCCGATAGATCTTCACCACGTCGATCCCCAGCACCGTCTGGGCGACGAAGATGTTGATGCCGAAAGGCGGGTGGAACAGCCCGATGGCGAGGTTCACGGTGACGATGATGCCAAAGTGCACCGTGTCGATCCCCAGCGCCTTCACCACGGGGATGAGCAGCGGCGTCAGCAGCAGGATCGCCGAGATCGGGTCGAGGAAGCACCCCACGGCGAGCAGCAGCAGGTTGACGGCCAGCAGGAACTGCCATGCGGACACCTGCGCGTTCGTCATCCACGCCACCATGGCGGCGGGCGCCTGGTTGACGGTCAAGAGCCACGAGAACACGCCCGCGCACGCCACTATGATGAGGATTTGCGCGGTGAAGAACACCGTCGCGGCGGCGGCTTCCAGAATGTCGCTCCAGGACAGCTCCCGGAAGACGAAGCGCGTCACCAGCGCGGCGTAGACGCACGCGACGGCGGCGGATTCCGTGGGGGAAAACACGCCCCCGTAAATGCCGCCCAGAATGATGACGGGCGCGCCCAGCGCCCACAGGCCCCGCCCCGTGGCGCGCACGAACGCCCCCCAGTTGAAAGGCTCGCCCTTGCCGAAGCCGCCGCGATGCGCGCGCCACACGACATACGCCGAGAGCATGCCGGCCAGCAAGATGCCGGGGATGATGCCCGCGGCATACAGGCGCGGCACGGATTCCTCCGCCGCCGCTCCGTAGACGATCATGGGGATCGACGGCGGGATGATGATGTCGATGGCTCCCACCGCCGTCACCAGCCCTGCGGCGAAGGATTCCGGATAACCGGCGCGCCGCATCGACGGGTACATGACCTTGCCGATCGTCGCGACCGTGGCGGAACTGACTCCCGAAATGGCGCCGAAGATGGCGGCGGTTCCCACCGTGGTGACGCCAAGGCTGCCGCGCACGGAGCCGACGCCGGACTGCACGAAATCCACGAGCCGCTGGGCCACGCTGCCGCGCCCCATCAACTCGCCCGCATAGATGAAGAACGGCACGGCGAGCAGGGCCGACGACGACACGGAGCCGAACAGGTTCTGATGCAGCGCCGCCAGCGGCACGTTCATGAGGAACACGAGCGCCGTCGCGGTGGCGCTCAGCAGCACGAGGAAGATCGGAAAGCCAGCCAGCAGGAGAAGGACGGGCAGGACGCCCAGGGCGAGAGCCATCAGATCGCTCCGGTTTGCGTATGCGGCGGATCGACCTTGTCGCGCCCCGTGATGAACCTGAAGCCGCGCCAGATCATGACCAGCACGGCGCCCCCGAACCCGATGGCCAGAAAGCTATGGGGAATCCACATGGGCACGTCGCCCGCGTCGCTCATGCGGCCGATGTCGAACATGCGGCCCGCGTAATCCTGCGACTGTACGAAGATGAGCCCGCAGACGGCGACGAAAATCACAAGCTCCAGCGCCTTCAGCCAGCCCTGCACGCGCGGCGGCGCCATGCGGGCGAGCACGTCCATGCGCAGGTGCCCGTCGCGGCTGGTGACGATGAGGAAGCCGAAGAACGTGATGGCGATCATCACGAAGACCTGCGCCTCGTCCGCCCAAAGGATCGAGCGGGCGAAGACGTAGCGGGCGATCACGTTGGTGAAGTTGAGCAGAATCGCGGCGACGAACGCCAGCGCAAGAGCAAGCTCCAGGCCGCGCGCGATGCGGCCTATCCATCTGTCGATCATGCGTCCCCTCCCCCCGGGGACCGCGGCGACGCGCGCCGCGGCCTTGGCCATGCAAGCTTACTGCCGATACTTCTGCGCTGCGGCCACGAAGGCGTCGTAGTCCGCCTTCATCTCCGGCGTCGCGCCGACGATCTTCGGAATGACCGACGTCACCTCGGCGAGATACCGCTTGGATTCCGCCGGCTCCATGGTGATGAGTTCGCCGCCGCCCTTGCGCCACGCGGCTTCCGTGTTGGTGCGCGCGTCGGCCGCCAGCGTGGTGAAGAGCTTCTCGTGCTTCTGGGCTTCCTCGCGCACGATGGCCTCCAGCTCCGGCCCCAGCGACTTCATGAAGCGGCGGTTGACGACGCCCGACACCATGGTGAACGTGCCCGGCAGATAGGTCGCGGTCTTCGTCACGTCGAAATACTTGAACGCCGTGATGGCGGCGAGGTTGGCGGTCGCGCCGTCGATCCCCTTGTTCTGCAGCGCGGGCAGCACTTCGCCGAGCGGCAGCGACACCGGCGAGGCGCCGAGCTTCTTGAACGGCTCGTTGAACATGGCCGCCGCGCCCGCGGTGCGCAGCTTCTGGCCCTTGAAGTCGTCCACGGTGCGGATCGGCTTGTGGGAGGCGAGCAGCAACTCGCCGTTCAGGAAGGTCACAAGAGGCTCGATGCCCTTGGAGGCCCCGAAGGTCGCCATGCGCTTGCGGATCTCGGGATCGGCGAAGACCTTCTGGCCGTGCTCCACGCTGTCGAACAGGCCGGCGGCGTCCAGCGTCTGGAAGCGCGGCTCAAGGCCGATGAAGAAACCCACGACCGGGAACGTCATCTCGATGGTGCCCAGCGCCACGCCGTCCACGGTCGCGGGAATCTGGCCAAGTTGGTTGGCGGGATAGATCTCCACCTTGACGCGGCCCTTGGAGCGGTCTTCGACCCCCGCCTTGAAGGCCTTCATCCATTCGTGGGTCACGTCGTTGATGGTCGGCGACGACAGCTTCATGGTGAATTGCTGGGCGCTGGCGGCGCTCGCCATGACGCAGGCTGCGACGCCCGCCAGCAGTCCAGTGAGCAGGTTCCTCATCTCGTTTCCTCTCCCGTGTTGCGCCGGTCTTTTGAACTGGTCGCGTTGAGCCTATCTGATTTGCGCCGCCGGCGCGCCTGAACGGCCGGTCACAAGGTCGAGCACGGCTGCGTCCGGCAATTCGTCCCCGCGCCACGCGACATGCTGGTCCGGCCGGATGAGCGTGAACCGGCAGGAATAGCGCCAGGGCAGCCGGGAATCGTCCGGGCTGGCGATCTTCAGCGGAATGCGGCGCGCGCGCGCGGCGTCCAGCAGCGCGCTGGCGTCCAGCGCCTCGCGGTCGCTCACCAGCAGCGTGAACCCTTCGCCGAAGCAATCGTAGAGCGAGGTCCCGTCCTGCAGCCACAGGTGCGGGGCGAGGCAGCCCGGATAGCTCGAGGGGATGTAAAGCCCCGCCTGCTGCGGCGGCGGCGCAGCGGCTTCCTCAGCGATGATGGCCGAACCCGCATAGCGATAGCCCAGCACGTGGCCCAGCGTCTTGAACTCGCGCACCTTGGTGGCGAGGATGATCTCGCCGACTTCGCGGCGCGCCGCAGCCCCCAGCGGGCCGGGGTCTTCCAGCCCGGGCTGCACAAGCTGGTTGCTCACAGCGCCATAATTATGCGTCGCCTCGGCGATCGTGTTGGCGTGAATCGGCCGGCGCTCGTCCTGATACGTGTCGAGCAGCCCGGGCCCGCCCCAGCCCTTTAGCGCGGCGGCGAGCTTCCAGCCCAGATCGACCGCGTCCCCAATGCCCATGTTCATCCCGAAGCCCCCGAAGGGCGGATGCAGATGGCACGCGTCCCCCGCCAGGAACGCCCGGCCCTTGCGGTAGGAATCCGCCACGAGGCTGCGCGCCACCCAGGGGTCCACGCCCACGATCTCCATGGGGATGTCGAGCCCCGTGGCGCGGCGGATCAGGTCCTCGCAATCCACCTTCGAGGCCTCGACGTCGGGATCGATCTTCGTGGCGATGAAATACCAGAGATCGTCCTTGTCCATCGGACCCATCAGGCTGGGCACGTCGTCGTTGATAAGCCAGTAGTGGATCGCCGGCCCGTGCTTGTGCATCTTGTCGACGCCGGGCAGGCGCACCACCACGTTGAGATTGCGCAGCGTGCCGCCGTCCCCGGTCATGCGCGCCCCGATCAACTCGCGCACCGCGCTGCGGGCCCCGTCGGAGCCCACGATGAAGGCGCTGCGCACCGTGGCTCCCGCGCCGGTGACTGTGTCGCGCAGCGTCGAGACCACCCCATCGGGGCGCTCGGTAAAGCTCTTGAACTCGGTGTCGAAGCGAATCTCCACGCCCGGCAGCGAGAGCGCGTGGTCGCGCAGCACCTCCTCCACCACGTACTGCGGCACCCACTGCGCTTCCTCCGAATAGAGGTTGTTGCGCTCCGGGCTGCAATTGAAGGCGTTCTCGAAGCGGGCGATCTCCGGCCCGTTGAGCCGCGTGGCGAACACGATGTTGGCGGGGTAGTCGCGCGGAATCGGAGAGGCCTCGCGCAGCTTGGACGCCACGCCCCAGCGGCGCATGTGCTCGCGCGAGCGCACGTTGGTGGTCTTGGCGCGCGGGTTGTAGCCGATGCGGTCGTTCTTCTCGACGACGAGGCACGAGACGCCACGCATGCCCAGCTCGATGGCCAGCGAAAGCCCCACCGGGCCGGCGCCAACGATCAACACATCGACGCTGGCGTCGCGTTCATTCGGCATCATGTCGCCTTTCGGGCCGCTCAGGCTTCGTAATTGTGGATGAAATCGTCCGGCAGGTTGGGCCCCCAGACGTAGAGCGAATCCTGCCCCGGATGGTCGCCCGCGTCCCAGTCGCAATCGGAGGGCACGAAGTCGATGTCGGCGGAGTATTCGCTGTAGCTGCCCCACGGGTCGCGGACGTAATGGAAGTAGTTCGAGCCCAGCACATGGCGCCCCAGCCCCCACCCGCGGTCGTAGCCCTTGTCGAGCATCAGCATGGCGCCGAGGCCAATGTCCGACACCGAGCCCACGTCCCAGCTGTAGTGATGATGCCCGGGCGCGCCGGACTTGGCGAAGGCGATCATATGATGGTCGCTGCCATGCACGCCGTGCATGAACGCGATGACGTCTCCCGAGCGGTCCGAGAGGCGCAGCCCCATCACGCGCGAATAGAAATCCACCGCGCGCAGCACGTCCGGCGTGAACAGCAGCGTGTGCGACAGGCGGCGCGGATGCGTGCGGCCCGCGTCCTTGCGATAGGGCGCGCCGCGCAGTCCGCCCGCCACGGACGTGAAGCCGAATTGCGACTTGGCGTCCGGCGACGATTTGGCCGCGACCTTCGCCTCCACCAGATTGCCGTCGGGGTCGCGGAACCAGAGCCCGTTGGAGTCAGCCCCCGGGGGAGGATCGATGCGCTTCACCCCCATGGCCTGGAGGCGCTTGGCGAAGGGCTCGAAATCGTCCTCGAACAGCCCGAAGGAGAAGAAGCCGAACTTCTTGCGCGGCCCCTCGCCGATGCTGACCCATTTGTGCGAAGAGCCATGGGCGTAAAGACCGAGCCCGCCGCCCTCCTCGCGCACGTCGAGCCCGAAGGCCTCGTAGAAATCCTGCGCGACCTTCAGGTCGGGCACGACCATGTGGCAGAGATCGAGCGAGTGCGCGCCCAGTTCGCCCGGGCGGCGCGAAGGCTGGATGAAACCATGGTTGGCGGTCATTGCGTCCTCCTCGCTCATTCTGCGGCTGCGGAATCAGGCTTCGTCGATCACCGGATTGCGAAGCACGCCGATCTTCTCGACCTCGACTTCTATGACGTCGCCCGCTTTCATGTAGAGCGGCGGCTTGCGCGCCATGCCCACGCCCGACGGCGTGCCGGTGACGATGATGTCCCCTGCTTCCAGCGTCATCGCCTCGCTGATCGTCGAAACGAGCGAGGGAATGTCGAACACCATGTCGTCGATCTTCGCGCTCTGCACGGTGACGCCGTTGAGCCGCGTTTCGAGCTTGAGGCCGAGGCAGCCGGGCGGCAGTTCGTCGGCGGTGACGAAGACCGGGCCGAAGGCGCCCGTGCCGTCGAAGTTCTTGCCGACCGTCCATTGCGGCGACTTGAACTGGTAGTCGCGGATGGAGCCGTCGTTGAAGATTGAATATCCGATGATGTGGTCGAGCGCGGAGCCCTTGGCGATATGTCGCCCGCCCTTGCCGACGACCGCCACCAGCTCGCCCTCGTAGTCGAACTGGTCCGAGACCTTCGGGCGCACCATGGGTTCGCCCTGCGCCACGAAGCCGGAGGCGAATCGCGAGAACAGCGTCGGGTAGTCGGGCTGCTTGAAGCCGCTCTCGGCCGAATGGTCGGCGTAGTTCAGCCCCACGCAGATGATCTTGCCGGGACGCGCCAGCGGCGCACGGAACGAAATCTTCGAAAGGTCGACCGGGCCCCCGCCCAGCAGCGCCTCGTGCGCAGCCCGCAGGGCGCCCTGCCCCTTGGCCACCAGCGCGTCGAGTTCGCCCGGATAGCGCGGATCGCCGGCGAGCCGGCCGACATACGAGCCGTCCTCCCGCGCGGTCGCAAGTCCGTTCGTGCCGCCGTCCGAATATGCGACGAAGCGCATGGTGTCCTCCCTGTGATGTTTCGCGGACAATCCCATGCCGCAACGCTCTTGTCGATCCGCCGGAGCAGCCGCCTTATGAGCTGCGGGCGCCGCCGCTCCCGGCTGGCGTAGCGTATGAAAGTTGATAGAGCTAGCCTTTTGTGAACGCCCGTCCGCCCGCTCCGGCCTCGTTGCACACTTCCCATTGCTAGAGCAAAAAATCAATTATATGAACTATAGCGACAAGGCGGACAGGCGGGGAACGCCCCGCCGTGCAGCATGAGCCCGCATGCCGGGCCCTTGAGCACGTAGTGGCGCGCTCTCCAACGGCCGAGTGAACCGGTCACGAAAGGCAGTTCAATGATGGCGCGCCCAACATGCACCCCCGCGTTCTCGGCGATTCTGATGCCGGCGCTGGGCGCCACGCTCGCCCTCGGGCTTTCCGTGAACGTCGCCGGGGCCGACACGGCGCGCAAGCGCGAAGTCGTCCAGAACGGCCCGGTCCGCATCGATCTGATCTCCGAGGGGCAAGGCCCGCTCATCGTCGTCCTGCCCTCGCGCGGCAGGGATTCTGAGGATTTCGACGACGTCGCCGCGGGCCTGGCGCGCAATGGCTTCCGCGTCCTGCGGCCGCAACCGCGCGGCGCCGGGGCCAGCATGGGTCCTGTGGAGGGAGTCCGGATGCAGGACCTCGCGCGGGACGTCGCGAGCGTGATCGAGCGCGAGAACGCCGGCCCGGCGGTCATCGCCGGCCACGCGTATGGAAACTGGGTGGCTCGCATGACCGCGACCGACCACCCCGCCCTCGTGCGCGGCCTCGTGCTCATCGCGGCGGCCGCCAAGACGTTTCCCAACGAACTGCGCGCCGACGTCCAGACGTCCGGCGACCTGAAGGCGCCCGAGGCAGAGCGCATCGCGGCGCTGCGACGCGGCTTTTTCAAACCCGGCCACGACGCGTCCGTCTGGCTGAAAGGCTGGGCGCCGGAAGCAAACCGGATTCAGGGTCTTGCGGCGACCAGCACCAAGCAGGCCGAATACTGGCAGGGGGGCGGAAAGCCGATGCTGGATCTCGTGCCCGACAGCGATCCGTTCAAGCCTAGGGAAAAGTGGTATGAAAGCCGCGAGGAGTTCGGCGAGCGCGTCACCGTGAAGATCATCCCGGACGCAAGCCATGCGCTCGTGCCCGAACAACCTGCGGCGATCGTGGACGCCGTGACTGAATGGGTAAGGAAGCTCTGAACAGGGCTCCAGCGGCGAACGCCGCGCACAAAAAGGGGAGGACCATATGCGTCACGCTTTACGTCGCCTGATCGTCGCCTGCGCCATGGTGGCGCCGGGCCTCGCCGCCGCCCAGACCTATCCGGCGCGCGCCATCAAGTTCATCGTGCCCTTCCCGGCGGGCGGCCCCGCCGACACGCTGGGGCGCGTCTTCGCCGAAAAACTCTCCGCGCAAATAGGGCAGCCGGTGGTGATCGAAAATCGCGGCGGCGCGGGCGGCGTCACTGGCGTCGGCGTAGTGGCGAAGGCCGAACCGGACGGCTACACGATCGGCATCGGCAGTTCCGGCAGCCTGGCGATCAACGTCGCCCTGAAGGAGAAGATGCCTTACGATCCGGTGAAGGACCTCACGCTGATCACGCAGGCCGTGTCGGCGCCTGAATTGTTCGTGGTGAGCCCCGCCCTCAACGTCAATTCGCTGACCGACTTCATCGCCCGCGCCAAGGCCGAACCCGGCAAGCTCAATTTCGCCTCCACAGGGCCCGGCGGCATGCCCCACCTGGCGAGCGAACTTCTGAAGCTCACCGCGAAGATAGACATGGTGCACGTGCCCTACACGGGCGCCGCGCCCGCCGTGAACGACCTCATGGGCGGCCACGTCAACGCGATGTTCGCAGACGTGCCCGTCCTGCTGGGCGCCGTGCAGTCTGGCAAGCTGAAGGCGCTTGCGGTGGGCAGCAAGATCCGCGTTCCCGTCCTGCCGGACGTTCCCACGACCACGGAGATCGGCCTGCCGCAGGTCGAGGCCGACAACTGGTACGGCATCGTCGCGCCCGCGGGCCTGCCCGCCGACGTCTCCGCGAAGCTGGTCGCGCAGTCCGTCGCCGCCCTGCGCTCGAGCGACGTGAAGGATCGGCTCGAAAAGCAGGGCTTCGGCGTCGTCGCCAGCACGCCCGCCGAGTTCAGCGCCTACGTGACGTATGAAACGCAGCGCTGGGAGCGCGTCATCAAGGACGGCAACATCAAGATGCAATAGACGGCCCGCACGAGCCGGCTCCGACAAGCAAGCGCCTCGCCCTCAGCGGGGCGTTTCGTTTTGCGCCCGGCGCAAGAGCGGAATTTCGACGATGTGCAGGGGGATGGCGCGACCTAGGGGAGTCGAACCCCTCTTTGCTGCGTGAAAGGCAGCCGTCCTAACCGATAGACGAAGGTCGCGCATGCCGCCGGGAGGCTGAAGCCTCGCCCGCGACGAGGAGGGGTATAGGCGGCTGGATTGCGGTTTGCAAGCGATGATGAAGGCGAACTGCGCCCCTGAAACGCCGCAGCGCGCTGATTTTTTCTCAGGCCCGCGCGGCGTCCACCACGCGCAACCGCACGCGCTCGCGGCCGCCCCAGCGATCCAGCGACAGGGTGCCCGCCACGTGCATGCGCTCGCCCCGCGCGGCCAGCAGCGCGCGGCCAAGCGGGGCCTCCGCCACCCGGAACGCGATAGCGTCGATTCGCGAGCGGTCGCCCGCCTCCAGGCGCAGCCGCACGTGCGAGCCGCCGACCACGCCCACGTCCACGATGGTGTGGCTGGCGAAGACGAAAAGCGGCTCCGGGTTTCCAGACCCGAACGGCCCGGCCCGCTCGATGGCGGCGACCAACTCCACCTGCGCGCCCCCGGCGGAGATCGCGGCGTCCACCGACAGAGCCGAATCCTTGCGCGCCCGCGCCACCGACTCGCCCAGGGTCTCCTCAAACCAGGCCCGCAACGCGCCCAGCTTCTCCGATTCCAGCGTCAGCCCCGCCGCCATGGCGTGTCCGCCGCCCTTCACCAGCAGCCCCGCCTCGACCGCGCCGCGCACGGCCCTTCCGAGATCGACGCCCGGGATGGAGCGGCCCGAGCCCGTGCCCAGCGGGCCGTTCAGCGCCACCGCGAACGCCGGGCGGCCGAACCGTTCCTTCAGCCGGGAGGCCACGAGCCCGACGACGCCCGGGTGCCAGCCTTCCGCGGCCGTGACGATGACCGCCGCCTCGTCCGTCAGGCCGAGTCCGGCCAGCGCCTCCGCCTCGGCTTCCGCCACCGCCAGAGCCTCTATCGACTGGCGTTCGCGATTGAGCCGGTCTAGCTCGGCGGCGATGCGGTCCGCCTCGGGGTCTTCGCGCAGCAGCAGCAGCTTGGCGCCCAGCGCCGCGTCTCCGATTCGCCCGCCTGCGTTGATGCGCGGGCCGATCATGAATCCCAGCGCCTGCGCCCGAGGGGGCCCGTCGGCGCCCGCCACGTCGAAAAGGGCGCGCAGGCCCGGGCGGCCCCGCGCGCGCATCACCTCAAGGCCGCGCAGCACGAAGGCGCGGTTGAGTCCGCGCAGCGGCACCACGTCGGCCACGGTGGCCAAGGCGACGAGATCAAGCATCGCCATCAGGTCCGGCGCGGGGCGCGCCGGCGTCCAGAAGCCGCGCAGCCGCAGCGCCCGGTTCAGCGCCACCATGGCCATGAACGCCACCCCGGCCGCGCACAGGTGCCCGAGCCCGGAGAGATCGTCCTGCCGGTTGGGGTCCACGATCGCGACCGCCTGGGGCAATTGCTCTGGCGCCTGATGATGATCGAGCGTGATGACGTCGAGCCCCAGCTCAGCCGCCACCCGGAACGGCTCATGGCTGGTCGCCCCGCAATCCACCGTCACCATCAGGCTGGCGCCGCGCTCGTGCAGGGCGCGGATCGCGTCCACGTTGGGCCCGTAGCCCTCGAAAATCCGGTCCGGGATGTGGATGATCGTCTCAAGCCCGCAGGCGTCGAGAAACTCCGCCACGACGGCGGACGAGCACGCGCCGTCCACGTCGTAGTCCCCGAAGATCGCCACGGCCTCGCGGGAAACCACGGCGCGCACCAGGCGCTCCACGGCGGCGTCCATGTCCACCATGGTGGACGGATCGGGCATCAGCGTGCGCAGGGTCGGGTCGAGAAAATCCGTGCAGGTGTCGCAATCCACGCCGCGCCCCGCCAGCACGCGGGCCAGCACTTCGGGCAACCCGTGCTGCTGCACGATGGCTTCCGCCAAGGCGCGGCCGGTCGGCTCCAGGCGGTCGCGCCACAGGCGGCCGGTGAGGGAGCTTTCGACGTTCAGGAAGGCAGGGCGTGGAGGAACGGCGAGCATGCCCCACCCTAGCGGCAACGCGGTCCCCGCGTAACGCGCGCAAACGCGTCGCGCACAAGCAATTCGCCCCGAGGGGCCCCAATTGTCTTTCCGCTGGTAACGATTTGATCAGGCTGTTACATCACCATACGATACATCGGGAGTGAGTGATGTCGTTGCGCCGTTGTATGCTTGTGCTTGTTGTTGCGGCGCCTTCGGCCGCTTCCGCCCAGTCCCCGTCGTTCCTTTCGGGGGAATGGCTGGTCACCGTGAAGGGCAACGTCATCGCCGCCCCGGCCTATCCCGGCTCGGATGAAATCTTCGCCGCTCCCTACCCCAGCGTGTCCTTCCGCCGCCCCGGAACGCCGGAGCGATTCGCCCCGCAGGACGAGCCGCTGAGCTTCGCGCTGTACGACAACGGCGGCTTCAGCGCGGGTCCCTCGTTCAAGTTTCTTGGCTCGCGCAAGTTCTCGGACCATCCGGAACTCTACGGCCTGCGCAACGTCGACTGGACTCTGGAAGCGGGCGCATTCGCGCAACTCTGGGTCAACGATTTCATCCGCACGCGCATCGACGTGCGGCAGGGTTTCCACGGCCACAAGGGCGTCGTGTTCGACCTGGCGGCGGACGCCGTGCAGGGCTTCGGCCCGTGGACGTTCTCGGTGGGCCCGCGCGTCACGCTGGCGACCGGCCGCTACATGGACGCGTACTTCGGCGTCACGCCCGCGCAGGCGGCCCTCAACGGCGTCCTGCCCGCCTATTCGCCCGCCGCAGGCCTCAAGTCTGTCGGCGCGACCGCGGGCGCCAGCTATCGCTTCTCGCCGCAATGGGCCGCGTCCGGCTTCGTGCGCTACGACCGCCTCGTGGGCGGCGCAGGCGACAGCCCCATCCCGAAGACGTTCGGCTCGGTGAACCAGTTCACCTTCGGGGCGAGCCTCGCCTATTCGTTCGTGACGCGTCTCGACTAGTCTTTGGGCAATGGCGCGCTGGAAGGCGCGCGGTCCAACGGAGATCGCGGACCGTGCGCGTCCTGCCCGGCGCTATTCGCACACGAACGCCCGCAACCGCCCGGCGAGCGCGGGCTCGTCGCTCAATTCGCATTCCCAAACCACGAGCGCCCGCCAACCGCGCCGCTTAAGTTCTTCAAGGTTGCGCTGGTCGCGGGCGCGGTTGCGGGCGATCTTCGCCAGCCAATAGTCCGCGTTGGTCTTGGGCGTGCGCGCGCCGCGCGCGCAATCATGTCCGTGCCAGAAGCACCCGTGCACGAAGACCGCCCGCCGCGCCCCCACGTAAGCGACGTCAGGCGAACCGGGAACGTCCTTGCGATGCAGTCGATATCCCGGCGCGATGGGCCGCAGCAGCGCGCGCACCTTCATCTCCGGCGTCGTGTTGCGCGAGCGCACCGCGCGCATGATGGCGGAGCGCTGCGGAGTCGGCTCCTCGCGGGCCATCAGGCCGCTGCGGGACAGGCCGATCGGGCGACCAGCGGCGCCAGCAGGTTCTCGGCGATATGGCGCACGACGGGCGGCGCGACGCCGTCGCCAAGCAGGTGATACGCGTCGGTGTAACGCGCGGGCAGGATGTAATCGTCCGGCAGGCCCATGAGGCGCGCCGCCTCGCGGCCCGACAGAAGCCGCGTGCGCGCCCTGCCCCCTTCGACGATCACCAGGAACTGCCGGCTCGAGCCGCCGCCGGGCGTGCGAAGGCACCCCGCCAAACCATCGAAGCGCACTTCAGCGCGCTGCGCCTTCACGCCGGACGCATCGGTGCGCGTGCGCCGGTAGAGCGCCCCGACCCGGCGCTGGCCGCTGGCGAGCGCGTCGTCCAGCTTGGCGCGGTTGGCGTCCGACATCAGCGCGATGAGCCGCTGCGTCTGCGCGCCGGTATGCCAAGGCGTGTCGGCGGGCTCGTCCTCGACCACGTCGATCAGCCGCACGTTGGCGCGCACCGGCGCGGGCACGCGCCACCAGCGCCAGTCGGCGGCGAGGCGCGGCTCCAGCGCCCCGTGCGCGCGCAGCAGGGCGGGCGATGCCAGATGCGCCAGCGGCTTTGTGGCGACAAGTCCGGCGGGAATGGGCATGTCGCGCCGCGCGGCGACGATGAACAGGCGCGGACGCGATTGCGGCGTGAAGTCCGCAGCGTCCATCACCATGGCGCCGAACACGTATCCGAGCTCGCCGAGGGCTCCGCACAGGGCTGCGAAATCGCGTCCGCCATGGGACGTCAGCGCGCCCACCACGTTCTCCAGCGCCAGCAGGCGCGGCGCGCGGCCTTCTCGCGCAAGGCCCGCGACGATGTCGCGAAAGCCATAGAACGCGCCCGAGCGCGCGCCCGCCAGCCCGGCCTTCGCGCCGGCCAGCGACAGGTCCTGACAGGGAAAGGACGCCCACGCGAGGTCCGCCTGCCCCGGCAGGTCGGCGGCGCGCAGCGCGTGGATGTCGCCAAGGCGGAAGGCGCCCTCGCCCCAGTTGGTCTCGTAGGACGCGCGCTTCTTGGCGTCGAAATCGTTCGCCGCCAGACAGGTCCACGCGGGTCCGAGGCCGGCGCGCGCCATGCCGCCCCCGGCGAAGAATTCGTAGAAACTTGGCCCTGCCATCAATTCATCCCTGCGCGGCGGGATTTTACGGCCCCTGCGCCTCACGGTCCAGCGCGCCTTGAGCCACGCGAGGGGTTGAATTTGGGCGCCGCCCGTCCCAAGCTGCGCGCGCCGGCCGCAAGAGCCGCGCCTTCGGGAGGGACGAATGACAAAAACCACGCTGGCCGCCTGCGCGCTTCTCGCCTCGGCGCTGCCCTTCGCGGGGGCGCAGGCCCAGACCCCCGAGGAATTCTGGCGCGGCAAGTCCATCGACTACATCGTGCCGACGTCGCCGGGCGGCGATTACGACCTGCGCTCGCGCCTCATGTCCCGGCATTTCCCGCGCCTGCTGCCCGGCAATCCAACCATCGTGGTGCGAAACATGCCCGGCGGAGTCGGCATGGCGGCGGCCAATTACATCGCCAAAGTTGCGCCGCGCGACGGCTCGGTGATGCACACGATCTTCCAGACGATGCCGACCCTGCAGGCCATCGGCGCCAAGGAAGTGCAGTTCGACGTGCGCGAGTTCGGATGGGTGGGCAACACCACCAACACGCCCAACACCATCAATTCGTGGCACACCACGGGCATCACGAAGATCGAGGACGTGTTCACCAGGGAACTCGTGGTCGGCGCGCCCGGGGTCGCCACCTCGTCCTATGTCTATCCCGCCGCCATGAACGCCGTGCTGGGCACGAAATTCCGCATCGTGACCGGCTACCCGGGGGGCAACGACGTCAACCTCGCCATGGAGAAGGGAGAGGTCGGGGGACGCGGCTCAAACTCGTGGGCGTCGTGGAAAAGCGGCCATCCCCATTGGCTGGCGGAGAAGAAAGTCCACATCCTCGTGCAGATCGCCCTGGAGCGCGCGCCCGACCTGCCGGACGTGCCGCTAATGCACGAACTGGCCAAGAACGACGAGGACCGCGCGGTCCTCAAGTTCATCTCGTCCGACATGGGCATTTCGCGCGCCGTGGTGACGACGCCGGGCGTTCCGGCGGACCGGCTCAACGCCATGCGGCGGGCGTTCGACACGATGATGAAGGACAAGGAATTCCTTGAGGAAGCCAGCAAGACGAAGATGGACATCAGCCCGTCCACGGGCGAGCAGGCGCAGGCGGTGGCCGAGAGCATGCTGAACGCCCCCAAGGCCGTCATCGACCGCGCCCGCATCCTCATCAACGGTCCGGGCGGGAAATAGAAGTCTCAGATGACCTCGCGCCGCAGCAGGCGCGGCCGGATATGAAAACTCCCGATGCGGCCAGCCGCACCGGGAGCAGGTCTTGTGCGAGGCTCAAGCGCCACGCCCCTGTCGGGGCTCAGCGCGTGCGTTTCCTGCGGTTCTCGTCGGGGTCGTCCTGCGCGACGATGGGCGCGTCCGCTTGCGCCAGCTGCGCGCCCGTGTCGACCGGCAGGCGGCCGACCGCCTTCTCGAGCGCGGCGAGATCCGCACGGTTGCCGGCCGCGAAGCTCCCGGCGTTGGACAGGGCCACGAAGTCCTTGGGCGAATGGTTGCGCCCGCCCTCGCCGCGGAACACCATCAGGCCCTGGCTGGTCGCCACGACGTCGCCGCGCTTGAGCGTCGCGTCGCGCAGGAACTGGCCCAGCGGACCGGGCAGAACCTCCGGCGCCACATACTTCTTCGGGCCCGGCTCCTCCTTCACGGCCTTTACGGCGGCGTGGCGCTCGGCGCCCTGGCTGCGCTTGGCTGAACGGCGAAGCTCCCGGGGCACGGCGGCGCGGCGGCGCGTCTCGGCCGGGTAGTCGCGATAGCGCGGCTGGTAGATGGGCGGATAATAGGACGGCGCAGGCGGCGGTGAAGCGTAGGTCTGGCGCCCGAAGAGGGCTTCGAACAGTCCTTGCGCAGACGCAGGCGCGCTGAAGTTCATCGTCCCCGCGAGGGCGAGACCGGCCAGGAGGCCGAATCGGATCGTCCGGCGCTGACGCGACGGTGTTCTAACGGCGCACATGCGACGCTCCCTGTGTTGGCTCGGGTCACTAACGCACGGAGTCCCAAAGCGTTCAGTGAAGCGGCGAACAGAGATGCGAAACGCTTGACATCTAACAAAAACAGGAGTCGCGGAACTTTGCCGCGCCGTTAAGAACGCAAATGGCCGGGACGAACCCGGCCATAGCGTATCTTCAGGATTGAAGCGGCGAGCGCCTAGTCGAGGCGGAACTTCGCCATGTCGCGATGCTCGGCCTGAATCTTGCGGACCGTGCCGGTCACCGAGCGGTAGATCACCGTTTCGGTCTCCACATGGTGCGGCCCGAACTTCACGCCCTTGAGCAGCGCGCCGTCGGTGACGCCGGTGGCGCAGACG
Source organism: Hyphomicrobiales bacterium (assembly GCA_028290405.1). Taxonomy (GTDB): domain Bacteria; phylum Pseudomonadota; class Alphaproteobacteria; order Rhizobiales; family Beijerinckiaceae; genus Terripilifer. The sequence continues at coordinate 29,732 of JAQGJX010000111.1, forward strand.
ATCACGTCGCCCGACGCCAGCTCCTTCATGTCGTAGATCTTCTTCGGGTCCGTGATGCCCATCTTGAGCGAGCGCTCGCGCTTGGCTTCCGTATCGAGGATGAGGCGGCCCTGCATCTGGCCGCCGACGCAGCGCAGCGCGCCCGCCGCCAGCACGCCCTCAGGCGCGCCGCCGGTGCCGAAATAGATGTCCACGCCCGTCTGGTCGGACTGGGCGGTGAAGATCACCCCGGCCACGTCGCCGTCGGTGATGAGTCGCACGGAGGCGCCGACGCGGCGGCAGGCGGCGATCAGGTCCGCATGGCGCGGACGATCCAGCACCAGCGCGGTGATGTCGCCGGGCTTCACGCCCTTGGCCTTGGCGAGCGCGTGGATGTTTTCTTCCACCGAAGCGTCGATGTGCACGACGCCCTGCGGATAGCCGGGGCCGATGGCGATCTTGTCCATGTAGACGTCGGGCGCGTTGAGCAGCGAGCCCGACTGCGCCATCGCCATCACGGCGATGGAGCCCGGCATGTCCTTGGCGCACAGGGTCGTGCCTTCCAGCGGATCGACGGCGATGTCGACCTTCGGGCCGGTGGCGGTGCCGACGCGCTCGCCGATGAACAGCATGGGCGCCTCGTCGCGCTCGCCTTCGCCGATGACGATCGTGCCGTCGATGGGAAGGCGGTTGAGTTCGCGGCGCATGGCGTCCACGGCGGCCTGGTCGGCGGCCTTCTCGTCTCCGCGGCCGCGCAGGCGCGCGGCGGCGACGGCGGCGCGCTCAGTCACTCGAACGAGTTCGAGGGTGAGGATGCGCTCGATGATATCCTGCTGCTTGATGACGAGATCGGTCATGTGGCCTCCAATAAGCGTTTTTCCGAAAGCGCAGGTTGCGGTTACTCCCGCTCGATCCTGATCACCTGCGGTTTTTCGGCAATGTATCCGTCCCCGACCGCCGCCTCCAGCGCTTCGCGCACCTTGGCTTCGGACGTGGCGTAGGTGAGTAGAACAACTTGCACCGGCGCGCCGCTCGAACCATCCGAGCGAGCCCTGCCGGGGGACTTTTGCATGATACTCTCTAGCGAAATCTGACGTTCCGCCATTCTCATCGCAATATTTGCGGCCGCGCCTGGCCGGTCGTGCACGGAGAGGCGGATGTAATAGCCCCCTTCGTGCCGCTGCATGGCGCGCCGGGGGGCGACCTCGAGCGCCGCGGTGGGCAGGCCGAAGGGCGCCGAGCGGATGCCGCGCGCCACGTCGGCGATGTCGGCGACGACCGCGGACGCCGTCGCCTCGCCGCCCGCGCCAGGCCCCACGAGCGTCAGTTCCTTCACGGCGTCCGCGTCGATGGTGACGGCGTTGGTCACGCCCATCACCTGCGCGATGGCGGAGGATTTCGGCACCATGGTGGGATGGACGCGCTGCTCGATGCCGTCCGCGGTGCGCTGCGCCACGCCCAGCAGCTTGATGCGGTAGCCCAGTTCGTCGGCCGAGCGCAGGTCGTCGAGCGTGATGGTGTTGATGCCCTCGATGTGGATCGCCTCGGCGTCCACCGCCGTGCCGAACGCCAGCGAGGTCAGGATCGAGAGCTTGTGGGCGGTGTCGAACCCGCCGATGTCGAACGTGGGATCGGCTTCCGCATACCCAAGCCGCTGCGCCTCCGCGAGGCACGCCTCGAAGGACAGCGATTCGCGCTCCATGCGCGACAGGATGTAATTGCAGGTGCCGTTCAGGATGCCGTAAACGCGGCTGATCTCGTTGCCCGCCAGCCCCTCGCGCAGGGTCTTCACGATGGGAATGCCGCCCGCCACCGAGGCCTCGAAGGCGAGCGCGACGCGCTGGCTTTCCGCGAGCCGCGCCAGCGCCATGCCGTGCTTGGCCAGCAGCGCCTTGTTGGCGGTGACGACCGGCTTGCCGGACGCAAGCGCCGTCTCCACGGCGGCCCGCGCCGGGCCCTCGTCGCCGCCCACCAGCTCCACGAACAGGTCGATTTCGTCCGAGGCCGCCAAGGCCACCGGATCGTCGAACCAGACGGCCGAGCCCAGGTCCACGCCCCGCTCGCGGGACCGGTCGCGCGCGCTCACCGCCGCGACCTTGATGCTGCGGCCGGTGCGGGCCGCAAGCGCGGCCGCCTGCCGGTCCAGCAACCGGATGACGGAAGCCCCGACCGTGCCGAGACCGGCGATACCAACGCGCAAGGAAGTGGACATGAAGATACGGACCCGCGACGCGCTGCGGTGGGCAGCTGCGCGCGGTTCATGACTCATTTTACGGCGCCGATCAAGGAAACGCCTTCAGGCCTCGCTTTCTATCCTTTGCGACTCCCTTCGATCGCGGCTCTGGCGGCCGGAAACGTCATGACGACGCGCAGGCCCGCGTCCCAGTCAGGATCGGCGGCGATCACCCCCCCGTGCAGGTTCATGATCTTGCGGCAGGCCGAAAGGCCCATGCCGGCGCCCGCCCCAAGGCCCATGGCGGCGTCCATGCCGCCGGCGCCTTCCAGCCGCTCGAAGAAATCGAACGCGCGGCGGCGGGTGTGCGCCGCGATGCCGGGCCCGTCGTCGGTGACGCGCACCACGAGGCCCTCGGCGTCGCTTTCCAGCCAGTCGATGCGGACGGTCGGCGCGTCGCCGGCGTGCCGCAGGGCGTTGTCGATCAGCCGGCGGAACAATTCGGCCAGCAGCGCGCGGTCGCCCTGCACGGTCGGCAGCGCGCCGACCGAGACCAGCGCGCCCGTGCGGAGGATGGCGGGACGCAGGTCCGCCACCGCCTCCGCGACGACGTCCTCCAGCGGCGCCGCCTCGGACTCCATCTGCATGTGGCTCATGGCCGTGAAGCCCACCATGGACTGCACCAGATCGCGCATCGCCGCCACCCGGTCGCGCAGGAGCGCAAGGCACGACGCCGCCAGCGCCCCGTCCCGCGGGGCCTCATGGGACGGGCGCGTCAGCTCGTGCATGTCCCCCAGCGGCTGCGTGATCCGCCGCGCGAAGGCCGCGTGCAGGGCGCGCAATTCGTCGTTTGCGGCGCGCAGGGCGTCGTTCTCCTCCTGCAAGGCGTTCTGGCGCGCCGTTTCGCGGGTGATGTCGTCCGCCAGCACGAACGCGCCCGCGAGGGCGCCGTCCGGGCGCCGCCACGGCGCCTGCCGCCAACGGACCCAGGCGGGCCCGTCGGGACCCGTGACCTTTTCGACGAAGCTGGATTCCACGCCGATGTCCATCGCCAGCCTGAGGCGCTCCTCGCGCTCGCGGCTCGCGCCGATCAGCGTCCCCTCGCCCTGGCCGCCCCGGGCGTGCGTGTCGGCGCGCATCGCCCGCCAACGGTTTGAGACCAGCAACTCGTTCATGTTGGCGTCGACGATGGCGAGCGCCGCCGGGACCCGTTCGATCAACTGGGTCAGAGAACCGGCCGCCTCGGAGAGGGCGGCGCGATGGTCGCCCGACGCGCCGGCGCGCACGCCCAGCGCCGCCAGGGGGCGCGGCAGGTCGGCGGGAAGCGGCGGAAAATGATGAACGCCGAGCGCGGGCTGCTCGTCCTGCCGCGCCGGCTGGATCCAGGCGCCCGCCAACGCATGGCTGTCGCGCGCGCGTCTGTCCCGGGCATAGGCGAAGGAGCGGTTTACCCCCAACGGTCCTGCCTGCGGCGGTCCGTTGGTCGGCTTCGTGTCGTTGCTCATCGTGCAAACCTCGAGTCGCCCTAAAAACTGCGGCGACGTTCAAAAATGCTTTTCGCTCTAAGACTTGTCCGGCCGCGGCATTCGCCTGAAACGGCGCGCGTCCAGCTACGCAAAACGCCCGGGCGCTACTTGCCGCCCGGGACGGACAATTTGAGCAATTGGGCGCCCAGCTCCGCCACCACGGACCCAAGCCCCTGCGCGGCGACCGCGTGCCTGCGCTCCAGCGCCGCGTCGCCGTCAGCCATGCGGGCCTCAAGATCGGCGAACAGCGACATCATGTCGGCGCGCAACGCGTCGATGGAGTCCTGCAGTTCCTGGATGCGCTTGTCGCTGTCGCGCCGGGCGGTGCCGAACAAAAGCTCGCGCACCTGCTCGATCGCCTGCTCCGGCGGCTTTTCCGGCGCCATGTGCGGGGCCGTCACGGGCGGCAGGCCGGCATGCGCGATGTGGTCGTCAGCGCCAACGTTTTCGCCCAGCATGGTGTTTTCTCCATTCGAACCGAACGCGACGCCGCCTGTATTAAAATAGGACGTCCGAACGGCCAAGCCAATAGCCCAGATGACACTGCAATCGCCGGACCACGCGCCAGAACGGGAAAGCCACCCGGACGCGGGAGCGCGCGGGTGGCTCAAATCGTTGGGATCGTTCAATTAAACCGAGAGGCTGCCGTGACCCGGGAGGCTCAGCCGGCTGCGTTCAACTGAACCACGTTGTGCATGTGCTCGTCGGCTGTATCAAAAAATCGACGGATGCCGCGCGCCGCCTGGCGGATGCGCTGCTCGTTTTCGACGAGCGCGAGTCGCAGGTACTCGTCCCCGTACTCGCCAAAGCCGATGCCCGGGGCCACCGCCACGTCGGCCTTTTCGATGAGGAGCTTTGAGAACTCCAGCGAGCCGAGGTGCTTGAACTTTTCGGGGATCGGCACCCAGGCGAACATGGAGGCCGTGGGGGTGGGAATGTCCCAGCCCGCCTGCGCGAAGCTCTCCACCATCACGTCGCGGCGCTTCTTGTAGATCGCGCGCATCTCGGCGATGCAATCCTCGGGACCGTTCAGCGCGGCGGCCGCCGCCACCTGCACGGGCGTATAGGCGCCGTAGTCGAGATAGGACTTCACGCGAGCCAGGGCGCCCAGCAGGCGCTCGTTGCCGACCGCAAAGCCGATGCGCCAGCCCGCCATCGAAAACGTCTTGGACATGGAGGTGAACTCCACGCACACGTCGTTGGCGCCGGGCACCTGCAACACGGACGGCGGCGGGTTGTCGTCGAAATAGACTTCCGCGTACGCGAGGTCCGAGAGCACGAAGATCTCGTGCTTCTTCGCGAAGGCCACGAGGTCCTTGTAGAAATCCAGGCTCGCCACCATTGCGGTCGGGTTCGACGGGTAGCACACCACCACGGCGATCGGCTTGGGGATGGAATGCTGGATGGCGCGCTCCAGCGCCCCGAAGAAATCAGGAGTCGGCTCGGCCGGGACCGAGCGGATCACCCCGCCCGCCATCAGGAAGCCGAAGGCGTGGATGGGATAGGACGGATTGGGCACCAGGATCACGTCGCCGGGGGCGGTGATGGCCTGCGCCATGTTGGCGAAGCCTTCCTTCGATCCCAGCGTGGTGATGACCTGGGTGTCGGGATTGAGCTTCACCCCGAAGCGGCGCTCGTAGTAGGCGGCCTGCGCGCGGCGCAGCCCGGGAATGCCCTTGGAGGCGGAATAGCGGTCGGTGCGCGCCTTGCCGGCGGTCTCCACCAGCTTGTCCACCACGTGCTTGGGGGCCGGCAAGTCGGGATTGCCCATGCCAAGGTCGATGATGTCGGCGCCGCCGGCTCGGGCCTTCGCCTTCAGACGGTTCACCTGCTCGAAGACGTAAGGCGGCAGCCGCCGCACGCGATAGAAGTCCGTCATCGTCCTGTCCGCTTTCCTCGGCGAGTCGTCCTGCGCGTTCGCAGACGCGATCTGCTTATCACCTCTTTATCGGCCTGCCGATAGTCTGCTCGCAGGTGACGACGCATCGAATTTCGCGTTTCTTCGCCTTCTTGACCGGCTCGCCCGCCGCCGAGGCGTATTTTGCGGTCGGCGGCTTGCGCCCCGCGATCTTGTCGTGACGAGAGCGCAGCGCGTCAAGTTCAGCCTCGCGCTTGCGAATCTGGTCTGCATTCATGAGCGGCCGCGAGGGCTCGCCCTGCGCGCCGCGCACCGGCTGCGGCGTCTGCGCCGGGCGGGCCGCCTTCACCCAGTCCGCCGGTTCGCCCGGGTCCGTCCGCAGGCGCGGGCCCTGCATGAGGGTGTC
>JAQGJX010000141.1 GCA_028290405.1 Hyphomicrobiales bacterium
GGCTACCGCCTCGCCGCCGCAGCTCTCGAACACATGGGCGCGGACTTCCCCGTCATCGCCATCGACTCCCATGCGGGCGCGGCGGTCGAGGCGGCCGTGCGCGCGGCGGGCATGCGGGGCGCGGCTGGCAAGTTCGACCGCCGCGGCCTCCTGGCGGCGCTGGCGGGCGCGCTCGACGACAAACCCTTCGGGCGGGCCGCCCTGGAAGCCCGGGGGCCCGCTGGCCCCGTCACGGGGATCGCCGCATGAACAACCTGCCCGAACTCACGCGCCAGCGCAGCGCCCCGGCGCAGATGCACCTGGACCCGTCGACGGGCGGATCGTTCCGGGTCTTCACCGTCCTCATCGACGGCCAGTCCATCGGCCTGCCCATCGAATGCGTGCGCACCGTGTTCCGCGCGGAAGCCATCGCGCCCGCGCCCCTGGCGCCCGTGTGGGTGCGGGGGCTCATCAACCTGCGGGGCCACGTGGTCACCGCGCTGAGCCTGCGGGCGCGCTACGGACTGAGCGAGTCCCCCGACGCCGGTCCGCCGCTTGCGGTGGGCGTCGAGATCAACGACGAGAATTTCGCCCTGATCGTGGACGCTGTCGGCGACGTGATCGAAATCGCCGAGGACCGCCGGATCGAAACCCCGCCGGGCATGTCCGAGGAGGCGCAGCGCCTGACGCTCGCCGTCTACGCCCTGCCGTCCGGGGTGATGCCGGTGCTGGACGTCTACGGATCCCTTTTATACCGCGCGAAGGCGGCAGCATGAGCCTCGCGTGAATTGCACGTGCGTGAAGGAGTTAAGCCATGAAGCATATTCTGATCGTCGACGACTCGAGCGTGATCCGCAAGGTCGCAAGGCGCATGATCGAAGGCATGCAGTTCGAGATCACCGAGGCCGAGAACGGCCAGACCGCGCTCGAAGCCTGCCACGACCGCATGCCCGACGCGATCCTGCTCGACTGGAACATGCCCGTCATGGACGGCCTGCAATTCCTGCGCGAATTGCGCCGCATGCCCGAGGGCGCGTCCCCCAAGGTGGTGTTCTGCACCACGGAGAACGACGTGGCGCATATCGCGCGGGCCATTCACGCAGGCGCGGACGAATACATCATGAAGCCGTTCGACCGGCAGATCGTGCAATCGAAGTTCCAGGAAATCGGGCTTTGCTGATCCGGCCCGCCAGGGCGGCCCAGGGAACAAGCGGCGACGTGCATGCGGTCGCCCTTGGGGGCGCCGCGTTGCGCCCCTCGTCCCTGCATGGGCTCGCCGGCGAACGGCGCGCGGGCGAACCCGCCGCCGTGGAGGGGATCGTCATCGGCGCGTCCACCGGCGGGCCGCAGGCGCTTGCGGTCCTGCTGACCCATTTGCGCGACCGCCAGTTGAACGCGCCGATCTTCCTCGCGATTCATATGCCTGCCGAGTTCAATCTGTCGCTGGCGGCGCTGCTCCAGCGCGAGAGCCAGCGCGAGGTGCGCATTCCGCAAGCGGCCGAAGAGCCCCGGGCTGACGTCATCTACATTCCCGCAGGCGGCTCGCACATCAGGATCTCGCGCGAGCTTGGGAATGTTCGCGTGAGCAGCCAGGAGGCGCCCGCCGACAGCCAGTACCGGCCGTCGGTGGACCTGCTTTTCAGTTCGGCCGCGAAGGTCTATCGCGACTCGCTGCTCGCCGTGGTGCTCACCGGCATGGGCCACGACGGACTGGAGGGCGCGCGCCTTGTGGCCGCCCACGGGGGGGCCGTTTTCGCCCAGAACGACGAATCGTGCGTCGTGGCCAGCATGCCGGGCGCCGTCGTGGCGGCCGGTCTCGCCGACGTCGTCGCAGCGCCTGCGGACCTTGCGCGGCGCATCGTCACCCGATCGGAGCGCGCGCGTCATGGCTGACGGTCAGGTATCGTGGTTCGAACGGCTTCGTTCGGAGTTGCGCCGCACAACCGGGGTCATCCTTGACGCCGACCGGCAGTATTCCACCGAGGCCCGCCTCGCGCCGGTCGCGCGCGCCACCGGCTATGCGGACGTCGACAGCCTGTGCCGGGCCGCCTTCATCGGCAGGAATCGCGAGGCCGCGACGGCGATCGTCGACGCGATGATGACCAACGAGACCTTTTTCTTCCGCGACCGCGCGCCGTTCGAGCACCTGCGCGATTCGATTCTTCCCGCGCTCATCAAGTCGCGCGCCGCCACCAAGTCGATTCGCATCTGGTGCGCCGCGTGCGCCACCGGCCAGGAGCCCTATTCGGTCGCCATGGTGGTGGACGAGAAGGCCCGGCAACTGGCGGGCTGGCGCGTGGAGATCCTCGCCACCGACATCTCGCAGACCGCGCTCAACATCGCCCGGGCAGGCGCCTACAACCAGTTTCAGGTGCAGCGCGGGCTGCCGGTGTCTGAGTTCCTGCGGCATTTCGTGCGCGACGAGAGCGTCTGGGCGGTCGCCGAGCACCTGCGCGAACGCGTCCGGTTCGAACAGGCCAACCTGCTGGAGGACTTCAGCGACCTGGGCGAATTCGACCTGATCTTCTGCCGCAACGTGATGCTGTATTTCGACCAGTTCACCAAGCACGCGCTGCTGCGTCGCCTCGGCAAGGCGCTGGCGCCCAACGGCTATCTCGTGCTTGGCGCGACCGAAAGCGCGTTGGGCTCGACCCGGTCGCTGTCCGTCTCGCCCCGTTGCCCCTGGCTCGCCCGCAAGGAGGACGAAGCCGCCGCCCCCGCGCTGCGGCTGGTGAAAGGCTGAGGCGCCAAAAGAAAAGAGCCCCGGCGGGGCTCTTTTGCGACGAAGCGATGGGAACGGAACGTCAGGCGGTGATTCGTTCTTCCGCGTCGTTGGGTTCGCGCAGCACATAGCCGCGGCCCCAGACGGTCTCGATGTAATTGCGGCCCTGGCTGGCGTTGGCGAGCTTCTTGCGCAGCTTGCAGATGAAGACGTCGATGATCTTCAGCTCCGGCTCGTCCATGCCGCCATAGAGATGGTTGAGGAACATCTCCTTGGTGAGCGTCGTCCCCTTACGCAGGGAAAGCAGCTCAAGCATCTGATATTCCTTTCCGGTCAGATGCACCCGGTTGCCCGTGACCTCGACGGTCTTCTGGTCGAGGTTGACGATGAGGTCGCCCGTGGTGATGACCGACTGGGCGTGGCCCTTCGAGCGGCGCACGATGGCGTGGATGCGGGCGACGAGTTCGTCCTTGTGGAACGGCTTGGTGAGGTAGTCGTCCGCCCCGAAGCCCAGGCCCTTCACCTTGTCCTCGATCCCGGCGAGCCCGGAGAGAATCAGGATGGGGGTTTTCACCTTGGCGACGCGCAGCGTGCGCATGACCTCGTAGCCGGACATGTCCGGAAGGTTCAGGTCCAGCAGTATGATGTCGTAATCATACAGCTTGCCGAGGTCGATGCCCTCTTCCCCGAGGTCGGTGGTGTAAACGTTGAAGTTCTCCGACTTCAGCATCAATTCGATGCTTTGAGCCGTCGCGCTATCGTCCTCGATCAGTAATACGCGCATGTCAGGTCCCCACCCTTGCCCCGTGACGTCGACCGCTTTCCATGCATGCGCTCCATCACGTCCGCCCGGGCCATGTCGGCTATGCCAACACCGCTCGCATCGTGAAGTTGACGCATCTTGGTTAACAAACAGTGATTCACGCTGGCAAGCGCCAAATTTCCAAATCCGTCGAAAGCATTCCGAGGCCAGGCTTGAGCGTCAAACTACGCCGGCCGCCTCGCGAGGGTACGCATTCCGATCGGCTGCATTGAGGGCTGGCGAAGCGCCCGCCCCAAGTCATCCGTGACCCCATTGTTAACGCTGGCGGTTAACGAGGCGTTAGCGGAGCCGGTTTTTTTCTAGAGCTCGACTGTAAGGAGCTCTCCGGCGTGGCGCGGCGCGTTGCAGGAGTAACGAAAGTGCAACTTTGATGCAGCATGGTGAATCTGTCTCGCGGAAGCCTAATCGCTGCGCCCTGGTGCGGCTGTGTACAATCTGCGTGTGTGGAGTGTTGCGTAATGAAGTCGCGGGATAGTCTGATCCGGCTGAAAAGATTCCAGGCCGAGGAGAAGCGCCGGAGGGTTTCGCAGATCGAGGGCATGGTGGCGGAATTCTCCCGCATGGCCACGGACCTCGACCGGGAGATCGCCGCCGAGGAGCAGCGCTCCGGCATCGCCGACCCGGCGCACTTCGCCTATTCCACCTACGCCCGCGCCGCGCGCGGCCGCCGGGACAACCTGCACCAGTCGGCCGGCGAGCTTCGCCAGCAGCTTGAGGAAGCCCGCTCCTCCTACCAGGATTCGCTGGAGGAAGTGACGCGCGCCCAGAACCTTGAAGGCCGCGAGAAAGCGTCCGACCGAATGTCCGACCTCGGCCGCGACATCGAATCGATCGGCCTGCGCCCTCAGGGCGCGTAAGCCCGGCCCGGCCCACGTGCAAAAAAGACGAAGGCGGCGCTCCGGCGCCGCTTTTTTTTCGACCCCGCTCCTGCGGCCCTGAAACCACTTGAAACAGCGCTGCCGTCGTGCACGGATACGCGGGCTGGAAACACCCGAACGGGGGGCCGGCGCACCAATGGCTGTCGGGGCCGAATCAGTCGAAGGCGCCAACGTCAAGCGCCCCCGGACGGCCCGCCGCGAGGGGAACGTGAAACGTATTCGAGATTTTTTCTGGCCCGCGGTCGGCCTCGCCGCCGTCGTCTGGTCGATCCGGCTTCTTTTCTTCAAGCTGCAGAGCGAAGTCTCGGTCGATCCAGCCGTGAAGACGCTGCTGGCGGAGGGCGGCGTCTGGAGCGACGTGAAGGTCATCGCGACCGTGATCGCCGACAAGCTCGGCGGCATCCCGGCGCACGGCTACCTTCTGGCGGGCGTCTCGACCCTCGTGGCCTATGCGGCCCTTGCCTGGTACGACCGCATCGCGCTCATCCACCTCAACCGCCAGCGCGGAATCTCGTTTATCTACATCGCCGTCTGTTCGTTCGTGACCTACGCGCTGTCGCATAACATAGGCGCCTCGGTGTTCTCGGGCGGCATGGTGCGGTTCCGCGCTTACACCGCCAAGGGGCTTTCGGCGGCGGAAGTCGCTGTGCTGGTGGGGCTGTGCTCGTTCACCTTCGGGTTCGGCACGCTGTTGCTGCTGGGCCTCGTGCTCGTCTGGGAGCCGGAGATCGTGTCCCCGCTTGGCTCCCTGTCGAGCGCCTTCGACGTCGGCTCCGGACCCGTGCGGGGCTTCGGTTTCGCCCTGCTGGGGTTCTGCGCGCTCTACACGATCGGCGCCTGGCGGCATCTGCCGCCGTTGCGGATCGGCAAGTTCGAGCTGGTCTATCCGCGCCTGCCCATCGTGGCCCGGCAGTACGTCGCCGCCCCTCTCGAGCTGATCGGCGCGGCGGGCATCATCTATTTCGCGCTTCCGCCCGACAGCAATGCGCCGTTCATGATCGTGCTGGGCGCGTTCCTGCTGTCCTTCTCGGCGGGGCTCCTGTCGCAGGTTCCCGGCGGCGTGGGCGTCATGGAGGCGGTGTTCCTCGCCATCATGCCCCAGGTGCCCGCCACCTCCGTGTTCGCCGCCCTGCTCGTGTGGCGGCTGTTCTATCTCGTGCTGCCGCTCGTCCTGTCGCTCCCGGTGGTGCTGCTGTTCGAGCGCTCGCAACTGGGCAAGGCGACCAAGACCATCGAGCCGCCCTCGAAGATCTACTGAGGCGGCTGACGCGACGCGGGCGGGGCCCGCCGCTGGAGCTCAACGAGAAAAGCCGGCCCTTGCGGGGCCGGCCTTCAGATCAGGGGCGTGCGCGCAGCGAAACCTACTGGCGATATTGCTGGATGCGCGTGGTGCGCAATCCGGCGAGCCCGTGCTGGTCGATGGACATCTGCCAGCTCAGAAACTCGTCGACCGTCAGCGTGTAACGCGTACACGCTTCCTCCAGGGAGAGAAGACCGCCGCGGACTGCTGCGACGACCTCAGCCTTGCGCCTGATGACCCATCGCTTGGTGTTCGCGGGTGGGAGATCTGCGATCGTGAGGGGACTTCCGTCGGGCCCGATGACGTACTTGACCCTCGGGCGATAGGGCTCGGTCATGTGTTTACTCTTACTCCAGGACGACCAAGTTCACCTGAGAGACTACCCCTCCGGATTTAAGAAAAGTTGAAGCGCGTCCGTTTGGGAAAGCGGAAAAAACGCTGAAAAACCGATGGTTTGTTGCCGCCGCGTTAGCAATTGGCCCAAACCCGTATCCGTTCGGCACAAACCGTGGCGCTTCGTTAACCATGCTGGCGAATGATCCTGAAACGCCCTGCGGCCAAGCTCGCGATCCGTCTCAATTTCGACACGGGGCCCCATAAGGTTGCAATTCCCGCGCGTCGTGCTTTTCTTCCGTGCGGAACAATGCGACGGAACAGGCGAGGATCGGGACTGGCGTGATCGCGCCCAGGGCCCTGCCGCTTCTTTCATGCGCCCTGCCAAAGCGCCCCGCCGGGACACACGAGATGACGGACGCCATGACCCGCGTCGAACCGACGCCGCAGCACGCGCCCCCAGGGGCGCCCGCCTCCGCCCGCATGGGCCTGAACAGCCTCGGGCTGCCCAAGGCGCCCGCCCAGACCCGCGTCGTCGTGGCGATGTCGGGCGGCGTGGACTCCTCCGTCGTCGCGACCCTGCTGGCGCGCGAGGGCTACGACGTCGTCGGCGTCACGCTGCAACTCTATGACCACGGCGCCGCGACCAAAAAGAAGGGCGCCTGCTGCGCCGGCCAGGACATCATGGACGCGCGCCGGGTGGCCGAGCGCGTCGGCTTTCCCCATTACGTGCTCGATTACGAGAGCCGCTTCCGCGAAAAGGTGATCGACCCCTTCGCGCGCTCGTACGCGGCAGGCGAGACGCCGATCCCGTGCGTCGCCTGCAACCAGCACATCAAGTTCGCCGACCTGTTCGACACCGCCCGCGACCTGGGGGCGGACGTGCTGGCGACCGGCCATTACATCTCCTCGGCGGCGCTGCCGGGCGGCGGGCAGGGCCTGTTCCGCGCGGCCGACGCCGAGCGCGACCAGAGCTACTTCCTGTTCGCCACCACGAAGGACCAGCTCGACCTGCTGCGCTTTCCGCTGGGCGACCTGCCGAAAGCGCAGGTGCGCGAGATCGCCCGCGAGTGCGGGCTCGCGGTGGCCGACAAGCCCGACAGCCAGGACATCTGCTTCGTCCCCACCGGCAAGTACACGGACGTGATCCAGAAGCTGCGGCCGGACGCCGCCGAGCCGGGCGACATCGTTCATCTGGACGGGCGCACGCTGGGCCGCCACGCGGGCATCATGCGCTACACCATCGGGCAGCGGCGCGGGCTGGGGCTGAGCGATTCGTGCTCGGCCGACGGCGAGCCGCTCTATGTCGTGCGCCTCGACGCGCCCGCCCGCCGGGTCATCGTGGGCCCGCGCGCGGCCCTTGCGGCCCATCGGGTGCTGCTGCGCGACGTGAACTGGCTCGGCGACGGGCCGTTCGAGGCTCTTCCGGCCGGCGGCCTCGACATTCATGTGCGGCTGCGCTCGACGCGCCCCCCCGCCCCCGCCCTTCTGCTTCCCACGCCCGACGGCGCCATGGTAGAGCTGGTTTCGGGAGAAGACGGCGTATCGCCCGGCCAGGCGTGCGTGTTCTACGAAAGCGCTGGCCCCCGGGCCCGGGTTCTGGGCGGGGGCACCATCAAGGCGACGGAATCCATGGCCTCAGGCCAGGAGCGACAGGAGGCGGTGTGAGTGATTTGAACAATCGCGACCGGCAATTGGCCACGATGACGAATGACAACATCGAAGCCGCCTATTCGCGCTGGGCGCCCGTCTACGACGCGGTGTTCACGCAGGTCATGAAGCCCGGGCGCCTCGCCGCCGCAGAGGCCGTGAACCGTCTGGGCGGCCGCGTGCTCGACGTCGGCGTCGGCACCGGCCTTGAGCTTCCCATGTTCGCCCCGCAGGTGAAGATCGTGGGAATCGACCTGTCCGCCCCCATGCTGGACATCGCCCGCAAGCGCGTGGCGGACCTGAAGCTCGCCAACGTCGAGGAGCTGCGCGTCATGGACGCCATGAACCTCGCCTATGCGGACGGCAGCTTCGACGGCGCCGTGGCGCCCTACGTCATCACCACCGTGCCCGACCCCTTGCGCACCCTCGAGGAGATGGCGCGCGTGGTGCGGCCGGGGGGCGAGCTTATCATCGTCAACCACATCGGCGCGGACAGCGGCCCCATCGCGCTCATCGAGGGCTGGATGGAGAAGCGCGCCGACAAGCTCGGCTGGCGTCCCCAATTCCCGTGGTCGATCATCGGCGACTGGATCGATTCGCGCCCGGACCTCGCCCTCGTCGAGCGCCGCCGCCTCGCCCCGCTGGGGCTTTTCACGCTGGCGCGCATCCGCAAGTCGTGAACGCGCCCGTGCGCGCGCCTGCGGTGAAAAACTCGCGGGCGCGACGCACGCATGTGCTTGACACCCTTCGGCGCCACCGCCTATATCCGCCTCGTCTCGCGCGGCGTTCACGCCCGTGTGCGGGGCGGAGTAGCTCAGCTGGCTAGAGCAGAGGAATCATAATCCTCGTGTCGGGGGTTCGAGTCCCTCCTCCGCTACCAACCTCCATCGCCCATCGCTTCTGAAGTCAGCTTCGCTCCCCGGGCGGGCGTTGTTTCGTGACGTCGCCGCTACGCCGCGTCCCTGTCCAGCCCCGCGCGCGGCGAGCGGCAGAAGGTCGCCAGCAGGTCCGTCTGGGTGACCATGCCGAGCACGCGCCCCGCTTCGTCCACCACCACCACCGCGTGCGCGGCGCCGTCGGTCAGCCGCTCCACGAGGCTGAAGGCGGGCTGGTGCGCCTGCGCGGTGCAGGCGGGGGCCATGGCGGCGCGGACGGCGGCGGCGGGGGCGGCGAGTTCGCGCAGCCCCACCGTGCCCAGAAGCGCCCCCGCGTCATCCACCACCGGCAGGGTCCTGACGCCATGGCGCAGCAACAGGGCCTGCGCCCCGGGAAGGTCCGCGTCCGGCCCAACGGCGATCACGTCGCGCGACATGATGTCCGCGCAGCTCGGGTCGCCATGGGCGCGCGCGGCGGCGCGCAGTTCCACCTGCCGCAGCAATTGGTCGAGATCGCCCGGGTCGATGTCGAAGGTCTCGCCGAGGTCTCCGAGCGCGGCGTCGAGATCCTGCGCGGTGAAGCCGGTGCGCTCCGCCGGCGCCGCGTCGCGCGTCCCATGCGCGTTGCGCGGCGGCGCGGGCGCCACGTGCGGATAGGAATGGCGCGAGAACCGGTGGAACGCCCACCCCAGCACCACCAGCACCAGCGAATTGACCCCCACGGGCACGAGCGGAAACATGAAGCCCGCCGCGGCGATGGACGGCCACGCCAGCACCGCCGTCAACGCCGCCGCGCCGCCCGGCGGGTGCAGGCAGCGGGCGAGCGACATGGCGGCGATCGCCACCGCGACCGCAAGGCCGCTGGCGATCATGGGGTCTCGCACCAGCCATCCCACCAGAATGCCCACCACGGCGGAAATGACGTTGCCGCCGATGATCGGCCAGGGCTGCGCCAGCGGGCTGGCGGGAACGGCGAACAGCAGCACCGCCGACGCGCCCACCGGCGCGACCAGAAGGGGCAGATGCGGATTCTGGCCGAACGCCAGCCCGCTCAGCGCGCCCGTGAGCCCGATGCTCAGCACCGCTCCAAGGCAGGCGATCAGCCGGTCCCGCAGCGTGGCGCCGGCGAGAATCGGCGAAAACAGGTTGAACCGTCCGGGCGCCGCCTTCAGGGCCCGACGAAGCGCATTCCAGGAATTCACGGTTAAGTCGTTCCAGCCCAAAGACAATCCGCCCCGGCGGCCGTCCCCGAGGGGGATAAAGGCTGGGCCCGCGAAGCGTCAAGCAGGAGCGGCGCCGTCTGTAACCGTCGCCAGTACGGCCCTTGCCGTTTACTGCTCAGTTGGCGCTCACGCCGGGCGCGGCGGAGCATCGACGATGAATCTCGTGCAGGCCCTACGAAGCGCGCTGCCTCTCTTGCGGGAACCGCGCTATCTGCCTCTTAACGCCGCCTTCGCGGTGGCGCTCATCGCAGGAGCGACGCTGCTGGTGCGGGACGGCGACCAGCCTTTCACCGTCGCGGCCTTCCTGGCTGGCGCGGCCCTGTCCGCCCTCGGCGTCAGCGACATGCGCCAGACCTCCCATTCCATCCTGCGCAATTACCCCATCGCGGCGCACCTGCGCTTCCTGTTCGAGGACCTGCGGCCCGCGATCCGCCAATACTTCTTCGAGGACGACCACGGCGGGGCGCCCTTCAGCCGCGACAAGCGCGCGGTGGTGTACCAGCGCGCCAAGCACGCGCTCGACAAGCGCCCCTTCGGCACGACTCACGACGTCTACGCGGAAGGCTTCGAATGGGTCACCCATTCCATGGCGCCCGCGCCCCTCGCGCCGGCCGATTTCCGCACCACGATCGGCGGATTCGACGGCGCGAAATCCTATTCCATGTCCCTGTTCAACATCTCCGCCATGAGCTTCGGCGCGCTCAGCGCCAACGCCATCCAGGCGCTCAACAAGGGCGCGCTGATGGGCGGCTTCGCGCACGACACGGGCGAGGGCGGCTACAGCCCGCACCACAGCCGCTTCGGGGGCGACATCGTGTGGGAGATCGGCTCCGGCTATTTCGGCGCGCGCCACGAGGACGGCGGGTTTTCGCCCGAGCGCTTCGCCGAGACGGCCGCCAACGAGCAGATCAAGATGATCGAGGTGAAACTGAGCCAGGGCGCCAAGCCCGGCCACGGCGGCGTGCTTCCCGGCTCCAAGGTCAGCGCCGAGATCGCCCGCACGCGCGGCGTGCCGGCGGGGGTGGACTGCATTTCCCCCTCGGCCCATTCGGCCTTCTCGACCCCGGTCGAACTGATGGAGTTCATCGCGACGCTGCGGCGCCTGTCGGGCGGCAAGCCTACCGGCTTCAAGCTCTGCATCGGGCACGAATGGGAGTTTCTAGCGCTCTGCAAGGCGATGCACGAGACGCAGTTCTTCCCCGATTTCATCGTCATCGACGGCAAGGAGGGCGGCACGGGCGCAGCCCCCATGGAGTTCATCGACCATCTCGGCAAGCCGCTGCGCGAGGGCCTGACCTTCGCGCACAACGCGCTGGTGGGCATCGACGCGCGCCACCGGGTGAAGCTGGGCGCCAGCGGCAAGATCGCCACGGCCTTCGACATGGTGCGCGTGCTGGCGCTAGGCGCGGACTGGTGCAATTCGGCGCGCGGATTCATGTTCGCGCTGGGCTGCATCCAGTCCCAGTCCTGCCACACGGACCGCTGTCCGACAGGCGTCGCCACCCAGGACCCCGGCCGCCAGCGCGCGCTCGTGGTGCCCGACAAGGCGCGCCGCGTGGCGAACTACCATTCCGCGACGCTCCACTCGCTCGCGGAGCTCACCGCCGCCGCAGGGCTGACCCACCCCGGCCTGTTCTCCCGCGGGCACGTGCAGCGCCGCATTTCACCCCGGGAGGTCGCGAGTTTCGCCGACATCTATCCCGTGCTGGAGCCCGGCGCGCTTCTGGTCGCCCCCGAGCGCACGCCCTTCGCCCGCGCCTGGGCGATGGCGGACGCCCGCACCTTCCAGCCGCAGGCCTGAGGCGTCAGGGAGCGGCCCCGGCGGACTTCGGCTCGTCGGGTTCCGCGGGGGCTGCGGGTGCCGCGGC
>JAQGJX010000152.1 GCA_028290405.1 Hyphomicrobiales bacterium
TCCAGGTGCGGAACGGCCCGCCGGACGCGGTCAGGATCATCTGCTCGACCGTGTCGGGATGGGCGCCGCCGAGCGCCTGCAGGATGGCGTTGTGCTCGCTGTCCATGGGCAGGAGCGTCGCCCCGGAGGTCTGGGCGGCGCGCATGAACGGCGCTCCGGCGCAGACCAGGCACTCCTTGTTGGCGAGCGCCACGGTCCGCCCGGCCAGAAGCGCCGCGTGGGTCGGCGCGACCCCGACCGCGCCCGCGATGGCGGCGACGACCAGATCGGCCGGACGCAGCGCGGCGGCGACCACCGCCGCGGGCCCTGCCCCAGCCTCCACGCCCGTGCCGGAAAGCGCGGCGGAAAGCTCCGCGTACCCCGCGGGATCGGCCAGCACGGCGCACCTTGCGCCAAGCTCGATCGCCATGCGGGCGAGCGCCTGCGCGTTGCTGCCCCCTACTACTGCCTCGACCTCGAACAGCCCAGGGGCGTCCCCGATCACGTCCGCCGTCGAGCGGCCGATGGAGCCCGTGGCGCCCAAAATGACGAGCCGCCGGGGCGGCCTGTTGGCGAGAGCTTCGGGCGGTGCGGCTTGGGAACGGGCGGCGTTCAAATGGCTTGGCATGGCCGCAACGCCTACCACACCAGCAAACCGTGCGCAGCCGCGATGTAGCCGGTGTGCAGCGTGCCAACGAGCGCCGCGAAGACGGCGGCGAAGATGAAGCCGTCGAGCCGGTCCATGGCGCCGCCATGGCCGGGAATGAGATGGCTGGAGTCCTTCACGTCGAAGCGGCGCTTGATGGCCGATTCGAACAGGTCGCCGCCCTGCGACACCGCCGCAGTCGCGAGCCCGAGCGGAAGGAGCGGGGCCAGCGCGACTTCGCCCGACAGCGTCGACAGCACCACGGCCCCCACCCCGGCGAGCGCCCCGCAGGTGACGCCGACGATGAAGCCCGACCAGGTCTTGCCCGGAGAGACGCGCGGCCAGAGCTTGGGCCCGCCGATCATCCGGCCGCCGAAATAGGCCATGATGTCCGTGCCCCAGACGACGGCGAACAGCCAGAGCAGGGCCGTCGAGCCGTGGAACAGGGAATTGCGCAGCACGCAGACGGACAGCACCAGCGCGCCCGCGTAGATCGCCCCGGCGCCCGCCCACGCGGCCCGCTCCCGGCCCGCAAGCCAGGCGAGCGACAGGGCGCTGACGACGATCAGCGCGACCGCGCCCTCGGCGCCGCCCGCCGAGCCCATCCAGGCGGAGCCGCCCGCCAGCGCGACGCCGACCGCCAGCCGCGCCGTCATGGCGGGTCCGCCGACCAGCTTCTGCCATTCCCAGAAGATGGCGAAACCCGCCGCCCCCCAGAACAGCGCGAACGGCCAGCCGCCCAGCCGCAGCGCCCCGAGGGCGAGCGCGATCATCACGAGGCCGGAAACGGCGCGAACCCCAAGGTCCGCGAAGTTCCGGCGGGGGGCCGCTGGTTCGGATGGCGCCTGCGCGCCCTGTCCCGGCTCGCCGCCCGACGCGGGCGTCATGAACCCGTCATCGCATTGGGCGCAGGCGCGGAAACCGGCGCGACGCCCCCGAAGCGGCGTTGGCGGCGGGCGAATTCCTCAATGGCGCCCTCCAGCGCGGAACGGTCGAACTCCGGCCAGTGGATCGGCAGGAACACGAATTCCGCGTAAGCCGCCTGCCACAGCAGGAAGTTGGACAGGCGCTGCTCGCCGGATGTGCGGATGATGAGGTCCGGATCCGGCACGCCGGCCGTGTCGAGACGCGCGCCGAGCGACTGTTCGTCGATGCGGGCCGGGTCTATGCGCCCCGCGAGGGCGTCTTCCGCCAGGCGGCGGGCCGCGGCGGCGATCTCGTGGCGGGCGCCGTAGTTGAACGCGACGATCAGCGTCATGTTCGTGTTGTTGCAGGTCAGTTCCTCGGCTTCCTTCAGCAACGACTGGATGTCCGTCGTCAGGTCGTCGCGAGAGCCGATGATCCGCACCCGCACGCCGTTGCCGTGCAGTTCCGCGAGGTCGTTGCGGATGAAGCGCTTGAGAAGCCCCATGAGATCGGAGATCTCCTGCGCGGGGCGGCGCCAGTTCTCCGACGAGAACGAGTAAACCGTGAGGTAGGAGACGCCCAGTTCGCCCGCGGCGCGCACCGTGCGGCGCAGCGCCTCGACTCCGCGCCTATGGCCCTCGAGACGCGGCAGCCCGCGCGCGGCCGCCCAGCGGCCATTGCCGTCCATGATGACGCCAATGTGCCTTGGCGCAGCGCTGGGCGCCGACGCAGCATCCTCAGTTTGCTTCCGCATCGACTGCTCCGCCGTAACCGGCATGAGGGTCTGCAACGGCGATAGCGCCGAAGGCGCTACACCTGCATGATTTCTTTCTCTTTCGACACGAGCGCCTGGTCGATCTCGGCGACGGCCTTGTCGGTCGCCTTCTGGACGTCGCCGGCGTGGCGCTTCTCGTCGTCTTCGCTGATGACCTTGTCTTTCAACGCCTTCTTGAGCAGGTCGATGCCGTCGCGACGCACATGGCGCACGGCGACCTTGGCCTCCTCGGCATACTTATGAGCGACTTTCACCAATTCCTTGCGGCGCTGCTCGTTGAGCTCCGGAATGCGGATGCGCAGCACCTGGCCCTCGGTCGTGGGGCTGAGGCCGAGATTGGAGTCGCGGATCGCCTTCTCCACGGCGCCGACCATCGAGCGGTCCCACACCTGCACGGACAGCATGCGGGATTCGGGCACGCTGATGGTCGCCACCTGCGTCAGCGGGGTCGAGGCGCCATAGGCCACGACCTGAATGGGCTCCAGCAGGCTCGCCGAAGCGCGCCCGGTGCGCAGGCCGCCGAATTCATGCTTGAGGGACGCGATGGCGCCCTGCATGCGGCGTTCAAGATCAGCCAGATCGAAACTGTTACTCATGTCCTGTTCCCATCTCGGCGGGCGCCCGCGACGTACGCGGGGGCCTCGCCCAATGTCCTAATCGCACCGTTCTAGCCGCTTGCGGCCCGGCCGCCCAGCCCCCGACGCGACGTCAGGGCGCCGGAAGCCGGATCAGGGCGCCACGAGCGTCGCGCGGCTGCGCCCTTCGAGCGCCTTGGTGATCGCGTCCTGCTCGGCGATGGAAAACACGATTATCGGAATCGCGTTCTCGCGGGCAAGGGCGAAAGCGGTCGAGTCCATGATGGCGAGATTTTTCTCGATGGCCTCCTGCTGGCTCAGCCGCTCGTAGCGGGTGGCGGAGGGGTCCTTCTTGGGATCGGCGCTGTAGACCCCGTCCACGTTGGTCGCCTTCATCACCGCGTCGGCCGACAGTTCGGCCGCGCGCAGCACGGCGCCCGTGTCGGTGGTGAAGAACGGGTTCCCGGTGCCGCCCGCCAGCACGATGACGCGGCCCTTGTTCAGGTGGTTGAGCGCCGCCTGGCGGGAATAGGGCTGGCAGACATATGGCATCGGCACGGCCGAAAGCGCCCTCGCCGGCTGGCCCTTCTTCTCGATGGCGTGCTCGATCGCCAGCGCGTTCATCACCGTCGCCAGCATGCCGATGGAATCGGCCCGGGCGCGGTCTATGCCCTTGTCGGCGCCCTGGATCCCGCGGAAGAAATTGCCCCCGCCCACCACGATGGCGATTTCAGCGCCCAGCTTCGAGGCGTGCGCGACGTCTGCGGCGATGCGGTCCACCGTGCCCGCGTCAAGCCCATGGGTCTGCGACCCCATCAGGGCCTCTCCCGAAAGCTTGAGAACTACCCGCTTCCAGGCCAGGGCCATCGTCCGCTCCGCGTATCTTCAATCTCAGCGCCGGGTGGCGCGCGTCGTTCTCCCTAGACCGATTCGCGCCCGCGAGACAGCCGCTCCGCCCTCCATGGGACTGGCCGGGCGCTTCAGCGGTTGAGAACCGCGACGGCGACGTTGAGGTAGCCGGCGAACGTCACCCAGGCCAGATAGGGCGCCAGCAACCAGCCGGCGAGCGCGTCCAGCCGCAAGAACGCCAGCATGTTGAGCAGGATGGCGATCCACAGGAGGACGATGACCGCGATCCCCAGATCGGGCGACCGCGCGCCGAAGAAGGCCCAGGACCAGGCGGCGTTCAGCGCCATCTGGACCAGGAAGAGCGCAATCGCCCTGCCCCGCCCGGGCGTGTCCGCCGGCAGCCGCAGGATGCGCCAGAACGCATAGGCGAGAATGGCGTAGAGCAGCGTCCACACCGGGCCGAACACCCAGTTGGGCGGGTTGAGCGCGGGCTTTGCGAGCCCCGCGTACCAGGTCGGAATCGCGGGCGCGGTCGCAAGCCCGCCCAGCGCGCTGGCGAGGACGGACGGGGCGAGCGCCAGGAGCGCGAGCAGAAGCGGCGCCCGCGCGGCGGGCCGAGGTGTCCGGGATGTCTCTGTCATGGCCGCAAACTGGGGCGCCTGCGCCCTGACGGCAAGGCCCCGGTTCAGCGTTGCTGGGTCCGCAGGTCCGGCAGGAACCAGCATACGGCCCCCAAGGCGGGCAGGAAGGCGCACACCTGGAACACGAAGCCAAGGCTGGTCAGATCCGCCACATGGCCCAGAACCGCCGCCCCAAGGCCCGCCATGCCGAACCCGAAGCCGAAGAACAGGCCGGAAATCATGCCCACCTTCCCGGGCACCAGCTCCAGCGCGTAGACGAGGATCTGCGACATGGAGGCGGACATGATGAGGCCGATCACGACCGTGAGGGCCGCCGCCACCGGCAGGCTGGCGTAAGGCAGCGCGAGGGTGAACGGCAGCGCCCCGAAGATCGACACGGAGATGATGTTCTTGCGCCCCAGCCGGTCGCCCAGCGGGCCGCCGAAGTACACGCCCGCCGCCACCGCGCCCATATAGAGAAAGAGATAGAGCTGCGCGTCGCGCACCGAGAGCCCGAACTTCTCCATGAGATAGAAGGTGTAGAACGTGCTGATGGAGGCGTTGTAGAACCCTTTCGAGAACATCAGCACCAGCAGCACGCCGATGACGAACACGACGCGTCCGCTGGTGAGCCCCGCCTGCCCGGCCGCCCGCACGTCGCGGCGCGTGCGCTTGGCGCCTTCCGTCAGGTGCGCCTTGTACCAGCGCCCGACGCCCGTCAGCACCACGATGGCGAACAGCGCCACGCCCGCGAACCACACGATGCCGCGCTGCCCCAGCGGCACGACGACGAACGCCGCCAGCAGAGGCCCGGCCGCCTGGCCGAAATTGCCCCCGACCTGGAAGATGGATTGCGCCAGCCCGTGCCGCCCGCCGGACGCCATGCGCACGACGCGCGACCCTTCCGGATGGAAAATGGAGGAACCCGTGCCCACCATGGCGGCGGCGAACAGCAACGCCGGATAGGTGGACGCGTAGGACAACATCACGAGCCCGCAAAGCGTGGAGCCCATGCCGAACGCGAGCCCGAACGGCAGCGGCCGCTTGTCCGTATAAAGCCCCACGAGCGGCTGGAGCAGCGACGCGGTGACTTGAAA
Organism: Hyphomicrobiales bacterium; assembly: GCA_028290405.1. GTDB lineage: Bacteria > Pseudomonadota > Alphaproteobacteria > Rhizobiales > Beijerinckiaceae > Terripilifer. The sequence continues at coordinate 5,448 of JAQGJX010000152.1, forward strand.
CGCCAGCGCGATGTAGCCGATCTGCGCGAAATCCAGCTGGTATGTGACCTTGAGGATCGGGAAGATCGCCGAGAGCAGCGATTGCAGCAGATCGTTGAGGAAATGCGCAAGGCACATGGTCCACAGGATGATCTGGACCGGGCGCATGTCGCCCGCGCGCCGCCCGGCGACGCCGCTGGGCGGATCAACCGGCAGTGCGCTCTGGCGCGCGTCCGCAGCAAGCGGCCTGGCTTCCGCGTTCATGGATGCGCGCCTTTCGAGAGATGATGCCGCGGGGGTCGCCGTAGAGTGGGCATACCCATGCGCCAACTCAGAAGCAAGACCCGGGCCGCGCCATCAGCCATGCGTCTTGCGCAGGACCGGCCGTCAAACCGGCCGCAAGGCGACATGCGGATGACCCGGAAGCTCCACCAGAATGGGGTCCCCGGCCCGCACTTCGCCGCTCGCCAGCACGACCCCCATCACCCCCGCCTTGCGCCAGACGGCGCCGCCCTCGCGTCGTTCAAGCGTCGCGGCCATGAGTCCCGGCCGCACCTTGTCGAGCAGCCTGCACGGCTCTCGCAGCCCTGTGATCTCCACCACGGCCTCGGCCCCCATGCGAAGGCGCGCGCCGCGCGGCAGGTTGAGCAGGTCGATCCCGCGCGTCGTGAGATTTTCGCCCATGGCGCCGGGCGCGATGTCGAACCCCTGGGCGTTCAGCTCATCGAGCAGCTCGCCATGGATAAGATGCACCTGCCGCAAGTTCGGCTCGTGCGGCGCCTTGGCGACGCGGTGCCGATGCTTGACCGTCGCCCCCGCATGGGCGTCGCCCTCCACCCCCAGCCCGGCGACAAGGCGCGCAAAGAGGACAGGCGCCTTGCTGATGGTGTGCGCAGGGCTGGCGCTGACGCACAGCACCTCGCCGGGAGGGAGGACGGACACGGGCGATCTCCTGAAACGGTTCAGCCACGATACACCAGACGTTCCGGGCCTCAAGCCACGAGCTGCTTTTTGCAACGCGACCGGAACCAGAAAAGCGCTGGGGCGTCTTAAGCGCGTGGGTAAAATGGAGAGGTGATTACCATGAAGCTTCTTGCCAGCGCGGGCCTTGCCCTTCTCATCGGCGTCTCGGGCGCCATGGCGCAGACGCGCACGACCGAGACCACCACGACCACCGTCACGACCGAGCAGGTCGGCAAGGTTCGTGAATACGTGATGAAGGAGCGCAAGCCGTCGGTGAAGATCTCCGAAAGCGTGGCCGTCGGCGCGGCGTTGCCGCAGAACGTCACGGTTTATGAGCTTCCCACCACCGTGGGCGTCTCCGGCTCCTACGCGATCGTCAACGACAAGACGGTGCTGGTGGGGCCCGACCGCAAGGTCATCCGCGTCATCGAATAATCACGGCGCGGCCAACGTATAGTTTCGTCGAACGGAAGCCCCGGCTGCAGAGCGGCCGGGGCTGCTTCGCATCTGCGCACCGGGGCGTCCACGCGTCCGCAACGCTAGCGCCCCCGCTTGCGTCCCGCGCCGCAATGTAACAGTGATGGATACATAACAGAGTTCTCGCCTTCCAGAACCCGACCTTGAGCTGTCGCGAAAAGCCCTGCGGCGCAGTCCAAAGCGTGGGCGGCGCAGCAGGCGGCCATGGCCCGGCGCCCGGGACGCACTGCAACGAACGAACACGCTGCCGCTGGCCGCCCACTCCACCGGATCACCGCATGACGTCCATATCCGAGCCGCTCTCAAGTCAGTCGAGACCCGCCCCCGCCCGCCACTCCCAACCCGACCCGGCGATCCTTGACGGGCTCTCGCCCAATGGTTCCGGCCTGGACGCAGGCGCCCTCCTCGACGCGCTGCACAGCATGCGCATGGGCGATTTCTCGGTGCGCCTGCCCCACGCCGAAACAGGCGTCGCGGGCAAGATCGCGGACGCGTTCAACGACATCATCGCCGCCAACGAGCGCATGGCGCAGCAGCTGGAGCACGCCGGACAGGTGGTGGGCCGCCAGGGCCAGACCGGAGCGCGCGTGCGCTTTGGGCTTTCCAACGGCGCCTGGGCCGACATGGAGCACTCGGTCAACACGCTCATCACGGACCTGCTGTGGCCGACCACGGCCGTGACGCAGGCGATCACCGCCGTCGCGAAGGGCGACCTGCTGCAAACCATGCCGCTCGAGGTGAGCGGGCGCCCGCTGGAAGGCGAGTTCCTGCGCTCGGCCACCATCGTCAACGCCATGATCAAGCAGCTCGGCATCTTCACGTCCGAGGTGACGCGCGTGGCGCGCGAGGTCGGCACCGACGGCAAGCTGGGCGGCCAGGCGCAGGTGCGCGAAGTCACCGGCGTGTGGAAAGACCTGACGGAGAGCGTCAACTCGATGGCCTCGAACCTCACCGCGCAGGTTCGCAACATCGCCGAAGTAACGATCGCGGTGGCCAACGGCGACCTCTCCAAGAAGATCACCGTGGACGTGCGCGGCGAAATTCTTCAGCTCAAGGAAGCCATCAACACGATGGTGGACCAGCTCCGCTCCTTCGCGTCTGAAGTGACGCGCGTGGCGCGCGAGGTGGGTACGGAAGGAAAGCTTGGCGGACAGGCGCTCGTTCCGGGCGTGGCCGGCACGTGGAAGGACCTCACCGATTCCGTGAACGCCATGTGCGGCAATCTTACCGCGCAGGTGCGCAACATCGCGCAGGTGACGACCGCCGTGGCCCGCGGCGACCTTTCGCGCAAGATCACCGTGGACGTGTCGGGCGAAATCCTGGAGCTGAAGCAGACCATCAACACCATGGTGGACCAGCTCAACGCCTTCGCGGGCGAAGTGACGCGCGTGGCGCGCGAGGTGGGCACCGAAGGACGCCTTGGCGGACAGGCGCAAGTGCCGGGCGTCGCCGGCACGTGGAAAGACCTCACCGACAACGTCAACTCCATGGCGTCGAACCTCACCGCGCAGGTGCGCAACATCGCCGAAGTGTCGACCGCCATCGCCAGCGGCGACCTTTCGAAGAAGATCACCGTCAACGTCTCGGGCGAAATCCTTGAGTTGAAGGAAACCA
>JAQGJX010000174.1 GCA_028290405.1 Hyphomicrobiales bacterium
ATGAGGGGTCGCGCCATCAATACGGCTTCACGCTTCCCACCACAGTCGTGCGCAGCATCAGCCGCCGCTCGTGCGCGGGAAAATCCTCGCGGGCGTGGCTTGAGCACCTGTTGTCCCACAGCAGCAAATCGCCCACGCGCCATTCGTGCGAATAGACGAACTCCGGCTTCTCGGCATGGTCGAACACGGCGTTGAGGATCGGCTCGGCCGCCTCGTCGCTCAATCCGTCGAGGCCCACCGTCATCAGCCGGTTCACATACACAGCCTTGCGGCCCGTCTCCTCATGGGTGCGGATGGCGGGATGACGCGCGCGGGCGAAGGCCTCCGTGCCCTTGCCGTCGCCCTTCTGGGTGGAGCCGTAATTGTAGTGATGCTGCGCGATGCGGCCGTCGATCTGCGCCCGCAGCGCCGGGTCCATGGTTTCGAACGCCGCATAGCCGCTGGCGAACAGCGTGTTGCCGCCGCTCGAGGGAATTTCCAGCGAGTAGAGCAGCGTGCCCTTGTCGGGCACGTCCACGTGGATCATGTCGTGGTGGAACATCATCTCCCCGTCCGGCAGGGCGCCGATGGGCTCGCCGTTCTCGCGGATGTTGGAGATGAACATGATGCCCGGCAGCACGCGGTCGAACCCCGGCGGGCGATACTTGGGCGGGCGGCGGATGTGGCCATGCTGGCCGAAATATTCCGTCACCCGCATGTGGTCTTCCTGACTGAGCGTCTGGTCGCGGAAGATGATGACGATGTGGTCGAGCCAGGCCTGGTAGATGCCCTTGATGGACGCGTCGTCCAGCGGCTTCGACAGGTCAAGGCCGCGAATTTCAGCGCCGATGTGCTGCGTCAGCGGCACGACCTCGAACAGGCCGGTAGCGGCGATGGTCATGGCGTTTCTCCCCGTGTGCGTCTTGGTTGCGTCCAATCTACAGGGCGCCTGCGGGCGGGCGCAAGGCGGGGCCGGCCGGCCTTGACCCGCCCTGCCCCGCTCGCCCACAGTGCAGGCAAGGCCGCATCAAGGCCGCGAGGAAACCCCATGGACGCGACAGACAAGCCGAAAATACTCATCCATGCGCCGCGCGAGGAGCCCGAGGACGTGCTGGGAAAGCTGCGCGACAGCGGCTACGACATCGCCTTCGGCGAGCTCGCCTGGCAATTGCCGCGCGGCCACCATGAGGACGCGCTGGCCAGCGCGGCGCGCGACGCCGTCGCCCTCATGGGCACGTCCATCCGCCACACGCCCATCTCGCGCCGGGTGATGGAGGCCTCGCAGCGCCTGCGCATCGTGGCGAAATACACCGTGGGCGTCGACGACGTGGACACGGACGCGGCGACCGAGCTGGGAATCATGGTGTGCCATGCGCCCACCGAATCCAATTGCTTCGGGGTGGCCGAATCCACCGTCATGATGATGCTCGCCATGCTGAAGAAGGCCGTGGAGCGCGATCAGGCCGTGCGGGCGGGCCAGTGGCGCGAGCCGCATCTGGGCACGACTTATCTTGGCCGGCGCGCCGACGGCTATCCGGGGATCACCATCGGCATCGTGGGGCTGGGGCGCATCGGCACGCGGGTCGCGCAATTGCTGGCGCCGTGGCGCGTGCGGGTGATCGCCTATGACCCCCACATTCCGCCGGGCGACTTCCTGCTCGCGGGGGTGCAATCGGTTAGCTACGAAACGCTGCTGCGCGAGTCGGACGTGGTCTCGTTCCATGTCGTGCTGACGAAGGAAACGCGGTTCATGCTGCGCGAGGAACAGATCGCGCTCATGAAGCCCACGGCGCACGTCGTCAACACGGCGCGCGGCAAGGTGATCGAGGAAGCCGCGGTCGCGCGCGCCATCGCCGAGGGGCGCCTGCGCGGCGGCGCCATCGACGCGTTCGAGGAAGAGCCGCTGCCGATGGATTCGCCGCTGCGGGCGCTGGGCCACAAGGTGTTGCTGTCGCCCCATTCGGCCTCGTTCAGCGAGGGCGGCGAGCTGCGCCCCGGCATCCAGTGGGCCGTTCGCTCGGTGATGACGGCCCTGAGCGGCGGCATCCCGGACAACGTGTACAACAAGGAGGTCATCCCACGCTGGCGCGAGCGTTTCGGCGGCGCCAGCGTGACGGGCTGAGGCCTATTGCGGCTCGATGCCGGCGGTCTTCACGACCGCCGACCAGCGCTTGAACTCGTCGGCGATATAGGCCTTCAGCTGATCGGGGGTCATGGGCAGCGGCTCCATGATCTGCGCGGCGAACTTGGCTGCCAGATCGGGCTCGACCAGCGCCGCCGCCACTTGCCTGTGCATCTCCTCCAGCATGGCGGGCGGCGTGCCCGCCGGGGCGATCATGGCGTTCCACGCGCTCGCCTCCACGCCCTCAATGCCTGCTTCCGCGAAGGTCGGCACGTCCGGCAGCACGGGCGAACGCCTGGAGGACGTCACAGCGAGCACCTTCATCTTGCCGTCCCTGGCCAGCGGCAGCACCGAGATGGCGGGCAGAACCGTCATCTGCACGTCGTTCTGCACCACCGCGAGCGCCGCCTGGGGCGAGCCCGTATAGGGCACATGGACGACTTCCGTGCCGCTCCTCGACGCGATGAGCGCCATGGAGAGGTGGGACAGCGAGCCGCGCCCGATGGAGGCGTAATTGTACTTGCCGGGGTTCTTCTTCAACAGCGCGAACAGCTCCTGAAGGGTGTTGACCCCAAGCTCGTTGCTGACTGCAAGGACGCTGGGCTGCAGCGTCAACATGGACACCAGCGCCACGTCCCTGAACGGATCGTAGGGCATGGATTTCATCAGCACGGTGTTCATCGCCAGCGGGCCAAGGATGCTGAGGCCGATGGTGGAGCCGTCCGGCGCCGCCTTCACCACAGCGTCTGTGCCGGTGTTGCCGCCCGCGCCCGGACGGTTCTCGACGATGAACGGCTTGCCCGTGCGCTGCTGGAGCTTTTCTCCCACCAGCCGCGCCACTGTGTCGGGCGTTGCGCCGGCGGCGAACGGCACGATGATCTTCACGGTTCCGGCCGGCCAGACCTGCGCGTGCGCGGGCGCGGACAGGCCCGCCGCGGAGGCCGCCGCGATCGCCACGGCTGCAAGAATCGCTCTCATGTGTCTCTCCCGGAGCTACGCTTCCCCGCCGCCTGCATAGCACTTTTTGCGCCCCGATGGACGCGGGCGCGCGCGCGTTGTAACGCTTGAGGACAACAGCCCGAACAGGGCGCGACACCGACAAGGGACGGATATGGCCGCTTCGCACTGGGATTATGTCATCGTCGGCGCCGGCTCGGCCGGCTGCGTCCTCGCCAACCGCCTCACCGAGGACCCGCAGGTGCGCGTGCTGCTGCTGGAAGCGGGGCCGCGCGACCGCCATCCGCTGATCCACATTCCGCTCGGCATGGGCAAGATGCACGACTGGACCATGTTCGACTGGGGCTACCACACCGACCCCGAGCCGGCGCTGAACAACCGACGCATCGAAGCCATGCGGGGCAAGGTGCTGGGCGGTTCGTCGTCCATCAACGTCATGGCCTATACGCGCGGCCATCGCGGCGACTACGACCGCTGGGCCGCCAACGGCGCCACCGGCTGGTCCTACGCCGATTGCCTCCCCTACTTCCGCCGCTGCGAAACATGGGAAGGCGGGGCCAACGAATACCGCGGCGGCGATGGTCCGCTGGGCACCGAATCCGCCAGGACGACGGACCCGCTGTTTCCCGCATGGATGGAGGCCGCCCGGCAGGCGGGCCTGCCGGTGACGGAGGACTACAACGGCGCGCAGGGCGAGGGCTTCGGGCGCAGCCAGTACACCATCCGCAACGGGCGCCGCTCCTCCACCGCCAACTCCTTTCTGAGACCCGCCGAATCGCGCCCGAACCTGCGCGTCGAGACGGGCGCGCTCACCACGCGCGTGGTGCTGGAGGGCGGGCGCGCGAGGGGCGTCGAATACATCCATCACGGCATGACCGTGCGGGCGGACGCGGACCGCGAGGTGATCCTCGCCAGCGGCGCGTTCAACACGCCGCAACTTCTCATGCTGTCGGGCATAGGCCCCGCCGACCACCTCAACAGCGTCGGCGTGACGCCGCAGGTGGACTTGCCCGTGGGCGAAAACCTGCAGGACCACCTGGCGGCGATGATCACCTACTCGCGTCCCAGGAACGCCTCGCCGTTCCGGGATTCGATGCGGTTCGACAAGATGGCGTGGTCGATGATCCAAGCCTATTTCTTCGGCACGGGCGCGGGGACCGTGGTGCCGGGCGGGCTGCACGCGTTCATCAAGACGCAGCCCGACCTTCCGGTGCCGGACATCGAGTTCATGTTCCGCGGCGTGCCCGCCAAGGCGGACATGTGGTTCCCGGGCGTGAAGGCGCCTTACGAGGACGGGTTCGGCATCCGCCCCTGCCTGCTGCATCCCGAAAGCCGCGGCAAGGTGATGCTGCATTCCAGCGACCCGGCTGCGCCGCCGCGCATCGCGTACAACTTCTTCTCCGCGCCCAACGACCTGCCGCGCCTGCGCGAAGGCTTCAAGCGGGCCCGCGACGTGGCGTCCCAGATGGCGCTCGATCCCTATCGCGGGGAGGAGCTGTCGCCAGGGCCTTCGGTGAAGACGGACGACGAGATCGACGCCTATCTGCGGCGCGCCGCGCTCACGGCCCACCACCCCGCAGGCACCTGCAAGATGGGCACGGATTCGCAGGCCGTGCTCGATCCGCAATTGCGCGTGCGCGGCGTGGACGCCCTGCGGGTGGTGGACGCCTCCGCCATGCCCGACATGGTCGGCGCGCACATCAACGCCTGCGTGATCATGATGGCCGACAAGGCGTCGGACATCATCCGCGGCCGCGATCCCCTGCCGGCTGCGAACGTCTAGGAAGCGGGTTTTGGGGCGCGCTCGCAGGGGCGCGTTTCGTCCTGCGCGGTTCTTGCGCGCCTCGGCGCTACTTCGACGCCGCGTAATGCGCGAGCGCCTCGAGGTCGGCGTCCGAGGCGCCGAAGATCACCGCCGTCATCTGCGTGTCGGCGCCCGCCCGCGCGTTGTCCCGGAAGGCTTTCATCGCATAGAGCATGTAGTCCACGCGCTGGCCGGCGAGGCGCGGCATCTGTTGCTGTCCCGTGAGCGCCGGCAGGTGGCACGAGGCGCAGCGAAGCCTTGTTGCGAGCGCGGCGCCGCGCGCCACGAGCGCCGGGTCGATCTTCTCGTCGGAGCGCACCGGCTTCAGCTTCGAGAAATGGTCAGCCAGCGCGACAATCTCGTCGTCCTTCAACTCCTTCACGAACGACGACATGGCCTCCACGGGCCGCACCCCCTCGCGCATCAGGATGAGCTGGTTCATCACGAAGAAATCGGGCTGGCCGGCCAGCGAGGGAATGTTCTCCATCGCCGAATTGCCGCCTTCCCCATGACAGCCGGCGCAAACCGCCACGCGGTCGGCCAGCGGCATGGTCTGGGCGGCCAGAGGCGCTGCGAAAAGACCCGCGACCGCAAGCCCGAGGGCCAGCGGTCGCCATGATGCGATCTTCAGGATCATTCGATCAGTTCGCCAAGGCGACCTTGGGGGCCGCGTAGGTGATGCGGTAGACCGCGCCGTTCTGCTCGTCGGACACCAGGAGCGACCCGTCCTTCAACGGCAGCACGTAGGCCGGGCGCCCATGGAACTGGTTGGTCTTGGTGTCGAGCAGGCCGGTCAGGAACGGCTCGATTTTCGCCTTGCCGCCCTCGGTGCGCGCGATCACGACGTCGTAGCCGAACTTCGCCTCGCGGTTCCACGAGCCATGGCGGGCGATGAACGCCACGTTCTGGTAGGTCTTGGGGAACATGGCGCCGGTGTAGAACTTGATGCCGAGGCTGGCGCCGTGCGGACCCAGCAGGGCAGCGGGCATGACCACGCCAACGCACGCGTTCGGCTTCTTCACGTCCGGATCGGGAACGCCGTTCGCGTGGCAATAGGGGAAGCCGTAGAACGCCCCCACCTGCGTCGACGTCACGCGGTTCAGTTCGTCCTCCGGGCCAGCGTTGCCCGCCCAGTCGCGGCCGTTGTCGGTGAACCACAGGTCCTTGGTCGCCGGATGCCAGTCGAAGCCGACCGTGTTGCGCACGCCGCGCGCCACGATCTCCATGCCGGTGCCGTCCGCGTTGTAGCGGCGGATCTGACCATGCACGCCGGGGTTGATCTCGCAGATGTTGCAGTTCGCGCCGACCTGCGAATACAGCTTCCCGTCCGGTCCGAAGGCCACGTACTTCCAATTATGGTGCACTTCGGACGGCAGGTTGAACGCCGCCGTCAGCTCCACGGGATCGCCCGGGTTGTCCAGCCTGGACTCGATGTTGTCGTAGCGCAGCACCTTGTTGATGGCGAAGACGTAGAGCGAGCCGTTGCGGAACGCGAGGCCGTTGGGCTGGGTGAGGCCCTGCAGCAGCACCTTCACCTCGCGCTTGCCGTCCTTCTCGGTCAGCGCGTAGACGCGGCCGATGGTGCGCGAGCCCATGAACATGGTGCCTTTTTCGCCCTGCACCATGGTGCGGCCGCCCGGGTGGCCGGAAGACCAGACCTCAGCCTTGAAGCCGACGGGCAGTTTGATCTTGTCGATCGGGAGTTTGTCGAGCGCGGTGCCGATGGGGGGCGTGGGATGCGGCCTCAGTCCCGTGTCCTGCTTGCTGGCGGCGGGATCGGATTTGTCCATGGCGCTCAGGCCCGGGGGGCCGGCGGGCGCAGGCTGCTGCGCGGCCGCGCCGAAGGATGCAGAGATCAGCGCCACGGACGCCAGAAGACCGATATGCGAGAACCTGACGGTTTTCATGTTTGCTCCCCCCAATGCCCGGCGCGCATGTCGGCGCCAGTTGCAGAAGAGCATAACGCCAAGCCTGGAGGGGCGCAATCGAGCCGGCCGGGCCTAAAATGGTCCGCGAGCCTTGCTTGCGCGGCGCGCGCGACCCATCATCGGCGCACCCTTCTGCATTGAGGCGCACATGATCGACATTCATTTCTGGCCCACCCCCAACGGACACAAGATCACGATCTTCATGGAAGAGGCCGGGCTCGATTACCGCATTCTCCCGGTGAACATCGGCAAGGGCGAGCAGTTCAGGCCGGAGTTCCTGAAGATTGCGCCCAACAACCGCATGCCGGCCATCGTGGACCACGATCCCAAGGACGGCGGCGAGCCGATCAGCGTGTTCGAATCAGGCGCGATCCTGCTCTATCTGGCCGACAAGACGGGGCGCTTCATCCCCGCGGACGTCCGGGGCCGCGTGAAGACGCTGGAATGGCTGTTCTGGCAGATGGGCGGCTTAGGGCCGATGGCGGGGCAGAACCACCATTTCTCGCAATACGCGCCCGAGAAAATTCCCTACGCGATCGACCGCTACGTGAAGGAGACCAACCGGCTCTACGGGGTGCTGGACCGGCAGCTCGCGCAGAACGAATTCGTGGCGGGCGCCTACTCCATCGCCGACATGGCCTGCTATCCATGGACGGCGTCCTACGAGAAGCAGGGCCAGAAGCTGGAGGACTTCCCCCATCTCAAGCGCTGGTTCGAAGCGATGCGCGCGCGCCCGGCGGTGCAGACCGCCTACGCGAAGGGCGAGCCTTACCGGACCAACCCGAACATGACCGAGGAGGACAAGAAGGTGCTCTTCGGCCAGACCGCGCAGAGCGTAAAGCAGTAGTGCGTTTGAGCCCCGGACGCGCGGGCGCTCCGGGGCGCCTCTTCGCCGCAAAGCGAGCGACCCTGCGCCCTAATGCGCGCCGACGCCAAGCAGCCACGCCGCCTCGAACGCCAGCGCGCCCAGCGCCAGCAGCGCGAAGGGATGCAGGCTGCGGCGCCATGTGAGCGCGCCCGCGACTCCCAGAATCACCGCCGCGCTCAACGGGTCGCCGCCGGTGAGCTGGAACAGCGAAAGCACGCCGGCCATGATGAGGCCGGCCGCGACCGGCCCGAGTCCCTGTTCGATCGCCATGACCCAGGGCTTGCCGCGATGGCGGCTCCACACCGCCCCGACCGCGTAGCAGAGCGCCGAGGACGGCAGGTACAGCGCCACCATGGCGACGAGCGCCCCGGCCAGGCCCGCGACCTTCATGCCCACGAACGCGCCCAGAATGGAGCTGGGGCCCGGGATGAAGCGCGAGATGGCGAGCAGGTCGAGAAACTCCCGCGCCGTCACCCACCCATGCACGTCCACGACGTCGTGCTGCATGGGGGCGTAGATGGAGGTCGCGCCGCCGATGGAGGCGAGCGACAGGGGCGCCATGACGACGAAGAGGGAGAGCAGGTGATCGTCACGCATCCTGCCGCCCCTTGGCGCCGGGCGTCTTGACCCCGCCCCGGCCCAGCCAGGCGAGCAGGATGCTGATGGGGGTCGCGACGAGCACCACGGGGACGAGCGGCCACTTCAGCACGCCCACCGCCACGAACACGCCCGCCATGACGGCGATGGGCGCGGCGCCGCGGCAGGCGCTCGCCATCACCCCCACGCCCATGCGCAGGATCATTCCGATGGCGCCCGCCGCCGCCCCCGCCATGGCGGCGTGGATGGCCGGCGCGCCCAGCACCGCCTTGTAGGTGAGCGAGGCCGCGAGCATGTAGAGGAACGGCCCGGTGAGCATCGCCACCACGGCGACCGCGGCGCCAGGCACGCCGCGCATGCGCTGCCCGACGTAGACCGCCATGTTTGTGGAGTTCACGCCCGGCAGCACCTGCGCCATCGCGAAGCCGGCGACGAAGTCCTCGTTGCGCATCCAGCCGCGCACGGTCACGACCTCGCGCTGGATCCACGGCATGAGCCCGCCGCCGAAACTGAACAGGCCGATCCAGAAAAACGTCTTGAACAGCGCCCGGTAGGTGACTACCGGAGGCGCGGCGGCGTCGCTCACGAGCGCGCCACGGAGCCGCGCGTCGGGGCGCCCGGCGAGGCGCCGGCGGCCAGATCCGGCCAGGCGGCGGGCGAGACGGCCCGCGCGAGGTTGTCGGCGACCGGCGCGTCCACGTCCCAGTAGCGCGCCACGATGCGCTTGCCGGTGAGGTCGGCGGAGGCGTCCGACGCCAGGTAGCAAACCGGCGCCGCCATGGCGTCCGGCTTCACGAGCTTGCTGCGGTCCACCGGCGCGTGCGCGGGAATCATCGCGGTGTCGGCGGCGCCGCCGGGAATGAGAACGTTGCAGGTGACGCCCGTGCCGGCGAGGTCCTCGGCCCAACTGGCGGAGGCCGCCTCCAGCGCCGCCTTCGCCTGCCCGTACGGCGTATTGCCCTCGCGCATCATGGTCGAGAAGCTGGTCGTCACGTTGACGATGCGGCCCCATTTCTGGGCGATCATGTGGGGCGCGGCGGCGTGCGCCAGCAGGAACGGCCCGCGCAGGTTCACGTCGTAGAGCAATTGCCACTTGTCGGGATCGACGTTCCAGAAGCGCACGAGATCGGTGAGGAAGTCCTGGCTGAACAGGACCATGTTCAGCCCGGCGCAATTCACCAGCACGTCGATTCGGCCGAACTGGGCCACCGCGTCGGCGACCGCCGCCTCGCAGTCGGCGCGCTCGCGAATGTCCGTGCGGCGGGCGACGATGCGGCCCGGGCCGCTGGCGTCGGCGGCCGTCTTTTGCGCGGACGCCAGATCGATGTCGCAGCCGAGCACGATGGCCCCCTGCCCTGCGAGGCCCAGCGCCATGGCGCGGCCAAGGCCCGCGCCGACGCCCGTCACGATGCAGATCCTACCCGCCGGTCCCGCGTCCGCCATCGTCCCCTCCCGGATATGAGAACGGCGCGGACGATGGGTCCGCGCCGTGTTGGCACTTATTCGGCTGCTACGCCCAGCGTCGCGGCTTCCTCGGCCCGCAGAGGCGCGATGACCTCCCGCGCGTAAAGCTCGATGTTCTTCTTGGTGAGGTCGGCGGGCAGCGTGGCGAACTGCAGCATGGAGATCACGGTGCCGAAGCCGATCTCCTTCTGGAAGTGCTTCAGCTTGTCGCGCACCGTCTTGGGGCTGCCGCAGAGGAACATCCCGGCTTCCATCACCGCGTCGATGTCCTTCGCGCCGCCCGTCATCTGCGCCTTCGCGGCCATGACGCCCTGCATGGACTTCAGCGACAGATAGCCCGGCGGCAGCAGCATCTCGAGCGGCATGCGCAGGAACTTCTGGTAGAAGTTCTCGATGTGCGGCTTGGCCTCCCGGTAGGCGATCTCGTCTGTCTCGGCGACGTAGATGGGCGTCGCCCAGCCGAGGTTTTCCGGACCCGCCTCCCAGCCGTAATCGGCCGCCGTGTCCTTGTACTGCTTCATGTACTTCTTCAGCGCCGCGAGCGGCGAGAAGGTCTGGAGGTACGTGTAGCGGCGCGAGGGATGGCTGGCCCACTCGATCGTTTCCGTCGAGCCCTGGGAGGGAATCCAGATCGGCGGATGCGGATTGTCCTGGTAGGGGCGCGGCCACAGGTTCACGTAGTCGAAATTGTAGTACTTGCCCTCGAAGGTCGAGGGGCCGGGCTGCGTCCATGCCTGCACGATGAGGTCATGGGCCTCGTGGAACTTGTCGTGCGAAAGCGCCGGATTGGAGTTCCACGAATAATATTCGGCGCCGATGCCGCGCACGAAGCCGGCGATGAGGCGCCCGCCGGTGACGTTGTCGAGAATGGCGTATTCCTCGGCCACGGTGATCGGGTTGTTGAGCAGCGGCAGCGCCCGGCCCAGCACGGCGATCTTCACGTTCTTGGTGCGGCGCGCGAGCATGCCGGCGAACACGCCGGGCTGCGGCATCAGGCCGTAGGCGTTGGAATGATGTTCGTTGACGCAGATCCCGTCGAAGCCGAGCGGGTCCGCCATCTCGAGTTCGTCAAGATAGCGATTGTAGAGCGCATGGCCCTTCTTGGGATCGTAGTACGTGTTGGGCAGCGTGACCCACGAGGAATTGTACTTGTCCGGCGCGTCCAGATCGAGGTCCGCATACGGCATCAGGTGGATGAAGAAGAATTTCATGGGCGTACCCCTTCCGAAAAGGAGATGATCTCGGAGACGTAGTCATTGGTCTTCTCGACATGGGGCAGATGCCCGCACTCTTCAAATACGCGCACCTTTGCGCCCGGGATCATCTGGGCGAAGTGGTCGGCGTAGTCGACCGGGATGATCTTGTCCTGGCGGCCCCAGAGAATCTGGGTGGGCGCCTTGATGCGGTGGATCCACTTTTCGAGATCGGGATCGTAGAGGCGCGGGCTCCAGCCAAGTTTCGCGGTGGCGAGCGCGTTCTTGAGCCCGATGTTGCGCTCCTCGACGCTCTGCTCCATGCCCAGGATGCGCTCGGCGATGGACTGGTCGTGGAAGAGGTTCCGGGTCAATTCCTCGGCGGGCCACAGGAAGATGTTGGCCTTCGGCGTGCCCTTGATGCGCAGGCCGGCGGCCGCAACCAGCGTCAGGCTGCGAATGCGCGCGGGATCGCGCAGAGCCGTCTCGGCGGCGATCCAGCCGCCCAGAGACGTGCCGACCAGCGTGACGTCGCGCAGGCCGAGCTTTTCCATGAACGCCGCATAGAAGTGGCCGAGGTCCTTCACGGCGTCGAGCCATTCGGGCGTGTCGGAGCGACCGAAGCCCGGGTGCTCGGGGGCGATCACGTCGAATTTCTCGGCGAGCTTGTCCATGAAGGGCAGCCAGCGGCCGCCGCCGTTGGCGCCGTGCAGGAACAGCAACGGGGCGCCAGCGCCGCCGCGCACGATGTTAACCTGCGCGCCTTCGACAGTTTCGAAATATGTCCTCGACTCGGCCATGCGGCTTTCGTCCTCCCAGATCATCGCCAGATCGTTGGCCGGCGTCTCCGCCGGATTTTGTCCCCACAGCGTAACCGGCCAAAGGCTGGGTGCAAACCAGAAGCTGGGCGGCGTCTGCGGCGTTGACAGCATGCTTAGACGACGAAGATAATGGCGCCAAGTGCGGCGCGCGCAGAACTTGGCGGCGTTGGCGCCACAGCAAAAAACGACGCGGCTCCATGGCCGGCAGAGGAAGCGCATCAGATGCAGACGGCAGAGGCGACCTCCCACGATTTCATCACGGTGGGCGGGTTCAGGCAGGAAATCCAAACCGTGGGCGCTGGCGCGCCCGTGCTCTTCCTCCACCCCGGCCGGGGCATGCGGGGCGCGGGCCCGTTCCTCGACGCGCTGGCGGCGGGCGCCCGCGTGGTCGCGCCGTCCCACCCGGGGTTCGACCGCTCCGAACTGCCGGACTGGATGAACACCGTCGAGGACCTCGCGTATCATTACCTTGACGTGATCGACGCGCTGGACCTGCGCGACGTCACACTTGTGGGCTCCTCCTTCGGCGGCTGGATCGCCGCGTCGCTGGCCATCAAGGCGAGCCCGCGCATCGCGCGCCTCGTGCTGATCGACGCCGTGGGGGTGAAGGTCGGCGGGCGCGACGACCGAGACATCGTGGACATCTGGGCGCAGAAGAAGACTGCGCTCGACGCCCTGACGTTCCACGACCCCTCGCGGGGAGGCGTGGACTACGCCTCCATGTCCGACGAGGAGC
The DNA here is from genome assembly GCA_028290405.1 of Hyphomicrobiales bacterium. Classification (GTDB taxonomy): domain Bacteria; phylum Pseudomonadota; class Alphaproteobacteria; order Rhizobiales; family Beijerinckiaceae; genus Terripilifer. Next base: position 12,470 of record JAQGJX010000174.1, read on the forward strand.
TCACATCCATCGCGCGCAACGTGGAATCGGAGGCGTTGTTCGGCTGGTCGCCCTACATGCACGACCCCAAACTGCTGCGCCGCCTGCATCGCATCAGCGCGCCCACGCTGGTGCTGTGGGGCGCGTCGGACGGCGTTGTGAAGCCCGATTACGGACGCGCCTACGCCAATGCCATCCCGGGCGCGCGCTTCGCGTTGATAGAGGCCGCGGGCCACCTGCCCCACATCGAACAGCCGGACGCGACTGCGCGCGCCGTGCTCGATTTCATCTCCGCCACGCCCGTTCGCGGCGCCTGATAGAGGTTTCCCACATGCGCGTTTTCCACTTCACCGAGCAGCCCTATCCCGATGCGTGGGATCCGAGCCTCGATTCCTACCGCATCGTGCTGCCCAACGGCGTCTGCGATCCCAAGGTCGCCGCAGACCTCTACCATCGCTATCTGGACGAATGGATGCTGGCCGACGACCTCGGCCTCGACATCATGGTCAACGAGCACCATTCCACAGCCACCTGCATGACCGCGTCCTGCCATGTGACGCTGTCGATTCTCTCGCGCATCACCAAGAAGGCGCGCCTGCTGGCGCTTGGCGTGCCGCTGGCCAACCGCGCCGATCCCCAGCGCATCGCCGAAGAACTGTCGATGATCGACGTGATCTCGCGCGGGCGGTTCGAGATGGGCTTCGTCAAGGGCGTGCCGTACGAGCCGCCCGTGTCGAACCAGAACCCGGTGAACATGATGGAGCGCCTGTGGGAATCCCACGACTTCATCCTGAAGGCGATGACCACGCACACCGGGCCGTTCAACTTCGAGGGCAAGTACTTTCACTATCGCAACGTGAACATCTGGCCCCGCCCCTGGCAGCAGCCGCATCCGCCCGTGTGGATCACCGCCTCCAGCCTCTCCAGCGCCAAGGAAGTGGCGCGGCGCGGCCACGTGCTGGCGACCTTCCTGCAGGGCTACAAGACCCGCCAGTTGTTCGACCTCTACCGGGAGCATTACCGCGCCGCCCATGGCGTCGAGCCTGGCCCGGATCGCTTCGGATACCTGGCGCTCTGCGCGGTGGGCAACACCCGCAAGGAAGCCTTCGCGCGCGCGGCGGAGGTGGGCCGCTACGTAACGACGACGTCGATCGTGCACGAACCCTTCCGCAACCCGCCCGGCTACATGCCGGTGTCCGACTACACGCGCGTGCTGCGCAACACCGGCAAGATGGTGCCCCGCATGGTGCCCACCTACGACGGGCGCATGATCGACGTGAACCGGCCGCTGAGCGTGCAGGAGAACATCGACCTTGGCCTCATGTTCTGCGGCACGCCCGACGAGGTGTACCAGCAGATCGTGTCCTTCGAGAGCTACGCGGGCGGCATCGGCAACATGCTGCTCATGATGCAGGGCGGTGCGCTGAGCCATGAGGAGACCTGCGACAGCCTCACGCTGTTCGGCAAGGAAGTGCTGCCGCGCCTGAAGGAATATGCCAAGATGCGTGGGCAGACCCTTGCGCCGCAGGCGCTTGGCGCGGCCGAATAACGCCCCAAGGGCGCACACGAACTGGGAGGGGACCCGCATGCTCGCGAAACTCGCGACGATCGCGCTGGTGGCGTTCGGCCTGTCGAACGCCGCGACCGCGCAGACGCAGACGGTGAAGATCGGCCTGACGGTGACGGCGACCGACATCGGCCTGTTCGTCGCGCAGAAGCGCGGCTACTTCAAGGACGAGGGGCTGAACGTCGACTTCAACGTGTTCGACTCGGCGGCGCGCATGATGGCGCCGTTCGCCGCGGGCGATCTTGACGTTTCGGCGGGCGCGCCGTCGGCCGGGTTTTTCAACGCGGTCGGGCGCGGAATCGACATGCGCATCGTCGCCGACAAGGTGTCGACGCCCGCCGGGCGCCCCAGCCAGACGCTGGTGGTGCGCAAGGAATTGTTCGATTCGGGCAAGGTGAAGACCCTAGCGGACCTCAAGGGCCTCAAGATCGCCAACACGGCGCCTGGCACAGCCGCATGGGGCACCATGTACCGCATGCTCGAAAAGGGCGGCCTCAAGATCTCCGACGTGGACCTGGTGGCCCTGAGCTTCCCGCAGCAGATCGTGGCGCTGATCAACGGCGCGGTGGACGCGGCGCTTCCGGCCGAACCCATGACGACGGAAGCCGTGTCCAAAGGCTATGCGGTGAAACTCGTGACCGACGACGAGGTTTATCCCGGGCACCAGATCGCCACGATCTTCTATTCGGGCAAGTTCGCCAAGGAGCGCCCGGACGCGGCGCGCAAGTTCCTCAAGGCCTTCATTCGCGGCGTGCGCGACCACAACGACGCGCTGGACGAGAAGGGCATGTTCCAGGGCGAGAAGGGCGAGGCGATCATCGCCATCCTCAACGAATACACCAGCGTGAAGGACCCGGCGTTCTATCGCGGCTTCCCGCTCGCCTACTGCAACCCGGACGGCGCGCTGAACGTGGAAAGCATCAAGGCCGACTACGCGGCGTTCAAGACCGCAGGCATGATCCAGAACGACGTCGATCCGGCGAAAGCCGTCGACACCTCGTTCCTCGACGCCGTGCTGAAAGAGCTTGGGCCTTACAAAAAGAAGTAGGGCAGCGTCCCACTCTTGGCCATTTGGCGCGGTTGCGCGCCCGGCCCATTTAAGAAATGATCCCCCTTCCGGCGCCGCCCGCGTGGGCGAAGGGGGGTCACATGCTTCTGCCAACGACCATCGTGGGTTCTTATCCGCAGCCCGACTGGCTGATCGACCGCGCGAAGCTGGGCATGCGCGCGCCGCCGCGCGTGCGCGCGAAAGAGTTATGGCGCGTGGACGCCGACTGGCTGGAGCAGGCGCAGGACGACGCGACTCTGCTGGCCATCCGCGACCAGGAGAGCGCCGGCGTCGACATCGTCACTGACGGCGAGATGCGCCGCGAGAGCTATTCTAACCGCTTCGCGACCGCGCTCGAGGGCATCGACATCGACAACCCCGCGCAAGTTCTGAGCCGCGGCGGCAAGCCCGACCTCGTGCCCAGGGTGATCGGCCCGCTGCGCCGCAAGCACGCCGTGGAGGTGCGCGACGTGGCGTTCCTGCGCCGCAACACGGACCGCAAGATCAAGATCACCGTGCCGGGGCCGTTCACCATGTCGGCGCAGGCGAAGGACTTCCATTACGGCGACGACGCCGCCATGGCGATGGCCTATGCGGCCTGCGTGAACGAGGAGATCAAGGACCTGTTCGCCGCCGGGGCCGACATCGTGCAGATCGACGAGCCCTACATGCAGGCGCGGCCCGACCAGGCGCGCGAATATGGCGTGGACGCGATCAACCGCGCCGTGGAGGGCGTGAGCGGGGAAACCATCGTGCATCTGTGCTTTGGTTATGCGGCGCTCGTGAAGCAGAAGCCGGCGGGCTATTCGTTCCTGCCGGAGCTGGAGCGCTGCAACGTGAGCCAGGTATCCATCGAAACCGCGCAACCCGCGCTGGATTTCGCCGTGCTGGAGCAATTGCCGTCCAAGAAGCTGGTCATCGGGGTGATCGACCTCAATGACCTTGCCGTCGAGACGCCCGAACTCGTGGCTGAGCGCATCGAGCGCGTCTATCCGCACGTGCCGCCCGGCCGCATCGTGGTGGCGCCGGACTGCGGCATGAAATACCTGCCTCGCGATATCGCCTACGGCAAGCTGCGCGCCATGGTGGACGGCGCAAGGCTCGCCCGCGCGAAGCTGGGATAGTCCCGGAGGGAAACGATGGGCAATGCGTCAATCAGCCGATGAAGGCCTCACGCGTACTCCCTCCCCTCAGGGGAGGGCTGGGGTGGGGTCCGCCACGGCGCCCGGCAAGAGGAGCGCCAGACCCCGCCCTGCCCCTCCCCTGAGGGGAGGGAACGCTGGGCTTGCAGGATCGAGTTCAGCCCGATGAAGCCCTCGACCCGCCTCCCTCGGGAACGCTGTGCTCGAGGGAGGACCCTACCCCGCCAGTTTCACGTCCGCCCGCTTGATGACGTCGCCCCACAGCTTGATCTCGGACGAGATGAACTGGGCGGCCTCTTCCGGCGTGTTGGCGATGGGCGTGGTCGCCTGCTCGAGAAACTTTCTGGTCACCTCGGGCGTGCGGATGACGCTCACGATGTCCTTGTTGATCTTGTTCACGATGGCGTCCGGCGTGCCCTCCGGGGCCATGAAGGCGAACCAGGCGATGGCGGAGAAACCCGGAATGCCCGCTTCCGACACGGTCGGCACGTCGGGCAGTTGCGCCGCGCGCTGGGCCGAGCAGACCGCCAGGATCTTGATGGCGCCGCCCTGGTGCTGGGAGAGCGACGAGGCGATGTTGTCGAAGAACAGATCCACGTGGCCCGCCACCAGATCGTTCAGCGCGGGCGCCGTGCCGCGATACGGCACCTGGTTGAACTTCACGCCCGCCAGCACTTCGAACATCGCCGCGGTGAGGTGCGACGTTGAGCCGTTGCCCTGGTTGGCGACGTTGATCTTGCCCGGATTGGCCTTGGCCTTCTCGATCAGCTCCTTGACGGAATTGACCCCGAGCTTGGTGCTGACCGCCACCACGTTGGGCGCCGAGCCCATGATGGTGATCGGCTTGAACTTGGTGGGGTCGTAATTCAGCTTCGGATAGAGATTGTGGTTGATGGCGATCGGCGGCGGGGGCGCAGCCATGAGCGTGTAGCCGTCCGGCTTCGCGAGCGCGACCGCCTCGGCGCCGATGTTGCCGCCTGCGCCCGTCTTGTTCTCGATGATGATCGACTGCTTCCAGATGGGGCCCAGCCCCTCTGCGACGATGCGCGGCAGCACGTCCGCCGAGCCGCCGGCCGGAAACGGAACGATGATCTTGACGGCTTGGCTCGGCCAGGCGTCCTGCGCGAAGGCGCCGGCGCGCAGCAGGGGCAGGCTGGCGGCGGCCGTTGCGAGCCCCAGGGTGAATTCGCGTCTGTTCATCTGTCCCTCCCTCGGCGCCGCGCGCGGCGGGCCGGACCAATCCATATGTAGCGCAACGCGGCGCTTACGCCAGTTGAACGACCTCGCCCGCCTTGGTGCGGCCCTGCGCGCGGTATTGCCCGATGCGCTCGACCAGCGGCGCGTCGCTCATGGTGTAGAGCACGGCGTCCTTCGACGACGTGTTGAGATGGCGCCGCCACAGGAAGTTGGGCACCACGAAGATGTCGTTCTCCTGCCAGTCGAACGTCTCGCCCGCGACCTCCGTCTGGCCCCTGCCCTGCATCACCACGAACACCGTGCTGGCGGTTTCGCGCTTGTGCAGCGTCTCCTCGCCGGCGCGGATCATCTGCGCGCCGTAGCCGATGGTGGGGAACAGCGGCCCGCCGTTGGCGGGGTTCACCATGGCGAGCGGCACGCCCTCATAGGGGTCGCCCGCCTCTCCCCGCAGGCCGTCCAGCGCCGCGCGCACGTCCGCGCCGCGGTAATGGATATAAGGCGAGGTGGAATGGCTGATGCCGCGCGCATGGCGCACGAAGGTCGGGATGAGCCCGCCCCGGCTGTAGAGCGCCTGGGAATAGCCCTCCGGCACGCTGGCCGCCTGCATGCGGTGGTTTCCGGTGGCGCCCGGCATGTCCTCGTCGAGCCAGATGAGGTCAAGGAACTCAAGCACCGGCCAGTCGAGGGTGTCGATCCACGTCACGGGCGCCGCGCCGTCGTTGCCGTGGTCGTGCCACGTGCCGTTGGGCGTCAGGATGACGTCGCCGCGCGCGGCCGGGCAGCGCTCGCCCTCCACATTGGTGTAGCCGCCATGTTCCGACAGGATGGTGCGGCTGGCGTTGGGGCTGTGCAGATGGGCCGGGGCCACGTCGCCGGGATTGTAGATCGACACCGCGCAACGCAGGGCCGCGGCGATCTGCAGGCGCCCTCCGAGGCCCGGGTTGGTGAGCAGGAATTGCTGCCGGTCGGCGAACTCGATGGGCGGCACGTCGGCGCTTGAGGCGATGCCGGCGATCTTGTCGAGATAGGGCGAAATTTCGCGCCACTTCCAGTGGTGCGCCTTCGCCTTCATCTGCGCGGCCGCGACCCGGCCGGCGGCCATGGCGCCGGCGGTCCCCAGCCCCGTCTCCTTGAACCAGGGGCGCTGCGCGGGCGCGTTGGCCTGCGTGCGCAGCCAGATGTTGAGATGGGCGGCTTCGACGTTGAGGGCTTCCATCGCCTCGCGGGCGCCGGACGCCAGAGGGGCCTTTGCGTGTGCTGCCTGGTTCATTGGGGCTCTCCCTCAGACGGTTTCGTCGGCGACGACGTTGCGCAGCACGCCCACCCCCTGCACCTCGATCTCCAGCACGTCCCCGGCGCGCAGCCACTTGGGGGGATCGAACCGCACGCCCGCGCCCGTGGGGGTGCCGGTGGCGATCACGTCGCCGGGCTCCAGCGTCGTGAAAGTGGAAATGTAGGCGATCAACTGCTCGAACGGGAAGATCATGCTGGCCGTCGTGTCGTCCTGCCGCACTTCTCCGTTCACCCGCGTGGTGATGCGCATGTTGTGCGGGTCGGCGATCTCGTCAGGCGTCGCCACCCAGGGGCCGAAGGAGCCGGAGGCTTCGAAATTCTTGCCCGCCGTCACGTTGTAGACGCCGTGCTTCATCCAGTCGCGCACGGAGCCTTCGTTGAAGCAGGAATAGCCGGCCACGTAGGCCAGCGCCTTGTCGGGGGAAATGCGGCGGCCGCGCGCGCCGATCAGGATGGCGATCTCGCCCTCGTAGTCGAATTCCACGGATTCGGGCGGGCGCATCAGGTTCCCGTTGTGGCCCGTCTGGGCCGAGGGCGTGCGGTAGAAGAGGCTTGGCCATTTGGGGGCGCCGACGTCGTGCTCGCCAGGGCGCGAGGTATAATTGATGCCCACGCAGAGGATCTTGCCGGGGCGCACCACCGGCGGCAGGAACCGCACGGCGTCGAACGCGATCTCGGGCTTGGCCTGCGCGGCCAGCTTGACGGCGTCCTCGCGCGCCACGCCGCAGAGCGCATCCACGAGGCTGTTGGCGCGGCCCGCCAGGCGCGAGCCAAGGTCGAACAGGCCTCCGTCGAGCGCGAGCCCGAAGCTCTCCCGGCCTTCGTGAACATAGCTGGCGAGTTTCATGGGCGGCGGTCCTCCGGTCGGCGGTTTTGCACCGCCATGCTGGGCGCTAGAGACTGCCGCCGCGCGCTCTTGTCAACTGGAACGGGCGCCGGCGCGGACCCATTGACGCATCGCATTGACTTGAGCGGACGAGGCCCCTTTAACTGCGCGCAGATGCGCACCGAGCGCCCCAAAAAACCACATGGCAAAAGCCCCATGGCAAGAAACCTGGATGGAAATCGCCCATGACGGACCACCTGACGGCGCAAGCCCACGAGACCCCGCTGCCGAACTGGCCGGAGGGCCTGACCCGCGTGCCCTACTGGGCGTTCCAGCGCGAGGACGTTTACGGGGCCGAGCAGGAGCGAATCTTCCAGGGCCCCGCCTGGCATTACCTCTGCCTTGAGGCCGACGTTCCCAACGCCGGCGATTACCGCACCACGTTCGTGGGCGACGCCTCCGTGGTCGTGACGCGGGACGCCGATGGCGCCGTCAACGCCTTCGAGAACCGCTGCGCGCACCGCGGCGCGCTGATCTGCCTCGACGAGAAAGGCCACGGCAAGAAGGATTTCGCCTGCGTCTACCACGCCTGGACCTATGACCTGAAAGGCAACCTCACGGGCGTCGCCTTCCAGAAGGGCGTCAAGGGCAAGGGCGGCATGCCGCCGACCTTCAGGATGTCCGACCATGGCCCGCGCCAGTTGCGCGTCGCCACCCTGCACGGGCTGGTGTTCGGCACGTTCGCCCATGACGGGCCGGCGCTGGACGACTACCTGGGCGAGGAAATCCACAGCCGCATCACGCGCGTACTCAAGGACCGCAAGCCCGTCGTGCTGTCGCGCTACACGCAGGCGCTTCCCAACAACTGGAAGCTCTACATCGAGAACGTGAAAGACAGCTACCACGCCAGCATCCTGCACCTGTTCTTCACGACGTTCGAGCTGAACCGCCTGTCCCAGAAGGGCGCGATCATCGTGGACGAGAGCGGCGGGCACCACGTCAGCTATTCAGCCATCGACCGCAAGGGCAAGACCTCCAGCGAAGATTACGCGCAGCAGAAGATCCGCTCCGAGAGCGGCTATCGGCTCGCCGACCCCTCCATGCTGCAAGGGTTCGACGAGTTCGGCGACGACGTGACGCTGCAAATCCTCACTGTGTTTCCGACCTTCGTGCTCCAGCAGATCCAGAACGCCATCGCGATCCGGCAGATCACGCCGCGCTCGCCGACCGAGACGGACCTGCACTGGACCATCCTGGGGTTCGAGACGGACACGCCCGAGGAGCGCCTCGTGCGCCTGAAGCAGGCCAACCTCGTGGGGCCGGCGGGCTTCATCTCCATGGAGGACGGGTGCGTGGGCGGTTTCGTGCAGCGCGGCGTCGCGGGCGCGCCCCGGGAGGCGTCCGTGGTCGAAATGGGCGGGCATGACGCCGAGAGCAGCGAAAGCCGCGTGACGGAGGCCTCCATCCGCGGCTTCTGGAAGGCGTGGCGCGCCCATATGGGGCTGTGAGGAACATGAGCGCGATGCAAGAGACGTCAACGCAAGACCTGCAGGCCCTCACCTTCGCGATCATGCGCGCACAGGCCGATTACGCGCGCTGCATCGACGACGACCGGCTGGAGGAATGGCCCGCGTTCTTCCTCGACCCTTGCCTGTACATGATCACCACGGCGAGCAACCACCGCGACGGCATGGAGGCCGGGATCGTGTTCGCCAACTCGCGCGGCATGCTGAAGGATCGCATTTCAGCCCTGCGGGAGGCCAACATCTACGAGAAGCAGGCGTATCGCCACATCCTCGGCGCGCCCTGCGTGCTTGGCGAGGACGAGAAAGGCGTGCGCAGCGAGACGCCCTTCATGGTGGCCCGCATCATGCGCGACGGCTCCACGATGCTGTTCGCCACGGGCCGCTATCTCGACACATACCGCATCGAAGACGGCGCGGCGCTGCTGGCGGAACGGCTCGTCGTCTGCGATTCCTCGCGCATCGACACCCTGCTGGCGATCCCGCTATGAGCGCGCCGCAGAAGACCATCGCGGTCGCCATCGGCGATCCCAACGGCATCGGCCCCGAGATCGCCGTGAAGGCGGCCGCTGAACTGGCGCAGGGCGAGGGGCCGAAGACGCTCCTGGTCGGCGACGCCTATGTCATCCGGCATTACGCCGCCATGCTCGCCCCTGCCCTGCCGGTGGTGGAGAGCGCGCAGCCGCGCCCAGGCGCCATCTGCATCGTGGACGTTCCCTCGCTGCCGCAGGCCTCTTTCAAACCCGGCGACGTGAACGGCTTCGCCGGCAAGGCGATGACGGACTATCTGGCCGCCGCCATGAAGCTTGTGGGCGAGGGCCGGGCGGACGCCATCGTGGGTTGTCCGCACAACGAGACCGCGGTGCATCAGGCCGGCATTCCGTTCTCGGGCTATCCCGGCCTCATCGCCCGCCTGTCGGGCGCGCCCGAGGACACGGTCTTCATGATGTTCGTGGGCGGCGGGCTCAAGATCGTGCATGCCACCTTGCACGAACGCCTGGCCGACGGCCTTGCGCGCCTCACGCCGGACCTCGTGGTGGCGGCAGCCACCGCGGCGCACACGGCGCTGAAGCGCATCGGCGTTGCGGAGCCGAAGATCGGCGTCTTCGGCATAAACCCGCACGCGGGCGAAAACGGCCTGTTCGGCGACGACGACGACCGCATCACGGTCCCGGCGGTCGCGCGCCTGAAAGCCGCCGGCGTCCACGCGGAAGGTCCCATCGGGGCCGACCTGCTCATCGGCCGGCGCGACCTCGACGCGTTCGTGGCCATGTACCACGACCAGGGCCACATTCCAGTGAAGCTGCTGGCGGGCCGCAACGCCTGCGCGCTCTCCATCGGCGGCGGGGTGATCTTCTCGTCCACCGGCCACGGCAGCGCGTTCGACATCGCCGGAAAGGGGATAGCCGACCCGGAAGCCACGCTCCGGGCGGTGCGGCTCGTGGCGGGGGCGGGTTGACAACTAGAAATTGTCAATTTCCGCTTCTGCATGATCCGAAGCTTCAAAAGCAAGCGGCTGCGGAAGCTCTTTGATGAGTCGGACGGACGGGGGCTCGACTGGTTTTCAGGTTTGACGACGGAGACGCCTTCGATCTCGAATCACTAGGAGTGCTGGACATGCGTATGAAGTCCCCTGTCCACCCTGGTCGCATCGTTCGAGAGGATTGCCTGCCGGAGCTCGGCGTCAGCGTTGGAGACGCGGCGAGCATGTTGGGCGTCAGCCGCCAGACGCTGGACAAGATCATCAACGGGCGCGGGGGAGTCACGCCCGACATGCCCATCAGGTTCGAGAAGGTGTTCGGCTCTTCCGCAGACACGTGGCTGCGCATGCAACTGGGCTACGATCTGGCGCAGGCCCGCGAGCGCGAGGCTGAAATCGTCGCCAGCCTAAAGCCGCGCAGCGCCGCCTGACCTACCTCGCCCCGGTGGGCCAGAACGCCCACAGCAGCAGGGCCGCCGAGAGAACCCAGATTACGACGACGGCGATGAGCCCTGCCCGGCTTGTCGGCCGCTCGCCGATGCGCATCGCCTCCAGGCGGAACGCGTCCATCAGCGGGCGCGGGATGAGCCGCGCCGCAAGCATGATCCCCAGCGGCACGATGACGAGATCGTCGAGGTATCCCAGCACGGGCACGAAGTCGGGAATGAGGTCTATCGGGCTGAGCGCGTAGGCGGCCACTGCGGCGGCGACGATCTTCGCCCACACGGGGGTGCGGGGATCGCGCGCGGCGATCCAGAGGGCGAGGACGTCCCGCTTGATGCTTCTCGCCCAGGCTTTGGCGGATGCGATGAGGGCCATGGAGGCCTCGGATTCAGCGGTTCTGGAACTGCGGTTTGCGCTTTTCGACGAAGGCCGCCATGCCTTCCTTCTGGTCGTGGGTGGCGAACAGGGAATGGAACACCCGGCGCTCGAACAGCACGCCGTCGGACAGCGACGTCTCCTCGGCGCGGTTGATGCATTCCTTGGCGAGCATCGCGGCCGCGCGCGGCATGGCGGCGATGGCTCTGGCCATGGCGAGCGTCTCGTCCAGCAGCTTCTCGGTCGGCACGATGCGCGCCACGAGGCCGCAGCGCTCGGCCTCGACGGCGTCGATCCGCCGGCCTGTCAGGCACATGTCCATCGCCTTCGCCTTGCCGACCGCGCGGGTGAGGCGCTGCGTGCCGCCAATGCCGGGAATGATGCCCAGCGTAATTTCCGGCTGGCCGAACTGCGCGTTCTCGGCGGCGACGATCAGGTCGCACAGCATGGCGAGTTCGCAGCCCCCGCCCAGCGCGAAGCCCGACACGGCCGCCAGGATCGGCTTGCGGATGCGCGTCATGGCGTCCCAGCCGGTGAAGCTGTCGCCGAGGAACGCGTCCGTATAGCTCAGCGACTGCATTTCCTTGATGTCGGCGCCGGCCGCGAAGGCCTTCGGCATGCCGGCGATCACGATGGCGCCCACCGCAGCGTCGGCGTCCAGCGCCTTGAGCGCGGCGATGACGTCGTGCATCACCTGCGCGTTCAGGGCGTTCAGGGCGTTCGGCCGGTTCAGCGTGACAAGGCCCACGCCGTCGCGCGTTTCAACGAGAATGGTCTCATACGCGCCCGCGCCGTCGCTCATCGTGTTCCCTCAGTAGCGGACGCGCAGGCCCACGGCGCGCTGGGCGACGACCGGAACGCCGCCGCCACGCAGGGCGAGGCAGGTCCCGTGGCCCTGCACGTCGCGATAATGCCGGTTGAGTCCGTTCCACCACGCCCGGCATTCCGCCCCGCTGGTGAAGCAGGCGTAGTCGTCGCGCCACTCGACGCCCGCAACGCCGGACACGGCGACGCGCTTGCCGCCCGAGAAGTGTCCGAGCCAGAGCCCATAGGGCCCCGGCAGCCCGGAGAGCGACTTGCACGCCTGCGCGGGCCTGCTGCTCCACGCGTGGGCCGACCCGGCGAACGACAGGGATGCCGCCAGGGACGCGCCGACGACCAGGGATACGCGCAGAGTGTTGAGCTTCATCAGAATCATCTCGCTGCGAACGGCGGCGCAAGCCACATGACTGAGCTAGGAGAGAGGGGCCAGCCTGTCAATCGCCGGGCGAACCGGACGGGCCCGATTCCCCGGCGGCGCGACATGAGCGCCCTCCCCGGGCGGACCCAACGGGCGCCCCGGATGCCCGAACGCCAGGCTTGTGGGGCGCCGATGGCGCGCCCACCATCCGCCCTCGCGTGGGCGGAGGAGCGTTGTGCGTGCGTGGGGTCTTTTGGCGATTCTGGCTCTGGCGGGCTGCAGCGGCGAACCGAAGCTGCGCGCGGACAGCGAGGCCAATTTCCGGCGTTCCTACGAGCGCATCGCGCGGGTCGCCAGCGCAGAGCGCCTCGCGACGCTGGACGGCGCCCTGAAGGCTATCCTGCAGGCCCGGGCCCGCATTTACGACATGGACCGGACGGAGGGGTTTTCCGGCGCCGCCGAAATCGCCCCGGGCTCGCGGGCGTTCACGCCGCTGGTGGAGAACTGGACGCAGGCCCGCGCCGCGCTGGTGGCGAGCCAGATCGGCCCCATGGTGGACGAGCGCACCATCGACGAGGTCCTCGCGCTGGCGGCCCGGCGCGAGGCGGCGGCCGCCGCGCGGCTTGCGCAATGGGCCGCGCGCCTCAACGCGCCCCTCGACGGCATGTGGAGAATCGAACGCGTCCCGCAGATTCCCGTTCTGGGAGAGCGCGACAAGGAGCTGCTGGCGCGGGTGAAGATCACCGGAGAGAGCCAGATGGCGCTGGGCGCGGGCGACGGCGCGCGCGGCGTGGTCGCCTTCCTGATCGAGAACGGGCTGGAAACGCCGCTGCGCTCGGTGCTTTTGTCGACCCGCGACCCGGCGCGGGCCGGCGAAGCGCTGGAGGCCTCGTTCGAATACGTCTTCCCGGCGAGCCTGCCGCCCGGCTCCACGCAACGCGTCATCAGCCGCATCGTCTGGCCCGCGCAGGGGCTCGCCCCCGGCTTGAAGAGCGCACTTCGCCTGCATGTGGCGGGCGTGCAGGACAAGGCGGGCCAGGCCATCGGCCTTGCGGCGCGGGCCGGCGAGCCCGAGCCCCCGGAGGCGTGGGACCCGCTCTCTCAAAGGCCAAGCTATCATTGAAACGGCTCGCCTCTCCACAAGGCTGAGTTGCCCCGCGCGGCCGGACATTGTAGCCCCTTCGTGACAGTTTGATGAAACTGGAGCCCTGCCCGGCGCGTCATGCCCCGCGGGTTCGCCGCACAAGAAGGTTCGCTTGCATGAGATGGTTCCGCGCCCTGATGCCCCGCGAAGAGAAGTTCTTCGACATGTTCAACCGCCAGTCGAAGACGCTGGAGCTGGGGGCGCAGGCCCTGCGCGCCCTGCTGGAGGGCGGACCTGATTCGGCGCGCTATTGCGCTCTTGTGATGCAGCACGAGGAAGAGGCGGACGCCATCACCCGCGAAGTGCTGCTGGCGGTGGGACGCACCTTCATCACGCCGTTCGACCGCGGCGACATCAAGGACCTCATCACCCTGATGGACGACGCCATCGACCAGATGCAGAAGACCGCCAAAAGCACGCGGCTCTACGAGATCACGAAGTTCGAGCCGAACATGAAGACCATGGGCGACCAGATCGTGAAGGTCGCGGCGCTCACGGCGGCGGCGACGCCGCTCATGGCGTCCATTGGCGAGAACTCCGCCAAGCTGAACGCCTACGCGCAGGAAGTGGTGCGCATCGAGGAGGCCTCCGACACGCTTTACGACGAAGGCCGCCGGGCGCTGTTCCTGACGCACCGCAACGAGGACCCGCTCGCCTTCGTGGTCGGCTGCGACGTGTACGAGCATCTGGAGAAGGTTCTGGATCGCTTCGAGGACGTGGCGAACAAGATCAGCAGCATTCTCATCGAACACCTCTGAGGACGGCGCATGAGCTTCCTCCTTGCGCTGATCGTCGTCGCGCTGCTGTTCGATTTCCTGAACGGGCTGCATGACGCGGCGAACTCCATCGCCACCATCGTGTCGACCCGCGTGCTGCGCCCGCAGTACGCGGTGTTCTGGGCCGCGTTCTTCAACTTCATCGCCTTCCTGTTCTTCGGCCTGCACGTGGCCGAGACGGTGGGACGCGGCATCGTCACGCCCGACATCATCGACGACCACGTGATCTTCGGCGCGCTCATGGGCGCGATCTTCTGGAACGTCGCGACCTGGTACTGGGGCATTCCGTCGAGCAGTTCGCACGCTCTCATCGGTGGCTTGTTGGGCGCTGGCGTCGCCAAGGGCGGCCTCGGAGCCGTCGTCGCCAGCGGCGCATTGAAGACCGCGTTCGCCATCTTTCTGTCGCCGGCGATCGGCTTCCTGCTGGCGCTCGTGCTGGTGTTGCTCGTCTCCTGGATCTTCGTGCGGACGGTGCCTTCGCGCGTGGACGCCTATTTTCGCATCATGCAGTTTGGCTCCGCGTCGCTCTATTCGCTGGGCCACGGCGGCAACGACGCCCAGAAGACAATGGGGATCATCGCCGTGTTGCTGTTCTCGCACGGGCAGCTAGGCTCCGAGTTCTACGTCCCGTTCTGGGTCGTCATCACCTGCCAGGCGGCGATGGGGCTCGGCACGCTGTTCGGCGGCTGGCGTATCGTCCACACCATGGGCAGCAAGATCACCCGGCTGACGCCCATGCAGGGCTTCTGCGCTGAGACCGGCGGCGCGATCACCCTCTTCGGCGCCACGGCGCTGGGCATTCCCGTGTCCACCACGCATACGATCACCGGCTCCATCGTGGGCGTGGGCGCGGCGCGGCGGGTCTCAGCAGTGCGTTGGAACATCGCGCAGAGCATCGTGATCGCGTGGATCGTCACCATGCCGATGGCGGGGCTGGCGGCGGCGGGCGCATATTTCCTGTCGCGCGCCATCTTCTAGGTCGCTGCGCCGGACGCCGAAAGGGGAGGACGAACGCCCTCCCCTCCGATCAGCCCGAGAGGGCGAGTTCAATATCCAGGCTTACTTGGCGATGTCGTTGTCCCAGGTCGCCTTGACGAGGGTCACGACGCTGTCGGGCATGGGCACGTAGTCGAGTTCCTCGGCCATCTTGTCGCCCTTCTCGAAGGCCCATGCGAAGAACTTCAGGGCTTCCGCGGCGGCCGCTTTATCTTTAGGCGCCTTGTGGATGAGGATGAAGGTCGCAGCGGTGATCGGCCACGAGGCGTCGCCCGGCTGATTCGTGAGGATCAGGCGATAGCCGGGCGCGCTGGCCCAGTCGGCGTTCGCCGCCGCGGCCTGGAAGGCCGCCGTGGTGGGCGCAAGCGTCTTGCCGGCCTTGTTCACAAGGTTCGTGTAGGTGAGCTTGCTCTGCTTGGCGTAGGCGTATTCCACGTAGCCGATCGAGTTCTTCGTCTGCGCCACGTTGCCAGCGACGCCCTCGTTGCCGCGCGCGCCCACGCCCACCGGCCATTCAACGGCCTGGCCTGCGCCCACCTTCGTCTTCCACTCGGGGCTGACTTCCGCGAGGTAATTGGTCCACACGAACGTGGTGCCCGAACCATCCGAACGGCGCACGACCGAGATCGGCGCGCCGGGGAGCTTCACTGACGGGTTGAGCTTCTTGATCGCCTCGTGATCCCACGTCTTGATCTTGCCGAGGTAGATGTCGGCGACGGTCGGGCCGTCGAGGACCATTTCGCCCGACTTCACTCCTTCGACGTTCACGATGGCGACCAGCGCGCCCATGACCTGCGGCCATTGAACGAGGCCGCCCGCGTCGAGCTGCTCCTTGGTGAGGGGAGCGTCGGTGGCGCCGAACACCACGGTCTTGGCCTGGATCTGCTTGATGCCTGCGCCAGAACCGATGGACTGGTAGTTCAGGCCCACCCCGGTCTCTTTCTTGTAGGCGTCGGCCCACTTGGAATAGATCGGATAGGGGAAGGTCGCGCCCGCGCCGGTGATGTCGGCGGCGTGCGCCGGAAGGAGGGCGAGCATCGCGGCGCCAGCCAGCGCGGCGGGGCGGAAAATGGTCTTGAGGTCCATGGGACGCCTCTGTTCTTGCGCCGGAACGCCCCGGCGGCAAGGCAGGTCTAGCGTCCCAAGGTGACAGTTCGACGACAGCGCAAGCGGCGAATCTTCAAGCCTCGGGCCGATACGGCTGGCGCAGCCCCAGACGCTCGAGGCGCGGCAGGATTTCATCGCGCAGCACCGGAAAGTGCTCGATGTAGTTCACCAAACCGACCGCCATGCCGTCGAGCCCCGCTTGGCTGAGCCGCTGGAGCTGGGCGGCGACCTGATCGTAGCTGCCCACAACGGGCGTCGTGCCGACGCCAGCCACCAGATGCTGGGCGCGCGTGCGCAAAACGTCCGGCGGCACCGTCTGCCCGCCGCCCGCAAGGCGGATGGCGAGGATGTGGTCGGCCGCCTCCCAGTCGCCCATCTCGTGGACGATGTAGTTGTAATAGTCCTGCGTCTCTTTCTCGGTCGGCCTGGTGATGAGGTGGCCGCTGGCGTACACGCCCGGCCTGCGGCCCGCAGGCGCCATCGCGCGCACGCTGCGAACGGATTCAGGCACGAGATCGACGTCGTAGATGGTGATGAACAGGCAGTCCGCATGGCGCGCCGCGAACCCGCGCCCGGCCGCCGAGGCGCCCGCGCTCATGATCATCGGCCGCCCGCCGCCGTAGGGCTTGGGCTTGCCCAGCACGCCCTTGAGCTGGAAGTGCTCGCCGTCAAAATCGAACGGCTCGCCGCTCGACCAGATTTTCTCGACGACGGAGAGCCATTCTTCCGAATAGCCGTAACGGTCGTCATGCTCGCGCAGGGCCACGCCGAACATGTCGAACTCGCCGCGGTTCCAGCCCGACACGATGTTGACCCCGAAGCGCCCGCGCCCGACGTGGTCCGCCGTCACCATCTGCTTGGCGGCGAAGACTGGGTTCACGAACGCCACGTGCAGCGTGCAGAACGCCGAGATGCGTTTCGTGGAAGCCAACAGGCCCGTCGCCCAGGTGAGCGTCTCCCACGTCGTGCCCTCGGTGTCCGTCTCGCCGCGATAGCCGTGCCAGCGCCCGATGGGCAGCAGGAACTCGAGGCCGGCCTCGTCGGCGAGCCGCGCGGCTTCCAGATTGTTCTCCCAGCTCTGGTCCCACCGCTCGGGCGCCTTCGTCATGGTGAGCCCGCCCGAGCAGTTCATGGCGAACAGCCCGAGCTTGAACCGGTTCTGGTTGTCCATGCGGGTCGGCGGACGGGGCATGCTGGACTCCGGGCTCTAAGCGGTCGCCTTGGCGTTGGCCTGCGCGACGCGCGGCCACAGCGGCCGGGAGATCCGCTCGTAATTGTCCAGCGCGGCTTGCGGAATGTAGTCGAGGATCGCCGCCTTGAAGCTCGGTCGGGCCTTGGCGCGCGCGTACCAGTCCGTCACCGCCGGGAAGCGCTCGCGCCACAGCCCCTCGCAGGCCAGCATCTCGAGCCGGTAAAAGAACGACACGAGGCCCACGTCAGCCAGCGTGAACGCGTCGCCCGCGAGCCACGCCGACTTGCCCAGCGCCTTCTCCATGTCGGAGAAGTGCTTGGCGAGCTTGTAGAGCGCATCGGTGACGATGGCGGATTCAAGCCCCTCCTCCAGCATGCGGCGCCACTTCTCGCGCTTGGCCGGATCGGGAATGCCCGCATAGCGCTTCACGCGCTCCTCCGGCGTCTTCTGCATGAGGTCGTGGCGGAAGACGATGCTGGCCGTCATGGTGTTGATGGTGTCGTGGATCGTGTCTTCCTTCTTGGTCCACAGATGCACGCGCGCGCGGCCCAGCGCGTCGGCGGGACGCAGGGGCCGGGACGGGAAGGCGTCGTCGAGGTATTCGTTGATGACGGTGGATTCGGTGATCACCGCCCCGTCGTGCAACAGCGTCGGCACCACCGCGTTGGGATTGAGCTTCATGTAATCGGGGTCGAACTGCTCGCCCTTGTGCAGGTTGACCATGCGTCCTTCGAACGAGAGCCCTTTTTCCGCAAGGGCCATGCGCACCTTGGCGGCGCAGACCGCCGTGTCGGCATGGTAGAGAACGAGGCCAGCAGCCTCCGACGACGTGTTCACAGGGCGTTCCTCCGATTTTCCCCAGTGTATCGCGGCCGGGCCCGGCAGGTCCAGCGCGCTTGACAGCGGCGCGGGGGTGCGGATGCTCGGCGCACAAAACAGGGAGGAACACAGCATGCCCATCCGCCGCGTGGTCACCGGCTACGACGCGCAGGGGCGTTCATGCTTCGTCATGGACGGCCCCGCGCCTCACACCTCGCAGCGCGTCCCGGGCGGCACGCACGTAACGGAACTCTGGCGCACCCTCTCGACGCCCGCCGACAACGCCGACCCGGCGGACCACACGGCGCCGCCCTACCGGCTGCTGCCGCCCGAGAACGGCAGCGTGCTGCGCATCATCACGTATCCGCCCGACAGCGTTCGCCTGGGCGCCATTGCGGCCGAGCGCGCGAACGCGGCGCACGACACCAGCGGCCGCGCGGCCGCGACCGACCATAACAATCCGCGCCACCCGGGCTTCCACAAGACGAATTCGACGGACTACGCCATCGTGCTGTCGGGCGAGATCTACGCGCTGATGGACGAGGGCGAGACGCTGCTGAAGGCGGGAGACGTGCTGATCCAGCGCGGCACGAACCACGCATGGAGCAACCGCACGCAGGAGAACGCGGTGCTGGCCTTCGTGCTGATCGACGCCAAGCCGCTGTAAGGGTTTCGCGTCAGGGCGGACGGGCGGCGCCGTGTTCGGGGCGCCGCCGCTGGCCTACTTGCCCGTTTTGAGCACTTCCTTCAGGCGGGCGACCACCGCGGGAGGCGTGTTGTACATCTCCTCCAGCAGCTTCTGCATGTCGGCGCCGTTCGTCGGCGAGGGCTCCTCGCCCATGATCTTGCTGAATTCGGCGCGCAGGGCGGGCTCGTTCAGGGCGGCCATGAAGGCTGCGCGCACTTCCTTCGTGCGTTCCGCCGGCATGCCGGGGGGCGCCAGGTAGGGCCGCGTGATCGCCTGCGGGGCGACCAGCACGCGCATCATCTGCTTGCCGGCCTCGTCGGGAATGAGGTCGAGCGCCAGCGGCACGTCCATGGCCTCAGGGTGCTTCTTCAGCCCGAGCTGCACGATGAAGTTCAGCTTCTTGTCGCGCATCCAGTCGGGCTTGGAGGATTTGAGGCTCGACCAGCCCCAGCCGCAGCGCCCGTCGGTCTCCCCGCGCTCGATGGCCATGATGGTTTCCTGCGTGCCCACATAGCCCGAGATGATGCGGAATTTGGTGCCCAGCGTCGCGTTGAGGGCCAGCGGGAAAATGTCCGTCGAGGAGGCCGCGCCCGTGCCGGCGACGGTGACCTCCTTCGCCTTCGCGTCCTCGATGGTCTTGATGGGGGACGTGTGCCAGGTGGTGCAGAAGCTGACGTCGTTTTCCAGCGCGCCCACGGCGGTGAAATCGCTGATCTTGTACTTCACCTCGCGGGTGGAGATCAGCGGTTCGATGAGCGGGCCTGTGGCGAAGGCCCCGATATACGTGCCGTCGCGCGGGGCGACCGAATACAGGTATTCCACAAGGCGCACGCCGCCCGCCCCCGGCATGAGCTGCACCTGCACGTTCGGCTCGCCCGGCAGGTGCTTGCCGATGTAGCGCGACATCATGCGCGCGCCGATGTCGATGCCGCCGCCCGCCGTGCCCCCCACGGCGATGATGACCGGCTTGCCCTTGAAATAGCCCTCGCTCTGCGCGAAGGCGGCGCCCGCCGGAGCTCCGGCGACGGCGGCGAACGCGAGAACGCGCAGGGGCGCGGACATGACGTGACGCATTGGACTTCCCTCCCTTGATGTTTCTTGATCGATGTCGCCGCAGCCTTACGGATAGCCCGGGAACGTGCCGAACGAGCCGAAGCCCCAAGCGCTGCGCATGGTCTCTTTGGGCCATTTCTTAGGGCGCAGCGGCATTTCCTCATGCCACGGACGCGGCTCCCAATAGCCCAGCTCCTCGTCCTTCATCAGGTCCATCTCGCAGAAGCACTCGACGCGCAGGTCGTCGGGGTTGCGGTGATAGGCGGCGACGTTGTGGCCGACGATGTGGCGCAGCGGGCCCCAGACGAGCTGGACTTCGTTCTTGGCCAGCACTTCGCAGGTGCGGTGGATTTCGCCCCAGTCCTTCACCTCGAAGGCGATGTGATGCAGGCGCGGCGTCTCGTAGCGCACGAAGTTCACCGTGTGATGGTCGGGCCCGCAGCGCATGAAGACGAAGTGATCGCCCATCCAGTCCGACACCCGGAAGCCGAGCACCTCCTGGTAGAACTCGGTCATCTTCTGCACGTCCTGCACGCGGCTGGCCACATGGCCGAACTTCAGCGGCGACACGCCGCCCTCCGACTTGTCGCGCTTCTGGAATTCGTATTCCGAGTAGACCTCGATCAGCGTGCCCTTGGGATCGAGGAAGGTGACGGCCTCGCGCACGCCGGGCGAAATATCGGTGCGGCGCTCGCTGGCGATTCCCTTGGCGGTCAGGGACCGCTCGATCTCGGAGAGGTCGCGGCCGGGCGCGATCTGGAAGCTGAGGCGGTGCATTTCGGCGTCCCCGCCCTGCTCCAGCGCAATCGCCTCCTGGCCCAGCTTGGTGGCGAAGAAGGCGCGCTTGCCGTCGCTCTCCACCAGCGACAGGCCCATCACGTGCGTCCAGTAGTCGATCTGCCTGGCGAGGTCGGGCGTCGAAAACGTCGCGTGCCCAAGGCGCTTCACCTGAATCATCTGTCTCTCCCCCGATATGTTCGCGCCAGCATAGCCACCGGGCGGGCGATGCGCCAGCAAGAGGCGAGGCGGCGGAGCGAAGGCCTGTTGCGGCCTGCGGGCAAGTCCGCGCTATATGGGGACCAGGAGGCGGCCCATGGACCTTTCGTACGCGCAGAACCTTGAGGATTATCATCTCTGGCAGGCCTTCGAGGGCAGCCGCACGGGGTTCTACATCGACGTGGGCGCCGGGCACCCGGTGGCCGACAACGTGAGCTGCTGGTTCTACCTGCAGGGCTGGCGGGGGATCGTGGTGGAGCCGCAGGCCGATCTTGCGAGCCTCTACGACTGCGTGCGCCCGCGCGACATCGTGTATTGCGGCGTGGCGGGGCGCGCCGAGGGCAGCGTGGATTTCCACGCCGTCGAGCGACTGCACGGCTTCTCCACCACCAGGGCGGACGCCGCGCAGGAAGCTGCGCGGTTTGGCGCCGCCTTCCGCACCCACACCGTGCCGATGACGACGCTGACCGCGCTGTGCGACGCCCATGGGGTGACGCAGATCGACTTTCTGAAGGTGGACGTGGAGGGCGCGGAAGGCGACGTGCTCGCCGGGCTCGACCTCGCGCGGCTGCGCCCCAAGGTCATCTGTCTCGAGGCCGTGGCGCCGGGCACGATGGAGCCGAACTGGGCGGAGTGGGAGCCCATGTTGCTGGACGCCGATTACGCGTTCGTGCTGTTCGAGGGCCTCAATCGCTTCTACGTGGCGCGTGAGAACGCCGAAATTCTGGCGCGCTTCCCCCGGCAGAAGGCGGACTGGATGGCGGCGCCGCATCTGGGACATACGAATTGCGCGCCGTGGCGCGACGACCACCCCGACCATGCGTTCGCCAAGCTGTTGACCCAGAACTTCCTCGCCGCCCTGCCCCGCCTTGATCCCGCGCTGGTGCTCGACCTGGTGACGCGGGACGAAAGCGCGGAGGCCCTGGGGGCCCACGCGTCGGCCGCCGACAAGGCGCGCGCCATCGCGCGCGTGTTTCCAGACGCCCGCTTTCCCCACGCCAGCGCGGGGCTGGCGGCGCTTGAAGCGCCCACGCTGCGCGACTTCTACGCGCGCCTTGTGGACAGCGACGCCTTTCGGGCTCTCACGGGCCGCCTGTCCATGAGCTATGACGGCGGGCAGATTCTGGACTGACCCGCGCCGCTTCCTCCCGGGCGATTTCCTGTCATACTGACCGGACGCCCCCACCAAGGGAGGACCAAAAATGTTGAAACGGGTAGGAAACGCTTTCGCGCTCGCCGCGGCGCTGCTGCTGTCGCACGCCGCCCTCGCCCAGCAGGACGATCCCGCCATGGTGGCGGCCGCAAAGAAGGAGGGCAAGGTCTCCTTCTACACGTCCTATGTGGGGACGCACCTGCACAACGCAGTGAAGGCCGGCTTCGAAAAGAAGTACGGCGTCGCGGTGGAAGTGCTCAACGTGCGCGCCAGCGAGCTTGAAGAGCGCATCCGCACGGAGCACGCGGCGGGCCGCTTCATCGGCGACGTGATGCAGCACGGGCAGGCCTCCACCACCCGCATGTTCCGCGGCGGCTTCGTGCAGGAGCACGGCGGCTTTCCCAACATGGCCAACATGATCGAGGGCCAGCCGGCCGAGCCGCACCAGGCCGGCAGCCTCATCACCGCCTACGCCATCATGGTCAACAGCAACCTGGTGAAGCCCGAGGACGACCCCAAGAGCTGGAACGACCTTCTGGACCCCAGGTGGAAGGGCAAGATTCTCGCCGACGACATGCGCGCGCTGGGCGGCGGGTTCGCGCTGTTCTCAGCCACCATGCTGCATCCAAAGTTCGGCGAGACTTTCCATCGCGCGCTGGCGCAGCAGAACCTCACCTTCACGCGCGACGTGGGCGACAGCGAGCGGCGCGTGGCGCGCGGCGAATATCCCATGTGGATCCCGCAGATCTCGGTCAACGTGCAGAACCTGAAGGGGCTGCCCATCCGCCTCATCGTGCCCGAGGAGGGCGTGGCGTATGTGCGCCTCGACGTCTCCATGCTGAAGAACGCCCCGCACCCCAACGCCGCGCGGCTGTTCATGAACTATTACCTCAGCGAAGAGAACCAGGCGCAGGTCGGCTCTTTCGGCCTCATCCCGGTCGTGAAGGGCGTGGCGGAGAAGATCCCGGAAGACAAGCAGGTCATGAAGGGCGCCAAGTTGATGGGCACCATCCATGTGGAGACGCAGATCCAGTTCCTCAAGCAGGCCGCCGAGATCTACAAGTAGCCGCTCGCCGCTCTTGTCAGCGGCGCGCCCCCCATGCAACCCTTCGCGCCCGGATGCGCACGAACCAGGCGACGGCCCTCACAGAGGCCGCGCCCAGGGAGGACACAGATGACGACCGCCAGCACACTCGCGCGCGCCTTGCGCACAGGGGCTCTCAGCCTCGCCGTCGCCAGCCTGCTGGGGGCCGGCCCCGCGCTCGCGCTCGACAAGGTGAGGGCGGGAACGTCCGGCCTCGCCCTGCTCTGGTCGTTCATCGAAGCCGGCTCGAAGGTCGGCACCTGGCAGAAATACGGGATCGAGGTGGAGCGGCTGGAGTTCGCGGGAGACGCCGTGACGCAGCAGGCGCTGACGGCGGGCTCCGTGCAGTTCGGCTTCGGTTCCGGGCCGGGCATGGCGTATCATTCCAAGGGCGTGCCGGCGATCGCCGTGGCGGCCGTCGCAGGGCCTCCCTTCAGCTTCGCGCTGATCGTGGGGCCCAACTCGCGCATCAAGACCGTCGCGGACCTGAAGGACGCCAAGATCGGCGTGACCACGGCGGGCTCGGTGACGCAATGGCTGGCGCGCGAACTGTCGCGCAAGCAGGGCTGGGGCCCCACCGGCATCACCGACATGCCGCTGGGCTCCGTGCGCACGCAACTGGTCGCGGTGAAGTCCGGCGAAATTGACGGCTCGGTGACCACGGCTGAATCGGCCTATTTCTACGAGGCCCAGAAGGAAGCGCGCACGTTGCTGCTCTTTGGCGACATCGTGACGGATTTCCACACCCACGTGATCCTGGCCAGCACGGACCTCATCGCCAAGAACCCGGACCTTGTGACGCGTTTCCTGAAGGGCTGGTTCGCCACCGTGGCCTACATGAAGGCCAACCGCGCCTATGCGGTGAAGGAAGCGGCGGCCGCCATGCGCTATCCGGAGTCCATCATCGACCGCGCCATGGACGCGCAGTTCAAGATGCTCTCCGACGACGGCGCCTGGAACCAGGCGGCGATCACCAAGGTCAGCTCCTCGCTGGTGGAGCTTGGCATCGTGGAGAAGGAGCCGCCGCGCAACATGCTCTACAACGACAAGTTCGTACCCGTGCAGCCCTGAGGACGGAGGCCGCCATGCCCTATCTCCGAAACGCCTGGTATGTGGCGGCCCTGTCGAGCGAAGTGCAGGACGCGCCCCTCGCCCGGCAGCTTCTCGACGACAACGTGGTGATCTTCCGCGCCGAGTCGGGCGAAATCGGCGTGGTGCTGGACAAGTGCCCGCACCGTTTCGCGCCGCTGTCGCGCGGCAAGGTCCGGGGCGAGGCCATCGAGTGCGGCTATCACGGCCTGCAATTTGGCCGCGACGGCCGCTGCACGCTGAATCCCCACGGCGCCAAGGCCATTCCCAACGGAGCGGACGTGCGCGCCTACCCGGCGCACGAACGCTACGGCTTCATCTGGTTCTGGCCTGGAGATCCCGCGCAGGCCGACGCGGCGACCGTGCCCCCCTACCCCTTCAACGAGGATCCCGGCCAGTTCGCGGTCGTGTACGGACATCTCGACGTCGCGGGCAATTACCAGCTGGTGGTCGACAATCTGCTCGACCTCAGCCATGTGGAATGGCTGCACCCCATGTTCCAGCAGCCCGGCGGCGTCGACGCTCATCGCACGGAATTCTTCGTGGAGGGCTCGACGGTCATCGCCAACCGCTGGAAGCCGAACGTGCTGGTCCATGGCCTGCACGGCATGCTGTGGGACAAGCCTTCCACGCACTTCGACGCGCGCTCCAACATGCGCTGGACGGCCCCCGCCACCATGAGCTTCGACCTCGGGGCGACGGACTGCGGCGGCGACGTCGAGGACGGCGTCAAGCTGCCAAACGCGCATCTGGTGACGCCCGCGAGCGAACTCCAGAGCCATTACTTCTGGTCGATCGCCCGCAACCGCAGGATTGACGACGCGCAAACCGGCGCGAAGCTGCAATCCATAGCGGACCGCATCTTCCGCACGGAAGACGTGCCGATCATCGAGGCGCAGCAGCGCAACATGGGCGCAACGTCCGACCTCATGAGCCTCAAGCCCATCTCGATCGAGCCGGACATTCCCGCCATGCGGGCGAGGCGCATCCTCGCCGAACTGATCCGCGAGGAGCAGAACGGGCGGCGGGCGAGCGCAGCCGAATAATTCTGCCGCGCGAGCCCGTCACGCCTGCGGCATGCCGATGCGGCCGAAGGCCGGTAGCTTGATGGCGGGGCGGCGCACGTCAACGCCCGCGACGGCGCCCAGCAGGTTGACCTCCAGCCCCTCGACCCATCCCAGAGTGAGGCCCGCGTAGCCGCCGAGCGAAAGGCGCACGCCGGTGCGCGAGGGCGTGAGGCCAGCCCAGCGCCCGTCGTGGGGATAATCCTTGCCGACGGCGTTGGGCGGCAGCGTCGCCTGCATTTCAGGGGCGGCGGCCATGACGGCTGCGACGAAGGTGTTCGAGTTCGGCCCCGGCCAGGCCACATAGTCGCCCTGCTTCTGGAACGCATAGGCCTCGATGGCGGCGCGCAGGCGCGGAATCAACGCCTCAGCCTGCGCGCCGTCCGCCCCGTAGACGAGTTCGGGCGCGCGCCCGAACCAGCGCCCATCAGGCGCGAAACTGTTGACCCGGATGGGGTCGCCCCACGCGGTGAGGTCATAGCGCTCATAGGCGCCGCCCGCGTCCTTCAGCACGATCCAGCTATGGACTGAAAAAATGCCGCGCCAGCGCACGGTGGGCGCCGCGTAGATGCGCACGAGCGCAGAGGGATGGGACGACGGCGGCAACAGGCCGGCGCTGGAGCGGTCGGCGCTCCACCAGTCGAACGAGGGTTCCTTGAACCAGATGGCGGCGCGCGCGCCGATGGGGGCCGCGTAGAAGGCCAGGAAGGTGAAGAGAAGAATGCGGGTCATGACGCTGGAGATGTGCACGCGCGGCGCCGCGCGCAAGGATGGAACCAGCGCCTATGACGCACGTTTCTGTGACCAGAACAAACAACGAACGGAGCAAGCCGTGACCCGCGCGAAGCAAGCGACCAAAGCCCAAGCCTCCGCTGGCAATCCCAAGACCGAGGGCACAGGCGCCGGCTCCAACCGCATCAAAGACCCGCAGGACTGGGTGACGGGCGACGAGCCGATGACGGGCGCGCAAGCGTCCTACCTCAAGACGCTCGCAGAGCAGACCCAACGCGCGGAGGCCTTCGACCCGGACCTCCACAAGGCCGAAGCCTCGCAGCGGATCGAGGAGCTGAAGCAGGAGCGCGACCAGGAGTGAGAGCGGGCGAATGCGGGATTCCAGCAAGGCGTTAACTATTCAGTAACCTTGGCCGCGCAATGTCCAGCCTAGCTACAAACCTTGGCAGGAGATCGCGCTGTGACCGATGAAATGGAAGAGAAATTCGCCAAGCTGGAATTCGAACTCGCCGCCCTGAAGCGCCTGCTCGAATACGGCCGCGAAGACCATTCGAGCGTCTCCCAGCTCATGCCCCGCTACGCCGGAACGACGAACCCGGACCCCACGCCCGGCGCGCCTGAGCCCTTCCGCAAAAGCGCCTGAGGCGCGAGGCTGTTTGACGGGACCGGAGCGACCGGCGCTAAGGCCGGTCGCGCAGGCTCGATCAATCGTCATCGCTGCTCTCGCGACGCGACATTGCAAGGGGTTCGCCTTTGGGACGCCCGGCGCCAGTTCCGTAGGGCGTCCGCCTCGCTTGGAAGTCCGACTCGATTACCCGTCTAATCGCAAAGCGCCGGCCCGATTCAATCAACGAGCCGGAGAGCCGGGCCTCGTGGGTAATGTCGAATCTGCTCAGGATGCGACATCGCCCGACCAATGAAATTCGGCCTGGCGAACGCCGAGCGCCGCCGGAAGCGCTCCAGGGATACGCCGCCATTGACCGGCGTTCGTTCCCCTTCAATGCGTATAGCGAATACCGAACACCAAGTATTGAGCTCCGCCGGCGGCGTCATTGAATATCTCGGACTTTCCCATAACGTAGTTTCTGCCGCCGGAACGATGATGATACCGCACGAAAATATTTATATCTTTATTCTGCGGTAGACCGAACGTGATCTCTGGGCTCAGGAAATGCAACAGTCGGGCTCCTCGCCCTCCGTTATTCACCCGCGCAGTCTCTATTGCATCAAGCGTTGGCGTGTAATTCAACCCAGTCGAAACCGCGATTGACGTCCGCAACACAGTGTTCCAGGGGAACCAAAGCCACCTGAAATAGAGCGCTCCCCAGTGCTCAAACGCGGATAAAGCGCCGAAACGCTTTCCCACGCCGAGCTCGACTTCGCCCCTGAACAGGTCGCCATACGCATACAAAGGCCGAGCGAAGGTCGCTGCTATGAGCCCACTATCGCCATAACGCCAACGATTCGGCGGTTCGAATTTCTGAATGCCGAACGCGTTCGTCATTTCGGACTTCAGATAGCGCCCGGAGTAAAGACTGAAGTAACAATCATCATTACACATCAGGGCCGGGTTGAAGAGCGACAAAGACATATGGGCGGCGCCCTGCGCCCGAGCCTCGCCATTCAGGTTCATAGCCCCGGCGACCATAAATGTAACCGCAACGGAAAACTTATGCATAATTTTGTTTTGACGTCGGTACGTCCGAAGAAACGTGGCGCAACAACGCCGAATGGATTTGATGACTGACAAAACCGGGCATTCCTTCTGATCGCCAACCGCACAGACTAATTACTTGTTCGCTGCGCTTCAGAAACGTGCAGCCATATTTATAGACTGAAGACCTTGAGCGAGACGCTCAATCTCACGCTTCCGCCTACATCTAATTGCCATCTAGTTAGTTTCGCAGTCAAGGCGCTTTGCATGGATCCTCCCACATAGCTGCAACATCTGGAGCCCGATCAGCTGATCGGCGACCCAATGTGATGTTCCGCGAACTGTTCCGGCCTCCAGCCGGTCAGGTGAAAGTTGGATAGAGTAAAAACCTCAGAAACAACCGTTCGCCCGCGCATTAACATGATCAGCCCACCATTATTGCGGTGCATGCCCCGAGGCCATGAACAAAATAAAGGTAAGAGGAGCGTTCGAAAATCAGGGCAAGACCATCGACGCCAAAAAATTCTTGAGAACGGAAAATCCAAGGCTCCAATTTTCTAAGAGAATGTTGAGATGTGACGCAAGCGACTGAAACACCATCAGAGCGCGCGCCTGGTCATCGGTAATCTGCCGACGCAGGTGGCATTATAACTACCATCGGCGCAATCCTTATCAGCGCCGACGCCAGTTCCAACCGTAACGCCGCAGATCATAAACTAACAATCAATCGGATGATCCGATGGCATCCTTCCATGTCCTTTCTTTCTGGCGCAAGCGCTGGGATGACGCTATAAGAAACCATAAGAATACGCGGGCCGCGGAGCGTAAAAGTTCATGTTACGAATTACTGGCGTTCTCGCCCTGACCACCATTCTCTCAGGTTGCTCCACGCTGCCCGCCACCGGCCCGAGCGCGTCCGACCTCGCGGAGCAGTCCGTCAGCGGCGAGACTCAAAACTACGAAATAATAGACGTAACTCCGTCCGTGATCGACACGCTCGCGGCGCGCTGGGCTGATAACCTGCTTGCGACGTTCGGCGATTACAGGCCTTCCATCGATACGCGCATCGGCGTGGGCGATACGATTTCCGTCACGATTTGGGAAGCGGCGGCAGGCGGCCTGTTTTCCGCGCCGTTGTTGACCGACCGCTTTTCGACCGGCTCCAAGAGCGCCACGATCCCCGAGCAAGTCGTCGGCCGGGATGGCGCAATCAGCGTGCCTTACGCAGGCCGAATCAAGGTCGCAGGGCAGACGGTCGCGCAAGTTCAGACCACCGTCGAACGCGCGCTCGATGGCAAGGCCATCCAACCGCAGGTCCTGATAAACGTCATTCGACCGATCAGCAATTCTGTGACGGTAACTGGGGAAGTGGCGAACGGGGCGCGCATTCCCCTCTCAGTTGCCGGAGATCGCCTGCTTGAGGTGATCGCCACCGCTGGCGGCATACGGGCGCCGGTCAACGAGACCTTTATTCAACTGTCGCGAGGCCAAAAGACCGTTCGCGTCGCGATGTCGCGCGTCGTGCGCGATCCGAGCCAGAACATCTACCTGCGCCCCAACGACGTCGTCACCCTGGTTCGCGAGCCACAGAATTTTGTCGCCTTCGGCGCGACGGGCGCCAATGCGGTCGTGCCCTTCGACGCCGACGGCATTTCGCTTTCAGAAGCAATCGCCAAGGCCGGAGGCCTCATAGACTCCCGCGCAGATCCATCCGGCGTGTTCGTGCTGCGCTATGAGCCGGAGGCTACGGCGCGACGGCTGGTTCCCGGCAGCCCGCTGATTCAGCCGGGACGCAGCATACCCATTGTCTATCGCCTCAACCTACGGGACTCGCGCAACCTCTTCCTGGCGCAGAAATTCCGGATTTTCGCCAAGGACACGCTCTACGTTACGAACGCACCGTTCACGGAAGCCCAGAAAGGCCTCCAGATCTTCTACATGATGACCGCGCCGGTCGGCACGGGCGCGGCGCTGTATAAACTCGCGCGTTGAGCGATCCGCGATGGGTTGACGATCAAGCCCCGTCAGCCTGCCAAGTACGCTCTCAGAGCAGCGGTTCCGGCTGCGTGGTCTCCACGCGCAAGGACATTATCTGCGCAGGGCGCCGTCGAGAGAGACAGTTCGCAGCGACGCCAGCTCTTCCGCCGTCGCCTTTACGGCGGCTTCGATCTCTTCCTCCGAGTGCGCCTCGCTGATGAAGAATCGCAACCTCGCGGTCCTCTCGGGCACGCCGGGCGGCACGATCGGGAAGGCGTTGACGCCTCTTTCAAGCAGCCGCTCGGAGAGGCTCAGGGCGCGCAGCGTGTCGCCGACCACCACGGGGATGATTCCAGCGCCCCAACACTTCGCAGTGTCGAGCCCAGCCTTCGCGGCGCATGACTGAAAGAAGCGCGACCTCTCCTGCAGACGGCGCACGCGCTCCGGCTCGCGCCGCATGATGGCGAGGGCCTGAAGAGATGCGGCGGCGGCGCCTGCGGGCATTCCGACGCTATAGACGAAGCCGGGCGCGTGATGCTTCAGAAGGTCGATCGCTATCTCGCTTCCCGCCACATAGCCGCCGCAACTGACAAGCGTCTTGGACAGGGTGCCGAGCCAGAGATCGACGCTGGCGGGATTGACGCTCTGGCGTTCGAACAGCCCCCGTCCGGTGGCGCCGAGCACGCCAAGCCCATGCGCGTCGTCGATCATCAGCATC
>JAQGJX010000181.1 GCA_028290405.1 Hyphomicrobiales bacterium
CGCTCGCGCTGCGGCTCCTCGTCGCCGCGCCGCTCGCGGGCGAACTTGCGCCCGTTGCGCGACTGCGCTTCGCCGGCTTCGGGAGCCGTGCTGGCCACGCGCTCGACGGAGACCTTGCGGCCGTTGCGGTCCGCGGTTTCGCTGCGTTCCACTTTCTTGCGCGGGCCGCTCTCGTCGTCGCGCTCGGTGCGCAGCACGGAGACGTGCTTGCGCTTCACCTTGTCGGTGTTGGCGCCGCTGCTGGGTTGTTCGCGCCGCTCGCCCTTGCGGGCCGGGCGCTCGTCGGAGCGCGCGCGGGGGGCGTCGCGTCCGCCCGCCTTGGCGCGCGCGCCGCCTTTGGGGGAACGCTCCTCGCGCTCGGGCTCGTCGTCCGCGTGGTGGCGCTTGGCCATCTTCTCGAGGTCCTTGCGGTCATAGACCGGGGCCTCGAAATCGGCGTTGGCTTCCGTGGCCAGCTTGTCGCCAAGCTGGTCCATCAGCACGCGGGTCTTCACTTCCTCCACCGCGCCTTCGGGCAGGTCGAGCAGCTGGAAAGGCCCGTAGGACAGGCGGATCAGGCGGTTCACCGAGAGGCCGAGATGCTCCAGGACGCGCTTGATCTCGCGGTTCTTGCCCTCTCGCAGCCCCATGGTGATCCAGACGTTGGCGCCCTGGACACGGTCGAGGTTCGCCTCGATGCCGCGATATTCCACGCCCTCGATGGTCACGCCCTCGGCGAGCGCGTCCAGCTGCGGCTGGGTGACTTCGCCATGGGCGCGCACGCGGTAGCGGCGCAGCCAGCCGGTGGCGGGCAGTTCGAGCACGCGCGCCAGGCCGCCGTCGTTGGTCAGCAGCAGCAGGCCTTCGGTGTTGATGTCGAGCCGCCCGATGGTGACGAGGCGCGGCAGGTCCTGCGGCAGCACGTCGAAGATCGTCGGGCGCCCTTCGGGATCGCGATCCGTCGTGACGGTGCCGCGCGGCTTGTGGAACAGGAACAGCCGGGTGCGTTCGCGCCGCGAAATCGGCCGCCCGTCCACCGTCACCTTGTCGCCTTCGGTCACGTTGAACGCGGGGCTGTCGAGCCGCTCGCCGTTGACGGCGACGCGCCCGTCGGCGATCCAGCGTTCCGCGTCGCGGCGCGAGCACAGGCCCGCGCGGGCCATCACCTTGGCGATGCGCTCGCCGTCCGGCCCCTCGGCCGCGTGGTCAGATTCAGTCTTGTCGGTCATGCGGGTCTGATAGCAGAGTGCAGGCGCAACGTCGAATGGACGCCATGGAACCAATTCAGCACCCCGTTCTCGACCCATGGGATTTGGCGTTCGCGCAGGCCCGGGCGGCTGCGGCGCGCGGCGAAGTGCCCGTGGGGGCGGCGCTCATGCGCGGCGGCGCGCTGCTGGCGGCGGCCGGCAACCGCATCCTGGCTGACCGCGATCCCACGGCCCATGCGGAAATGCTGGTGATCCGCGCGGGCGCCCAGGCGCTGGGCTCGGAGCGCCTGTCGGGGTGCGATCTCTACGTCACCCTGGAGCCCTGCTGCATGTGCGCGGGCGCCATCTCGTTCGCGCGCCTGCGTCGGGTGTATTTCGCCGCCCCCGATCCCAAGGGCGGGGCGGTGGAGCACGGGCCGCGTTACTTCGCGCAGCCGACCTGCCACCACGCGCCCGAGGTGTACGGCGGCATCAGGGAGAGCGAGGCGGCGGATTTGCTGCGCGGGTTTTTCAAGGCGCGCCGGTAGCTCCGGGCGCAATGAAGGTGCGCCTTCCCTCCCCCGGGGGAGGGCCAGCGCAGGGTCTGGCGCGATATCAACGACCGCCGTGGCCTACCCCGCCCCGACACTCCCCTGAGGGGAGGGAGTTCGGGCGAGGGCTTCATCGTGGGCCCGTCCCCTCACGCCGTCGCCAGATGCGCGTCCACGGCGCGCTTGATCTCGTCCTTCATGGGCGCGCACGCTTCCAGGATCTGGTTGGCGTGGAAGAAGTCCAGCACCCGGTAGCGGTCCACGTCCGGGCGCACCAGCAGGTGCGGCCTCGAG
Organism: Hyphomicrobiales bacterium; assembly: GCA_028290405.1. Classification (GTDB taxonomy): domain Bacteria; phylum Pseudomonadota; class Alphaproteobacteria; order Rhizobiales; family Beijerinckiaceae; genus Terripilifer. Next base: position 2,012 of record JAQGJX010000181.1, read on the forward strand.
GATTGCAGCATCTGGGTCGTGATGGCGCCCTGCATGATCTGGGCGGAGCCGAACATCGCCTCGAACGGCGAGGGAAAGCCCGCCCGCTCGGTCACCGGCCCCCCGGTCACGTCGCAGGCGATCACGAAATCGCCGCGCCCCATCAGCAGTCCGTACGGCAGCGGATTCGTCGCGCCCCCGTCCACGTACATGCGCCCGTCGATCTCCACGGGGCGGATGAGGCCCGGGATCGCCATGGAGGCCGCGACGGCGGGCGCCAGCGGCCCCTTGTCGAACACCCATTCGCGGCGGCCGAAGAAATCCGTCGCCGTCGCGCTGAACGGGATGATCAGTTCGTCGAACCTGTCGGGCACCATCTGGGGCCAGAAGAGATCGAGAATGCGTTCGGCGTCCAGCAGGATGGGGTTGCCGAGCTGCCCGCCCAGCAGATCCACGAAGCGCCCCACGCGCGCCCGCAGCAGGCGCGCCATCACGTCCGCCCGGTTGCGCAGCATGCTTTGCAGATGGCTGCGGATGTCGCGCGCCGGCATGCCGGCAGCCCAGGCGGCGCCGATCAGCGCGCCCATGGAGGAGCCCGCGATGGCGGTCGGCGTGACGCCCAGTTCCTCCAGCGCCTCGATCACCACCAGGTGCGCCAGCCCGCGCGCGCCGCCCGCCCCAAGGGCCACGGCTACGCCGCGTGAGCGCAAGGGGGCGTCGTCGGCGTGCTGGTCCATGAGGCGTCCTGGCGGGCGGGGAGTTTGCGGGATCGGCCCGGCATCTCTAGCATCGCACGAAACACGCCGGGGAGGATGGGCAAATGAGTCGCACGCGCAGCAGCAGATGGGCTTTGGCCGCCGCCCTGCTGGGAGGGCTGTCGCCCGCGCCGCTGGCCGCGCAGGATTTCTACGCCGGGCGCACGATCGACTTCGTCATCGGCGCAGACGTCGGCGGCGGGTACGACGTCTACGCCCGCGCCATCGCCCGGCGACTGCCGCGCTACATCGCCGGCGCTCCCACGGTGGTGGTCAAGAACATGCCCGGCGCCGGCAGCGCAGTGGCGGCCGCGCAGCTATACACCATCGCCCCGAAGGACGGCTCGACCATCGGCGCCCTCATGCCCGGCGCCATTCTCGACCGCGTGCTCAGCGACGGCGGCAAGGCGAACTACGATCCCTCGAAGTTCATATATCTCGCCAGCGCCGACAGCGGCACGCGCGTGTGCCTCACCTACCAGAACGCGAAGGCGAAGACCTTTGCGGAGGCGCTGGCGCAGCCCGTCATCATGGGGGCGAGCGCGGCGGGCGCGGCGACGCGCGACTATCCGCTGATGGTCGCCAAGGCCACGGGGGCGAAGTTCAACGTGGTGGCGGGCTACAAGGGCTCGTCCGACATCCTGCTCGCCATGGAGCGCGGCGAGGTGAACGGCATGTGCGGGCTGGACTGGAACAGCCTGCGCTCCACTAAGCCCGACTGGCTGCGCGACGGCAAGATCAACCTGATCCTGCAGACGGCGCTGGAGCCGCACCCCGATCTCGCCCGCATGGGCGTGCCGGAGATCTGGCCCTTCATCAAGAACGAGACGGACCGCAAGGCCGTGCAGCTTGTCGTGTCGCAGCAGGTGTTCCTGCGCTCCTACATAGCCCCCCCGGGCGTGCCGGCCGACCGGGTCGCCACGCTGCGCGCGGCCTTCGCGTCGACCTTGGCCGACCAGGAGTTCCTCGCCGACGCGCAGAAGATGAAGATCGACGTGAACCCGCTTCCGGGCGAGAAGGTGCAGGCCGTGGTGGACATGCTCTACGCCACCCCGAAGGACGTGGTGGCGCGGGCCAAGGAGTTGATCGCCCCGTAAGGGCGGCGCGCCTTAGAAGAACGCCTGCAGGGCCGCCAGCGTCGCGGGCGCGTTCTCCTCGGCCACGAAGTGCCCGGCGTCGATCTGCGCGCCCACGGCTTGCGGCGCGAAGCTCTCGCGCCACGTCTCGACGGCTGGCCGCGCGCCCGCCGTCAGGAAGAACGAGCCGGACACGACGCTGACCGGGCAGTCGATCGCGCGCCGCGCCGCAAGGTCGGCCTCGTCGGCCGCGCGGTCCTGTTTGGCGCCGGCGCGATAATCCTCGCAGAACGCGTGGATGCGCGTCGTGTCGCCCCATGCGTCGCGATACGCCCGCACGGCGCGCGCGTCGAAGCCGCGCAGCGATTGCGACTGGCTCCATGTGGCCAGCAGGCCCTCGAAGTACGCATCGGGCCCGATGCGGGCGATTTCGTCTTCCGGCTGCGGCGCAGGCCTTGAGAGAAACGCCCAGTGGGCGGCGGGCGTCACGCCGGCCTCGATGTTGCGCCAGACCTGGAAGGTCGGCAGCACGTCCAGCAGCGCCAGCTTCTCGATGCGGCCGGGATGGTCCAGCGCCAGCCGATAGCCCACGCGCGCGCCCCGGTCGTGGCCGGCGAGCGAGAAACGTACGTGGCCCAGCGATTCCATCACGCGCACCACGTCCGCCCCCATGGCCCGCTTCTCGTAGAGCGCGCCGCCCTCGCTGCGCGGCGCGGACGACCAGCCGTAGCCGCGCAGGTCCATCAGCACGACGCTGAACCGCTCCGCGAGGGCGGGCGCTACGCGATGCCACATCGCCTGCGTTTGCGGAAACCCGTGCAGCAGAAGCAGCGGCGGGCCCGAGCCCGCGCTGCGCGCGAAGATGCGCCCCTCGTCCGTGTCGATCCAGTGGGCCTTGAAGCCTGGGAACAGATCGTCCGACATGGGCCTCTCCTCAGGTGGGCGACCAGCCTGCGGGCGCTTCTTCGGCGCCGTCGAAATCGAACTCGACGCGGGCGCCGAACGGGTCCTCGAAGAACATCTGCCAGACGCCGAACGGGTCCGCCAGGCGTTGCAGGCGATAGGCCACGCCCATGGAGTCCAGCGCGCGCGCGGCGGCGGGCAGGCCGGTGGCGCGAAACGCCATGTGGTCCAGCATGCCGCGCCGGTTCTCGGGCAACGGCATGGGGCCGATCACGTGCAGGATCGGCTTGTCGCTCACGTAGAGCCACAGGCCGGCGCCCGGCAAGTCCGGCGGGCGCGGCCCCACCGCAAAGCCCAGCGCCTCGTAGAACGCCCGCGTCGCGTCGACGTCGGGCGTCAGCACGGTGAAATGATCCATCCCCTTGAGGACATGCCTCTCGTGCGTCATCTGGCGCTCCTCCCCAGGTTCAATGCGCGAACACCATAGCGGGTTCAGCGAGCGGCGCGCTAGCGCTCACGGGGCGCGGACGGGCTCAGGGTAGCGGGCCTCGAACGCCCACACGTCTTCAAAGCCGATCAGCTTGTTGAAATCCGAAAATGGGTAGAGCTCGACCGCCCCGGTCTCGCCGCCATGGTCGAGCAGGTCCCGGTAGGCGCCCTGCATGGCGTGCGCGGCGGCCAGGAAGCCCATCACGGGGAAGATGGCCATCGCGTAGCCCAGCTCGCTCAGGCGGGGCGCGCGCAGCATCGGGGTGCGCCCGCCGTTGACCATGTTGGCGAGCAGCGGCTTGCCGATGCGCTGGCCGATGATCGCGAGTTCCTCCTCGCTCTCGGGCGATTCGATGAAGATGACGTCGGCGCCCGCCTTCGCGTAAGCCTCGCCGCGCCGCAGGGCTTCGTCGAGTCCCAGCCCCGTGCGGGCGTCCGTGCGCGCCACGATCAGGAAGTCGGCGCTGGAGCGGCTGTCGCTCGCCACCTGGATCTTGCGCACCATGTCGGCGGCGGGGATCACCCGCCGATGGGGCGTGTGGCCGCACTTCTTGGGAAACTCCTGGTCCTCGAGCTGGATGGCGGAGACGCCCGCGCGCTCGTAGCCGCGCACCGTGCGGCGCACGTTGAGCAAGCCGCCATAGCCGGTGTCGGCGTCCGCGATCACGGGCGTCTTGCACGTCTCGGCGATGCGCCCGATCCGCTCCAGCATCTCCGTATAGGTCGCAAGCCCCGCGTCCGGCAGGCCGAGCGAGGAGGCGACCGAGCCGTAGCCGGTGACGTAAAGCGCCCGGAAGCCCATGCGGTCGGCGAGCAGCGCCGAGATGAGGTCGTAGACGCCGGGCGCGGTGACGAACGTGCGCGCCTCGAGGGCTTGCCGAAGTGCGGGGTTGGCCATGACGTCCTCCTGTCGTTCCCGCTTTTGCGGGCGGTTTCAATGCGTCTACGCGTCAGGACGCGCCAGCGCAACGAGACGCGCTTGCGTGAAACTGGCAGGATGCGCCCACGGGAATCGGAGACGCCGTTGTGACGCTGCCCATCACGCTTGAAGACCTGCGCGCGAAGACCGGGACGCAGATCGTCGCCGGCGACTGGATCGTCGTCCAGCAGGACGACATCGACCGCTTCGCGGACCTCTCCGGGGACCGGCAGTGGATCCACGTGGACCCCGAGCGCGCGGCGCGCGAATCGCCATGGGGCGGAACCATCGCGCACGGGTTCCTGACGCTGGCCCTGTTCACCCGCATGATGGGGCACGCTGTGCGGGTGGAGGGCGCGAAGTTCGGCGTCAACTACGGGTTCGACCGGCTGCGCTTCACCGACATCGTGCGCTGCGGCGACCGCATCCGCGCGCGCGGAACGCTGGAGAGCGTGGAGGACATCAAGGGCGGCGCGCAGGTCCGGCTCGACATGCGCGTCGAACGCGAAGGGCACGAGAAGCCCGCCTTGGTCGCGCTCTGGCTGCTGCGCTATTATTTCTGAAGGGCGCGCCAGCCGATGTCGCGGCGATAGAAGCCGCCCGGCCAGTCGATGGCGGCCAGCGCCGCATAGGCCCGCGCCTGCGCCTGCGCCACGTCCTCGCCCATGGCGGTGACGTTGAGCACACGGCCGCCATTGGCCAGCAGCCTGCCGCCCTCGGCCGTCGTGCCCGCGTGCGTGATCGTGACGCCCGGCATGGCGGCGGCGGCCTCCAGCCCCCGGATTTCCGTGCCGCGCTCGGGCGCTTCCGGATACCCCTTGGCGGCGTAGACCACCGTCAGCGCCGTCTGCGGCTTCAACCGCACGGGCTCCGCCGGCAAGGCGCCTTGCGCGCAGGCGAGCAGCAGGGCTGCGAGGTCCGTGTCGAGGCGCGGCAGCATGACCTGCGTCTCAGGGTCGCCGAAGCGGGCGTTGAATTCGATCAGCTTGGGGCCGTCGGGGCCGATCATGAGGCCGGCGAACAGGACGCCGCGATAGGGCGCGCCACGCGCCTTCATGCCCGCCACGGTAGGCTCGATGATCTCCCGCATGGTGCGCGCCACCATCTCGGGCGTCATGACGGGGGCGGGCGAATAGGCGCCCATGCCGCCGGTGTTGGGGCCCGTGTCGCCCTCGCCGACGCGCTTGTGGTCCTGGGCGGACGCGAAGGCCAGCGCCCGCTCGCCGTCGCAGAGCGCGAAGAACGAGGCTTCCTCGCCCTCCAGGAAATCCTCCACCACGACTTCCGCCCCGGCGGACCCGAAGGCGCCGCCGAAAATCATGTCGATGGCGTCCAGCGCCTCCTCGACCGTCATGGCGACGATGACGCCCTTGCCGGCCGCAAGCCCGTCCGCCTTCACCACGATGGGGGCGCCGCGCGCCGCCACGTAGGCTTTGGCCGGGGCCGCCTGCGAGAAGCGCTCGTAGGCCGCGGTGGGAATGCCGCATTCAGCGCACAGGTCCTTGGTGTAGCCCTTCGACCCCTCAAGCCGCGCCGCCTCTTTCGAGGGACCGAACGTCGGCACGCCGGCGGCGGCGAGATCGTCCGCGAGCCCCGCGACCAGCGGCGCCTCGGGCCCCACGACCACGAGCCCGATGGATTGCGCGCGGCAGAAGGCTGCGACCGCGCCATGGTCGCTCACGTCCAGCCCGACGTTTTCAGCGATGGCGGCCGTGCCCGGGTTGCCGGGCGCCACGAACAGGCGCTCCGCAAGCGGGGATTCGACCAGCGCGAGAGCGAGCGCATGCTCGCGCCCGCCGGAACCGATGAGAAGGATGTTCATGGGCGACCTCTGTAAAGGCGCCCACGCCGCCTCGCAAGGCGGGTTCAGGCCGCCTTGCCGGAATCGCCGGGTTGCTGCGGCATGAAGAACACCAGCAGGTTGGCCAGGATGATCGTGAAGGCGAGGAACCAGAAGGTCGCCAGCAGGCCCCACTTGTCGGCGATCAGCCCGCAGAAGAACGGCCCGATGGCCGAACCCGCCGCCTGGATGCCGAACATGGCGCCGATGGCGGTGCCGCCCAGCCCCTTGGGGGTCGCGTCCAGCAGCCAGGCCTGCAGCACGGGCCGGATGGCGAACAGGAAGAAGCCCAGCAGCGCCACGAACATCACGAACAGCGGCGTGCCGCCCGCGAAGAACATCATGGCCAGGACGAGGCCGGTCATCACCATGGACGACATGATGACGTTGCGCCGGCCGACCCGGTCCGACATGTGGCCCGCGATGGGGGCGGCGATGAAGCCCGCCGCCTGCAGCAGGAACATGCACAGGCCCACCCACCAAGGATTATAGCCAAGCTCCTTGGCCAGGTAGAGCGGCAGGAACGTCATGATGCCGTTCTGCGTCATGGAGCGGAACGCGGAGCTGGACGAGAGGAACACCAGCGTCTTGTTGCGGAACAGCGAGGGCAGGGCGTGCAGCACCTCGCTCATGCTCTTCTGCTCGCTCTTTGCGCCCGGCTTCGCGTCGGCCCGCTTGGGCTCGGTCGTCATCTTGCCGAGCGACCACAGGATGATCGTCGCCATGACGACGCCCGGGACGATGTTCATGAACACCACGTCCCGCCACGTCATCCACGCGAACGAGGTCAGCAGCGCGCCCGCCGCCAGGGGCGCCAGCGCGTCGCCCACGTTTCCGCCCATGCCGTGATAGGCCATCACGAGGCCCTTGCGCTCGGGATAGCGGCGGCCAAGCCACGGAATCGCCGCCGGGTGCCAGAGATTGTTGCCGATCCCGATGAGCGCCGAGCACAGCAGCAGCACCCAATAGGCGTTGGAAAAGCCCATGATGAAATAGGGCACGCCGATCCAGAACAGCGCGGCGGCCATCAGCAGGCCCTTGCGGCCGACGGAATCGACCAGCATGCCGCCCGGGAGGTTCGACAGGGCGCCGGCGGCGTATTGCGCCGTCAGGATCATCCCGATCTGGCCGTAGCTGAGCCCCATCTCGGCGCCGATCAGCGGCAGCAGGATGTAGAAGGTCGCGGGATACCAATGGGTCAGCGCATGCCCGACGGTGATGATCCACACTTCCGCCATGGAGCGGCCAACGGGCTTTTCTTCTGATGCGCTGACGACGGCGGTCATGCGGGCTCCCATGAGATTCAAAGATGTTGAGCGAAGGTCGCCGTTTCCGCCGGTGCGGTCAAGCGCCGCAGCACGCAGCCATGCGCCAGGCGCAGGGCTCCGGGGCGCGCCGCCCCGCTGCGCGATGGCTTGTGCGCGGCGCGCGAAACCTGTTTGATCGCACGCGACAGGGCAGGGACCACATGACGACCCAGACCGATGCGCCACGCGGCGAACTGATGGTGCGCACCATCGCGATGCCGGCCGACACGAACGCCAACGGCGACATTTTCGGCGGCTGGGTGCTGTCGCAGATGGACCAGGCCGGGGGCATCGCGGGGGTGGAGCGCGCGCAGGGGCGCGTCGTCACCGTGGCGCTGGACGCCATGCAGTTCATCCGGCCCGTGCGGGTGGGGGACGTGCTGTGCGTCTACACCGAGGTGGAATCAGTGGGCCGCACCTCCATGAAAATCCACGTCGAGGCGTGGGCGCGGCGGTTCCGGGTGGGCGTGCGCGAAAAGGTGACGGACGCGGTCTTCACGTTCGTGGCCATCGACGACGCCGGCAAGCCCCGGCCGGTGCCGGTTCAGCCCGCCGCATGAAGATCGCAGCGGCTCCCGGCTCGTTGCGCGCCAATGTGGTGGCGTTCCTAAGCGAACTTTACGAGGGCGACACGCAGCGCGGCCGCCGCTTCCGCTATGGCCTGCTGGCGTTCGACATCGCCACGGTGGTCTTCATCATCGGAACCTCCTTCATTCAGCGAAACCTTGTCATCGAGGCGCTGGATTTCGTCATCGGCTTCGCGGTGCTGGCGGACTTCCTGAGCCGCATGATCATCAGCCAGCACCGCATGCGCGACCTAGCGCATCCCACCACGTGGGCGGACATCATCGCCATCGCGTCGTTCCTCGCGCCCTTGTCCAGCGAGGGAGCGGGCTTCCTGCGCATCCTGCGCACCGTGCGGCTGCTGAAGGCGTATCACCTTCTGGCGCGGCTGCGGGAGGACCTGCCGGTCTTCCGCCGCAACGAAGAAGTCATCATCGCCATCGTGCATCTTGTGGTGTTCATCTTCGTCATGACGGGGATCGTCTACGAGAGCCAGCATTACCGGAATCCCGGCATCGCGAACTACGTGGACGCGCTCTATTTCACCGTCACCACGCTCACCACCACGGGCTTTGGCGACATCACTCTCAGCGGCACGCCGGGACGGCTCATTTCCGTGGTGGTGATGATCGCGGGCGTCACGCTGTTCCTTCGCCTCGCGCAGGTGCTGTTCCGCCCCACCAAGGTGCGCTTCGATTGTCCCCAATGCGGATTGCAGCGGCACGATCCTGACGCGGTGCATTGCAAGGCGTGCGGCATCATCCTCAACATTCCCGACGAGGGAATCTAGCGCGGTTTCGGCGTCCAGACCTCAAGCCCGTCGGGCAGGGTCGCGCGCTTCTCATAGGCGGCCATGGCGCCCGCGACGTGCGCGTGCCCCATCAGGAACGCCCGCGAGGGACCTCGCGAGACGAGCACGACGTCCGGGGCGTTCCGCGCCATGTCCTGCGCGAAGGCGAGCGCGTCGCGCTCGACGTAGCCCTCCATCGTCGCGCGCCATGCAGCGTCGTGCGGGCCCGCGTCAAGCAGCGAGCGCGCGTAGCCCATCAGCCACAGGCACCCGGCGCGCCCCGCCCATCGTCCGCCCAACCGGCGCACGAGCGGGTGGCCGACGTCGAGGTCTTCCGAGATCGCGATGACGCTGGGGCGCTGCGGGGCGACGCGGCCGACGACCTCGAGCGCGCCCTCATGCTCCTCCCAGCCGCTGAGCTTCGCCGGCAGTCCCAGCACGCAGGCGACGAACACGAGCGCTGGAAGCACGATGAAGAGTCCATAGGTCCTCAGCCGCGTCCAGCCGCCCATTTCGCGCCCCGCCTGCGCGCGCGCCAGGGCGGGCGTGACCAGCAGGCACGCCGCGACGGAGACGAGCAGAAGGCCCGGCATGCCATGGTTCACCCAGCCCTTGCCCTGCAGCAGCATGGCGGCGAAGAAGCCAGCGCCGGACAGGGCCGGAACTGCGACGCGCGGCGCAAGCGCCTCCCGGCGGCCAGCGACCGCGAGCGCCGCCAGCATCAGCAGGGTCGCAAGCGACCAGGGGCTGGCGAGCAGGTGCGCAAGCGGCGTGCGCAACGCGACGTACACGTCCAGCAGCGCAGGCAATTGCGCGAAATAGGCCGGGAAGAAAAAGACCGCCGCAAGCGCGTACAACAGCGGGAAGACGGGCGCGGCGAGAACTTCCGGCGCGGCGAACAGCCGCCCGTTGCGCGCATGCAGCGCCGCAAACATCAGCGGCGGCGCGGCCGCCCATACGAAGTGCGGCTTGACGCACAGCGCCAGCCCCCCCAGCAACCCTGCGAGGATCGCGTGCCGGGCCGACACGGGATTCTTTTGGGCGCGGGCGACGCACACGCACAGGGCGGGCGCGAGCAGCAGCAGCGCGAAGTGCTCGCGCTGGGCGAACGACAGGCCGGGCGCCAGCGCGAGCGCGTAGACGCCAAGGTTCAGCAGCAGGCCCCGCTCGCCCTCCGCCGCGAGGCGTCCGCCGCGCACGATGCGCGCGCAGAACGCCAGCGACGCCCCGGCGGCCAGAAACGTCAAGGCGCCCGCATGGAACTCCGCCGGAAGCGGCGTGACATGCGCCAGCAGCGCGGCGGGCATGTAAAGCAGGATGGACGCGGGCGGATTGACCTCAAGGATGTCCACATAGGCCCGCTCGCCGGCCAGCATGCGTTCGCAAACGGTGAGGAGCCAGGAGATGTCCGTGTTGTGGTGGCCGAGCGCCTGCGCGAGGAGCGCCAGCGCCAGCAGCGCCGCGCCGAACCCGCGAGAGGCGAGCAGGGCGGGCGCCTGAACGGGGTTCAAGGCCGGCTCAGTCGCCCGGCAGGGTGAGGGCCGCGCCGCCAAGCGCCAGGCCCGCCAACAGCGCGAACGTGAGGGCGAGCGCAGGGGCCGAGGCGGCGCTGGCCGCGAGCGCAAGGGCGTAAAGCGCGCAGATCACCGCGGCCGAGAGCGCGGCCGCGCCCATCCAGACGGCCAGACGGGCGGGCGCCGACAGGCTTGCGTCCGCAGGGTAGGGGTCCACATGGCCGAGGGCGGGCGTGGCGATGAAGGCGGGAGCCATAGTTCTGCGCATGTGGTGCTCAAATGATACCGTCTGAAAACGCGCCCATATTGTACAGCTCATGGTTAATCGCCCGTAAACGCGCCGCGTCGATTGGCGCGCGGGGCGGAATCAGGCCATAAGTTCGCCATGAGCGAACGAGCTGGCGCCGCGCCCGACAATGCGCCCGAGATCAGCGTCTCGGATCTATCCAACGCGCTCAAGCGCACCATTGAGGATCGCTTCGGTTTCGTGCGCGTGCGCGGCGAAGTCTCGGGGTGGCGCGGCCCGCATTCCTCCGGCCATGTGTATTTCTGCCTGAAGGACCAGGGCGCGAAGATCGACGCGGTGATCTGGAAAGGCAATTACCAGCGCCTGCGCGTGAAGCCCGAAGAGGGCATGGAGGTGATCGCCACCGGCAAGATCACCACCTATCCAGGCAAGTCCACCTACCAGATCGTCGTCGAGTCCATCGAGCCAGCGGGCGTCGGGGCGCTGCTCGCCCAATTGGAGGATCGCCGCCGCCGCCTCGCCGCCGAGGGCCTGTTCGACGAAGCGCGCAAGCAATTGCTGCCTTACATGCCGCGCGTGCTGGGCGTCGTCACCTCGCCCACGGGCGCCGTGATTCGCGACATCCTGCACAGGGTGGCGGACCGCTTTCCGATGCACGTCCTCGTCTGGCCGGTGCGCGTGCAGGGCGAGACGAGCGGCGCCGAGGTCGCGCGCGCCATCCAGGGATTCAACGCGCTGCCCATGGGCGGACGCATCCCGCGTCCTGACGTGATCGTGGTGGCGCGCGGCGGCGGCTCGCTGGAGGACCTGTGGGGCTTCAACGAGGAGATCGTGGTCCGGGCCGCGGCCGACAGCATGATTCCGCTGGTTTCGGCCGTCGGCCACGAGACGGACTGGACGCTGATCGACCATGCGGCCGACCGGCGCGCGCCCACGCCCACGGCGGCGGCTGAAATCTGCGTTCCGGTGCGCTCGGACTTGCTGGCGCAGGTTGGCGCGCTCGCCCGCCGGCATCTGGCCGCCATGGCGCGCCTGCGCGAGCGCCGCGCGTCCGACCTGCGCGCGCTGACCCGCGCGCTGCCGACCCCTGAGGACCTGCT
>JAQGJX010000058.1 GCA_028290405.1 Hyphomicrobiales bacterium
TTTTCGAATCCGGCTTCTTGGGGTCTGGCTTCTTGGGATCCGGTTTGGCCCCGTTGGCCTTCTTGGGATCAGGCTTCTTGGCGTCCGCCTTGGGGGCGGGCTTTTTGGGATCGACCTTCTTGGCGTCCGGCCGGGTCTGGGCGGCGGCGGGGGCGGGCGCCACGCTGACGAGCGCGAAAGCGCAGACGCCAGCGGCCAGCGCCGCGCGCACGCAGGCTTTGAAGGACGGGCGGAGAGAAGCGGTGAGGCGAATCATGCGCGAAATCATACTCCGATCCGTTACGAATTTCTGCCCGTCCGGCCACGGGGTCAGCCGCCGCCCGCCGGCCCCGGGCCAAACGCCGCCGGCCCCTGGTGGGGCGGCGCCGCAAGCCTGTCCGCAAGCCTATCCAGACAGCGCAAACTGGGCGGAATTCCGGCGCCCGTTCCAGAATCGGCGCGCGAGGGCTTCGCGCCGGGCCTCCGCCGTGGCAGATTACGCGGCAGCGCCTGTGCCGGCGTCGGGAGCATTTCCACGCATGACACCTTACGGACCAGCCGCCGCCGAGCCCTCGGCGACGGACCACGCAAGCCCCCCGGGGGCCTGCCGCGCCCGCGCCTGCGTGTCGGCCCCGACCTCGAAATGACCCCCCTCGCCTCCACCCACGCGGCGCTGATCGTCGCGGTCGCGACCGCGCGCGACCGACAGGCGTTCGCCGCCCTGTTCGACCATTACGCCCCCCGGATCGAGGCCTGGCTCATCCGCTCCGGCGCGGACCCCACGACGGCGGAGGAAATCTGCCAGGACGCCATGGCGACGCTGTGGCGCAAGGCGCACCTCTACGATCCCGCCAAGGCGACCCCCGCCACGTGGCTCTATCGCATCGCCCGCAACCGGCGCATCGACGTGGCGCGCCGCAACCGGGTCACGCTGATTGAGCCCGGCGACGCGGCCTTCGACATCGTGGACGAAAACGCCGTCGATCCCGACGCCAGCGTGGACGCCCGGGACCGCGACGACGCCCTGCGGATCGCCATGGCGGACCTGCCCGCCGAGCAGCTCGCGCTGGTGCGGCTGGCGTTCTTCGACTCGCTCTCCCATTCGGCCATCGCCGAGCGGACGGGCCTGCCGCTCGGCACGGTGAAGTCGCGCATCCGGCTCGCCTTCAGCCGGCTGCGGCGCGCGCTTGAGAGCGCGGGCGTGAAGAGCGCCATCTAGGAAACGTCGCGCGCCGGGTCATGCGCGCCGAACGGGAACGCACTGGCCCCGCCCGGTGTTTGCATCAGGCTGGAGCCAAGACGCCGCTGTCGGGCTATGCTGCCGCGCTCTGATGGGAGGTCCCGAATGTCCTTGTCCCTGCCGCGCTTGCGCGCCGCCTTCCTCGCCGTGTCCCTCGCCCTCCTGGTGACGGGCTGCGGCTACAACACCATTCCGACCCTTGAGGAGCGCGCCAAGGCGCAATGGTCCGAAGTGCAGAACCAGTACCAGCGCCGCGCGGACCTGATCCCCAATCTGGTCGCGACCGTGCAGGGTTACGCCAAGCAGGAGAAGGACGTGCTCACCGCCGTCGTCGAGGCGCGCGCCAAGGCGACCTCCGTGCGGGTGGACGCCAGCCAGCTCACCGACCCCGAGAAGCTGCGCCAGTTCCAGGAGGCTCAGAACCAGCTTTCGGGCGCGCTCGGCCGCCTGCTGGCGGTGAGCGAGAACTATCCTGACCTCAAGTCGAACCAGAACTTCCTGGCGCTTCAATCCCAGCTCGAGGGCACCGAGAACCGCATCACGGTGGCGCGGCGCGACTACATCGAGGCGGTGCGCGAGTACAACACCAACCTGCGCACCTTCCCGGGCGTGCTGTGGGCCTCCACCATCCAGCGCGGCTCCAAGCCCATGGCGGAATTCACCGCCACGGAAGGCTCCAGCGTCCCGCCTCCCGTGAAGTTCTGAAGCCCATGACGCGCGCAACGCGGAGCGTATGGACCGCGGCCGCCGGAGCGCTGGCGGCGCTGGCGCTGCTGGCGTTCGCCTCCCTGGCGCTGGCCCTGACGTTTCCGGCCCTCACCGGCCGGGTGGTGGACGAGGCGGGCGTCGTGCCCGCCCACACGCGCATCGACGTGGAGGCGAAGTCGCAGGCGCTGGAGGAGCGCTCCGGAATCCAGCTCGTCGTCGCCACGGTCAAATCCCTGGAGGGCTCGGACGTCGAGACTTACGCCAACCAGCTTTTCCGCTCCTGGAAGCTCGGCGAGGCGAAGGCTAACAACGGCGTGCTGCTGCTGGTCGCGCCCAACGAACGCAAGCTGCGCATCGAGGTCGGCTACGGGCTGGAGGGCGTGCTGACCGACGCGCTCTCGAAGATCATCATCGCCAACGCCATCGCGCCGCGCTTCGCCGCCGGGGATTTCGGCGGCGGAATCTCCCGCGGCGTCGAGGACATCGTCACGGTCCTGACCACGGACGCGGCCGAATGGGCGAAGCGCCCCAAGGTGCGCGCAGAGGACGAACTGACCTGGCTCGACCGGGCGTCGCCGTTTCTCATCTTCGCCCTGTTTCTGTTCGTCTTCGGCAGCATGGTGTCCAACGCGCGCCGCCGCACCGGCGGCCGCTGGATCCGGCAGGGCGGGCGCACCGTCTTCATTCCCCCCATGGGGGGAGGCTGGGGCGGCGGAGGAGGCTCGTGGGGCGGCGGCTCCTGGGGCGGCGGTTCATGGGGCGGCGGCGGATCCTGGGGCGGCGGAGGCGGCTCGTCGGGCGGCGGCGGCGCTTCGGGGAGTTGGTGATGGCGCACGAAGAGACCCTCACGGAGGCGGATCGCCATCGCATCGAGGCGGCGGTCACGGCCGCCGAAAGCCGCACCTCGGCGGAGATCGTCTGCGTCCTCGCCCGCTCCTCGGGCGACGGGACGCAGCAGGCCCCGCTCGTATGGGGCGCTGCGCTGGCGCTCGCCGCGCCATGGCCCCTGATGGCCTTCACGCAGCTTTCCGCGGAGCGCATCTTCCTGGCGCAGCTTGGCGTCTTCGTGCTGGCGTCGCTGCTGCTGTCGCTGCCGGGCGTGCGGAGCTTGCTGACCCCGCAGGCCGCCGCGCGGGCGCGGGCCGACCGGGCGGCGCGGGAGCAGTTTCACCTGTGCGGACTGACGCGCACGCGCAAGCGCACCGGAGTGCTCATCTACGTATCGATGCAGGAGCATTACGCGCGCATCATCGCCGACGAAGGGATCGCCGCCCATGTGGCGGCGCCCGACTGGCGCCGCGCGGTCGACCTGCTGACGAGCCACATCAGGCAGGGCGACGCAGCCTCCGGGTTCGTGGCCGCCATCGAGCATTGCGCCCCGCTGCTGGCGGCGCATTTTCCCCCCCGCCCCGGCGACGACGACGAACTCCCCAACAGGGTCCGGCTGACTTAACGGCGGCCCGTCTCGTCCGCCCCGTAGCCGGACATCTGCATGCCGGACATGATCCAGTCGCGCTGGACGAAGCGGGTCAGCAGTCGCCGCTGGCGCCGGTCGAGCGTGTCGTAAAGCGGGCGCGCCGCTTCGGCGATCTTCTGCATCTCGTCGGCCCGGCCGCGCATGTTGGCGGCCATGTCCTGCATGGACTCGAGCGCGTCGGCGCTCGCCTCGCGCCGATCGTCGCGCGCGCG
>JAQGJX010000095.1 GCA_028290405.1 Hyphomicrobiales bacterium
CAGGCCGCCCCAGGCGGCGGCGTCGATTCCGCTGCGCTGTTCGATGACGATCACGTTGTCCGGCCCCGCCGCCTCGATGGCGCCCGTGCACAGATGGCGCGGCGGCCCGCCGGGGGGCGCGTTGCCGGCGATCAGTTTCACCGTGACGGCGCGGCCCGCGATGGGGCGCGTCGGCCAGGCGGGCGCAAGGCCCGTCACGGCGGGCGGAAGGCCCAGCGCGTCCACCGCGTCCGACAGGTCGCAGATGTCGAGGGCGCGCAGGCGCGCGATCAGGGAATCAACGGCCATTTCAGTTTCCTTCGCCGCAGCCGGTCACCATTTGACGGCGCTTTGCGTGGCGAACGCCTCGCGCCAGTCAGCATCCGCCGGCACGAGGCCGTCGTGCGCGCGCACCACGCCGTGCTTGGCGGGGTCGAGCCCGCGCAATTCCTCGCCGCGCTCCACCGCATAGGTGGCGTCGAGCAGCAGGCGCCGCATGGTCACGATGGCCCGGTCCGTGGTGCCCAGAAACTCCTTCGAGCGGTCCACGATGGTCCCCATGCCTTCCTGCAGGGCGAAGTCCTGGGTGTTCACGCCCTTGATGCCCGTGAACGTGTGCTCGCGCTGCACGGAGCGGTCGATGAGGTAATCGTTCGTCTGGTTCTGCTTCAGTCGGAACGTGCCCGGCACCAGGTCTTCCGGCCCGCGGCCCGCGTAAGATTCATAATCCACCGCGTACTCTTCCGGCAGCGGCTTGGAGGGCTCGACGCTGTACATGAAATTGTAGACGAACGTCGTCTCGTCATCGATGGGCGCCCAGATATGCCCGTCGATCTTGGGATATTCGGGCGGCTCCGCGTTGAAGCCGCGCACGTTGCCGCGCATCTGCTGCAGCGGCATGATGTACTGGTAGAGCCGCACGTAGTTCTGGTTGTTGCGGCTGCTGCGCGTGGACGAGTACCAGTAGCCGTAATCGGTCACTTCCACGTCGAGGCGCGGCGCCTTGTCGTGGCTGGCGAGCCAGCCGCTGTCGCTCATGTTGTCGTTGTGCAGGAACGACACGTGCGCGGTGTCGAGCCCGCCTTCCAGGCCCTGCAGGTAGTTGCAGTTCTCGAACGTCTTCGACACGAAGCGATGGGTGGCGGGCGCGCGCAGCCACTCGAAGTCGGGCTCCGGGGGCTTTGATTCCGCGGGCCCCATGTAGGTCCACACGACGCCGCCCTTTTCGACGCACGGATAGGCTTTCAGCTTAACGCGCGCCTGCAACGGCGTGCCGGCGGGCTCGGAGGGCATGTCGGTGCAGTCGCCGTTCCGGTCGAATTTCCACCCATGATAGACGCAGCGGATGCCGCATTCCTCGTTGCGGCCGAAGAACAGCGGCGCGCGGCGATGCGGGCAGTACGCGTCCACCAGGCCGACGTCGCCGTTCGTGTCGCGATAGGCCACGAGGTCCTCGCCCAAGAGGCGCACGCGCACCGGGGCGCCGTCGTTCTCCTGCAGCTCGCTGGAGAGGAGGGCGGGCATCCAGTAGCGGCGGTAAAGCGTCCCCGCAGGGGTGCCGGGCCCCACGCGCACAAGGCGTTCGTTGTCCTCTGGCTTCAGCATGGCGTGTCCTCGTCTTGCATCGATCGTGCGTCGCGCTGCGTCTTTCGTAAACCCCCGCCCGCGCTGCGTCCAGACGCTTGCCGCCCCCGGCCCACCGCACGCCGGCGCCACGCGTCTGCGGGCGCGTTGCTGGCGGTACCGAGACAACCCTACCGTAAAATTACGGATTTGGCCTTGCTTTTCCCGCGAGGCGGGCGTCAGACTGGCCCGCGAGGCCGCCTTCCGGCTGTCTCGGGGAGGTCACGCCATGTCGAACGCAGAGATCAGAGCTGACGCCATTCCCGAAGCGCCCAGCGCCAAAGGCCAGCGGGGAGAATTCTATGGCTACCGTTTCCATCACGACGCGGCGGGCCGCTTCCTGGGCGAAGGTCGGGCGGGATCGGGCGCGTACTTCGTCTTCGGCTCCAGGGAGACGTTCGAAACAGCGGTGACCGAGTACAACATTCTTGGCCGGCCGCCGGTCCAGACAGCCTCGACCGAGCGCGTCTAACACGTCCGGCCGGCGGGCTCCGGGCTCGCCGTGGAACCCCTCACGGGAGGATGGTCATGGCCGATCTTTCGCATGCCGACAAACTCATCCTGCTGGGCGCCGATTACGAGGCGGAGGCGCGGCAAACGCGCCTCGACAGCGGCGTCACCGACGAACGGCAGGCCAAGGAGGAGGCCGCCGTAAAGCTGGAAGGCCTGGCGTCCGGCGGCGTCTACTTCGCGCTCGTGGGCGCGTTGATCCTGCTGTCGAACTATTTCGCGATCTCGGGCCCCTATAACGGGACCCTGACGCTGATCGCCGCCGCGATGCTGGTGGGCGGCGCCGCGCTGACCGCGTGGGCCCGCAACCGGCGCGCCCGGGTTCTGGGCCAGCGCTGAGCGGGGCGTCTCAGGTCGTGTGGGCGCGCCAGAAGTCGGCCGCCAGATCGAACGCCCGGCGCGCTTCCGCAAGGCGCGCCGTCATCTGCATGAAGCCGTGATGCACGCCCGGATGCACGTTGACGTCGTACACGGCGCCAGCGGCGTCCAGCTTGCGGGCGAGCCCGATCGTGTCGCTCATCAGCGGGTCCATGCCGGCCGCGTTGAGATACAGCGGCGGCATCTTGGCGAGCGAGGCTTCGCTGGCCAGGATGGGCGAGACCAGCGGCTCGAACCTCAGCGAGCCGGGGTCGTCCCCGCCGGGCGCGTACATGTCGAGAAACTTCTCCATGCCGGCCTTGCCCAGCCCGTGCCCGACGCCGAAGCGCGCGTAGGAAGGCGTGTCGAAGTCGCAGCCCCACACGCCGTAGAACAGCAGCCCGAGGTCCGGCCGCCGGCGTCCCGTTTCTCCTTCGCGCATGATGAGCGCCAGCCCGAGGTTCGCGCCCGCGCTGTCCCCCGCGACGGCCAGCGGGCCGGCGAAATCCGCGTCTGAGTCCGCCCGCTTGACGACATGGCGCCAGGCGGCGACGCAATCGTCCAGCCCAGCCGGGAACGGGTTTTCGGGCGCGAGCCTGTAATCGACCGCCAGCACGCGCGTCTTCGTCGCGTCAGCCAGCGTGCGCGCCAGCCGCGCATGCGAGCCCAGTCCGCCGAACGCCCAGCCGCCGCCGTGGAAATACACGACGCAGCCGGGCTTTGCGCCCAAGGGTACGATCAACTCGCAGGCGATGTCGGGCGCGCCCGCGAGCCCCGGGACGGCGAGGCGCTCTGCGCTGGCGACCTCCGGCAGCTCGGCGTTCCAGCGTTGCGAGGCGCGCTCGCGCACCACGCGCTGCTCGGCGATGGCCATGCGCGACTGGTCAGGCAGCTTGGCGTCCTCGGCCTGAATATACGCCCACACGGCGTCCATCTCGGGCGAGCGGCGGGCCTCAGGCGACAGCAGCGCGTCGAGGTCGATCCTGTCCACGGGAGAAGGCGCGCTCATGTCAGTTTCACCTTGTGCTGGGCGACGGGAATCATGGCGCGCACCTTTTGGACGCGCGCGGGATCGATGCGGGCCGCCACGTAGCCGACGCCGTCGGAAGCGCGCGCGATCACATGTCCCCATGGGTCTGCGACGAGCGAATGCCCATAAGTGTGGCGCGTCTCGGCGCCCTGCATGTGCGCGCCGGTCTGGCCTGCGGCGCAGACATAAGTCTCCGTCTCGATGGCGCGCGCGCGCAGCAGCACCTCCCAATGGTCCTTGCCGGTTTGCAGCGTGAAGGCCGCGGGCAGCGCGATCATCTGCGCGCCCCTGTCGGCCAGCGCCTGAAAGAGGTCGGGGAAGCGCAGGTCGTAGCAGATGGAGCAGCCGACCGTCAGGCCTTCGCAATCATACGTCACGACGGCGTCGCCGGGCTTCATCGCCGCGCTCTCGTTGTATTGCTTGCCGTCGGGCGCCGTGATGTCGAACATGTGGATCTTGCGATAGCGGGCGATCTCCCGCCCGCTGCGATCATAGGCGAGCGTGGTGTTGGCCACGCGCTCCTCGCCCGGCACGTGCTCGAGGATGGAGCCGCCATGTACGAACACGCCGTGCTTGCGCGCCATTTCGCGCAGCATCGCGGAGGCGGGCCCGTCGCCCGGCGCCTCGGCGGCGGCGCGCTTTTCGGCGCGCGATCCGCCCATGAAGTCGAAGACTTCCGGCAGGCACACCCAGTCGGGACGCTCCTGCGCCACGGCGGTTTCGATCAGCGCGCGGGCGGCGGCGATGTTGGCCGCCTTGTCCGCGCCCGAGTTCATCTGGATGAGGGCGACTTTCATGAATGCTCAGCCTTTGGCGCCAGTTTGCGCGGCAATTGTGCGACGCCGCGCGCGCAAGGGCAACCGCCCGCTGAGCGCGCCGCTATTTGCCTCGCGCGGCGAGCCATTCCTTCATCATGGCGATCTCGCTTTCCTGAGCGGCCACGACCTCCTGGGCGAGCTTGCGCACCTTGGGGTCCTTGCCGTGGGCCAGCGCGATGCGCGCCATGTCGATGGCGCCCTGATGATGGGGGATCATGCCGCGCACGAAGTCCACGTCCGCGTCGCCCGTGAAGGTGAGCGCCATGTCCTTGTGCATGCGGTCGTTCGCCTCGCGGTACGCGCGGGTCGCGGCGCTTTCCTGGGCGGCCGGCGCAGGGATCGGGGCGGAATGGCCGGAGTGCGCGGGCGCGGCGTGATTGTGCGACTGCGCGAGCGCGGGGCCGGCGAGCAGCAGGGCGACGACTGGCAGGAAGGCGAGCGGGGTGCGGGTCGACATTCAGTCTTTCTCCAGTGGCGAGTGTTCGGGGGCGCCAGATGAGCGGAGATCCGGCGGCCTGCAAGTTAAGGAACGTCCATCATCGCCCGGCGTCGCGGCCCGCCTGGGCGATTTCGGAGGCGGTGGCCAGCCACACGCCCTCATGGCGGCAGATGTAGTCCAGCGCGCTGTCCAGCGCCCCGATGCGATGGGGAAAGCCGGTGATGTAGGGATGCAGGGCGATGGCCATGACGCGGGCCTGGGTCTCCCCCTCGCGCCACAGCACGTCGAACTGGCGCTTGATGGTCGCGGCGAATTCGTCCGGCGTCATGTTGCGCTTGTCGTAGGCGGGCTTGTCGTTCAGCTCGAACGTGTAGGGCACGGACATGATGGTGCGGCCGTCGTCCAGCGTCATCGTGTAGGGCTGGTCGTCGTTGGCCCAGTCGGCCACGTAGTCGAGACCGCAATCGGCG
The DNA here is from genome assembly GCA_028290405.1 of Hyphomicrobiales bacterium. Lineage (GTDB taxonomy): Bacteria > Pseudomonadota > Alphaproteobacteria > Rhizobiales > Beijerinckiaceae > Terripilifer. Next base: position 5,227 of record JAQGJX010000095.1, read on the forward strand.
AAATGGTCGAGCGAGTTCCACGTCTCGTTGAGGCCGGAGCTGAGCCAGCCGCGCACGCGCGCGCCGGTCGCCTGCGAGATGGTGTCGACGGTGCGGCGGACCACGCCGCCTTCCTCGTCCGGCGGCACGCTGTTGAGCCTTCGCGTGTTGCTCTCGTTATGGCCCATGAACTCCCACTTGCGCGCCACCGCCTCCTCGATGATTTCGGGATGCTCTGCGCACAGCTCGCTGTTCAGCGCCGCGGTGCCCCGGACCCCGTAGCGGTCCATCACCTCCATCATGCGGAACACCCCGATGCGGTTGCCGTAATCGCGCACCGACCAGCTCGGGATGTCGGGAACCTTGCCGCCTCCCCCGGCCGCCGCCGGCACCTGCTCGTCCAGCGCGAAGAATTCGATGTTGGGAATGATCCACAGGGCGACCCGCGCGCCGTTGGGCCAGCGCAGGGGCGGACGGCGGGTGATGGGCGAATAGGGGAACGGGCCGTAGCGACGCGGTTTCATGGATCCTCCCGCGCGCCTTTCCCGGCGCGTCTCGACAAGCATTCCGCATCCCATAAGATAAGTCCACATCAGCCTGAGCCCAAGGATGGCGCCTCCCATGAGCACGATTTCCGACATCCGCCCCGGCGAGGAGACGGTCGATCTCCCGGCGCAGGAGGACGCGCGGCTTTTCTTCGTGGGCCGCGTCCGAACTCCGTGGAAGACCCGTCGCGAGTGCCCGCGCCGGGGCGATCTCGCCGGGCCCGTGTGCACCCTTGAGGTGGACCCGCGCTGGCGGGGCGCCCTGAGCGGGCTGGAAGGGCGCACGCACCTGCAGGTTCTGTACTGGATGCACGAGGCGCGGCGCGATCTTGTGACCCAGACGCCGAACCACACCGGCAAGCCTTCGGGGACGTTTTCGCTGCGCTCCCCCAACCGGCCCAATCCCATCGCGTCCTCGCTGGTGGAGATCGTGGCGCTTCGGCCGGACGCCGTGGACGTGCGGGGGCTGGATTGTCTCGACGGCACGCCGCTGGTGGACATCAAGCCCGAGACCTGCCCGTTCGACGCCGCGCGGCCCCCCGCCGCCCCGAGCGCCTGAATGCGGCTCACCATCCGGCTGGATTTCGACGCCCGGCGGCAATTGGGCCACGGCAAGGTGCGGCTGCTGGAGCTGATCGACGCTCACGGGTCAATCTCTTCCGCGGCGCGCGCTATGGGCATGTCGTACCGCAAGGCCTGGCTCCTCAGCGACGAGGTGAACCGCATGTTCGCCGAGCCCGCGTTCGCCACCCGGCTCGGCGGCAAGGGGGGCGGGCAGGCGCAGTTGACGCCCTTCGGCCGCGAGCTTGTGAGCCTCTATCGCCGGATCGAGGCCGACACGCAGGCGCGTTTCGGACAGGAGATCCAGGCGCTCGAAGCCGCCCTCGCGACGGACCAGGGCGAAGCGGAAGCTTCACGAGACGCGCTCTAGCTTTCAGGAAACGTTTGGCGGCGGCCCGCGCAGGGCCTATGTCTCGGGCGCGGCGCGCCCGGCCGCGCTGATATCTCGCCATAAGGATGCGCGTTGTCGTCCTCCGTCCGTGAACCCGAAGTCGTGTCCGGCCCCTTCCCGCCCGCCTCCGGGCGCGTGTTCCTGCGGGTGTTTCCGTCGGTCATGCTGCCGATGTTCATGGCCATGGGCGACCAGACCATCGTGGCGAGCGCGCTGCCGGCGATCGCGGGCGCGCTGGGCGAGGTGGAGCGCATTTCGTGGATCGTGGTCGCCTACCTGCTGGGCGCCACCATCGCTGCGCCCGTCTATGGCTACCTTGGCGATTCCTTCGGCCGGCGGCGGCTCATGTTCGTCGCCCTGGCGGTGTTCACCCTGGGGGCGGTGCTGAACGCGCTCGCGCCCTCCGTCACCATGATCGCCGCGTCGCGGTTCCTGCAGGGGCTGGGGGGCGGAGGGCTGATGAGCCTGTCGCAGGCGCTGATCGGCGAAGTGATTCCGCCGCGCCAGCGCGGGCAATACCAAGGCTATCTGGCGGGGGTCGCCGTCACGGCGGCCGCCTTCGGGCCCGTGGCGGGCGCCTTCCTGGCGGAGCATTTCGGCTGGCGCGCCGTGTTCCTCATCAACATCCCCACCGCCTGCCTGGCCTTTGTGCTGCTGGCCCGCCTGCAGGCGCGCCCCGGCGCCCGCAAGGAGGGCTGGAACTTCGACGGCAAGGGGCTCTTCTTCTTCGTGGGCTTCATCGTCCCGCTGCTGCTCGCCCTCGAGCAGGCGCGTCGGCTGGATCCCGCCGGCCTCCAGATCGCCGCCGGGCTGGCGGCGTTCGCGCTGGTCAGCCTTGCCCTGCTCATCCGGCAGGAGCGCCGGATCGCCTCGCCGCTGCTGCCCGTCGCGCTGATGTCGCAACGGGCGATCTGGACCGCGCAGGCGATGGCGGTGTGCCACGGCGCCACGCTGGTCGCCATGGTGGCCTTCACGCCCCTCTATCTTCGCGTGATGGGCCTGGGCTCGTCCGCCGAGGTCGGCTACGCGCTGCTGACGGTCAGCGCCGGGGTGGGGTTCGCGTCCATGATCACCGGGCGCATCGTCACCCGCACCGGCCTGACGATGATCCTGCCGTCCTTCGGCTCCATGGCCACCACGGGCCTGTTCGTCTATCTGTCGCTCAACGCCGCGCACATGCAGTTCCGCGAATTGCTGATCTGCATCGGCCTGATCGCGCTGTCCATGGGCACCGTGATGGGCGTCATCCAGGTGACGGTGCAGACCCTGGCGGGTCGGCGCATGCTGGGCGCGGCGGCGGGCTCCGTGCAACTGGCGCGCAGCGTCGGCGCCTCGTTCGGCACCGCGCTTTTCGGCACGGTGCTGTTCGCCACCATCTCGGCGACCGACCCGGCCGCCGGGCGCCTGTTCGTCGAAATCCTCCAGACGGGCGCCGGCGCGCTGGCGAGCCTCGACGAGGCCCGAAAGGCGGTGCTGCTGGGCGAAATCGCCGGGGGCTTCCGGGCGGCCTTCCTGATGCTCGCGGTCTTCACGGCCTGCGGCGCGACGCTGGCCTGGCTGAACCCGTCGCGCCGGATCTAGACCGCCCGCTCAGTTCGCCATGAACACCGGCACGCGCGCGCGGGACAGGATGTGCGCCGTGGCGCCGCCGAAGATCATCTGGCGCAGGCGGCTCTGGGTGTAGGCGCCCTTGATCAGCAGGTCGCAGCCGATCTTGCCGGCCTGCTCCAGCACGGCTTCCCCGGGGCTGCGGGCGTTGGGGCGGGTGACCGCCTCCACGTTGACGCCGTGGTTGGCGAGCTTCTGGGCCAGCAGGTCGCCCGGCGGGCCTTCCACCATGAAGTTCTCGATGGTCAGCACCGTGACCTTCCGGGCCTGCAGCAGGAGGGGCATCGCGAAGGCGACGGCGCGGGCCGTTTCGGTGCTCTGGTTCCAGGAGATGACGATGTTCTCGCCCATGGAGTCCACGGGCGCCGGGGGCGCCAGCAACACGGGGCGCCCGCTCTCGAACAGGGCGGCCTCGGCGGTCGCCATGCGGGCGTCGCCGCGCTCGCCGCCGGGGCGGCCCATCACGGAGACGTCGAACACCCGCGCGTAGCTGGCCGCCTGGCTGTCGCCGAAGGATTGCTCGCCCGCCCAGGAGTGCGTGGGCGCATGGTGCGCCGGGGCGGACGCGCGCAGCGGAACCGCGTTCTCCATCATGTAGGCCTCGAAGCGCCGGTGCGCCTCGTCGGCCATTTCGCGCCAGGCGTTCTGGTCGGTGACCGTCCAGCTCACGGGCATGTCGAACGCCACAAGGTCGGGAAGGTCGGGGCCTAGCGGCATGCCCTCGATATGGCCGCCGAACCGGCGGGCCAGAAGCACCGCCGTGCGCAGCACGGATTCGATGGACGAATGCAGTTCGATCGGCGCCAAAATGTTCTTCACAGGCTCCCCTCCATTCGCGACGGCGCAGTCTGTGAACAAATGTTCCTGCGTCCCTCGCGCGCCCATCTTACACGAGTCGCAGGCGATGCGCAGGCCCGGCTTTCGCCAGGCCGCCGGCGCGTTTGACGCCCGCGGCGGGCTTACCCTAGATTGCCGGCCGTCCGGCCGCTCGCCGCACGCCCTGCACACACGCGGAAAAAACGTCCCATGCCCGAAGCTTTTCTCTGCGCCGGCGTGCGCACGCCGGTCGGCCGCTACGCCGGCTCCCTCGCTCCCGTGCGCGCCGACGACCTGCTGGCGCACGCCTTGCGGGCCCTGCTGGCGCGGGTCCCGGGGCTTCCCGTGGAGGCGATCGAGGAAGTCTATGCGGGCTGCGCCAACCAGGCCGGCGAGGACAACCGCAACGTGGCCCGCATGGGCCTGCTGCTCGCCGGCATGCCCCAGGAGATTCCCGGCACGACAATCAACCGCCTGTGCGGCTCGGGGCTTGACGCCATCGGGTCGGCGGCGAGGGCCGTGCGGGCGGGCGAAATCGACCTCGCCGTCGCCAGCGGCGTCGAGTCCATGTCGCGCGCGCCTTTCGTCATGGGCAAGGCCACGGAGGCGTTCGCGCGCAATCCGGAGATCTTCGACACCACGCTGGGCTGGCGCTTCGTCAACCCAAGCCTGAAGGCGCAGTACGGCGTCGACGCCATGGGGGAGACGGCCGAGAACGTCGCCGCCGACCTCCAGATCTCCCGCGCCGACCAGGACGCGTTCGCGCTGCGCAGCCAGATGCGCGCGTCAGCCGCCATCGCCAGCGGGCGCCTCGCCCGCGAGATCGCCCCCGTGGAGATCGCCGGCCGCAAGGGCGCGACGACGATCGTGGACCAGGACGAGCATCCGCGCGCCACCACCCTCGACAAGCTCGGCGCGCTCAAGGCGATCTTCCGCAAGGACGGCTCGGTGACCGCCGGCAACGCATCGGGCCTCAACGACGGCGCCGCCGCCGTGCTCGTCGCCTCGGAGGCGGCGGTCGCCCGCCATGGCCTCACGCCGCTGGCGCGCATCACCGGCCTCGCCACCGCGGGCGTCGCGCCGCGCGTCATGGGCGTCGGCCCCATTCCGGCCACCCGCAAGCTCATGCAGCGGCTGGGGCTGAAGATTTCCGACTTCGACGTCGTGGAGCTGAACGAGGCGTTCGCCGCCCAGGCGCTGGCGTGCCTGCGCGACCTGGGCCTGAGCGACGACGCCGAGCACGTGAACCCCAACGGCGGCGCCATCGCCATCGGGCATCCGCTGGGCATGTCGGGCGTGCGCATCGCGTATTCGGCGGCGCTGGAAATGAACGACCGCAAGGCGCGCCGCGCCCTCGCCACCATGTGCATCGGCGTCGGCCAGGGCATCGCGCTGGGCCTCGAGCGGGTCGGCTGAGCGCGCGCCCAAAAAGGGACTCGCGTCGGGCGCCCGGATGCTCTTTTATGCGGCCCGGCGAGCGGCGGCCTCGCCGCAGCCTCGCCTGACAAGAGAGCGGCGGCGTCGCTCCATATCCATCAAGGGAGTTTTACGCATGGGCGAGAAGATCACGCTGACCTGCAAGGACGGCGAGACGATTGGGGCCTACATCGCGCGCCCGCAGGGCCCCGCGAAGGGCGGCGTGGTGGTGCTGCAGGAAATCTTCGGCGCCAACCAGCACATCCGCAAGACCGCCGACCGGTATGCGCAGGAAGGCTACCTGGCCATCGCCCCGGCGCTCTACGACCGGGTGGAGCGCGACGTCGAGTTGGGCTACACGGGCGACGAGCCCAAGCGCGGCCTCGAAATCCGGGCCAAGACCGAATTGCCCAAGACCCTCCTGGACATCGAAGCCGCCGTCGAGGCCGTGAAGTCGGCCGGCAAGGTGGGCGTCGTGGGCTATTGCTGGGGCGGCACGCTGGCCTACGCCAGCGCCGTGAACCTGCCGTCCATTTCCGCGGCGGTCGGCTATTACGGCGGCGGCGTCGCCGCCATGGCCGACAAGGCCCCGAAGGTCCCCGTCATGCTGCACTTCGGCGAGACCGACCACAGCATCTCCATGGCCGACGTCGAGAAGGTGAAGGCCGCCCAGCCGGGCGTGCCGGTCTACGTCTATCCGGCGGGCCACGGCTTCAACTGCGACGAGCGCGGCAGCTTCCACAAGGAATCGGCCGACCTCGCCCTCTCGCGGACGCTGGAGTTCTTCGCCAAGCACCTGGGCTGAGGGCTCCTTCCACAGGACCTCAGCGGGTCCGGCGCGCCGCGTGGGCGCGCCGGACGACGCGGGCGCCGCGCCTTCGCTCACCGCCCGTGAAGCCGAAGTTTCCCCGGCTGGCTGGCCGCTCGAATTTGTCCTCCGTAAAACTACGAGGTTTTCGCATTTGGGGCTGGCGCGGCGTCACCGTCCGTGGCATTTGTCAAGAAAACTAAACAGGCCGCAAAAAGATCGGCGCCGTAGGTAAGGGACGTATTCATGACCGACCAAGCAAGCACTGGACCGGACCGGCCGTCCGGCATCTCCGGCCGCATGACGCAGGACGTCGTCGCCGGACTGTTCCTCATCGCCATCGCGGCGTTCTTCTTGTACCACGCGCGCGGCTTGCCGCTTGGCTCCCTGCGCGCCATGGGCCCGGGGATGCTGCCCACCTCCATCGCGTGGATCATGGGCGCCGGCGGCGCTCTCCTGATGGTGCTGTCGCTCATCTCCGGCGGCGCCGTCATGACCCGCCCCCATGTGCGCGGGCTTTTCTTCGTGCTGGGCGGCATCTTCCTGTTCGGCCTGACGATCCGCTCCCTGGGGCTGGTGGTCGCCGGTCCGGCGGCGATGATCTTCGCCTCCTTCGCCACCGAGGAGGTCCGCCCCCTCGAGGCGACCATCTTCGCCGTCGTGATGACGGGCTTCTGCATCCTCCTCTTCAAGTACGCCCTGGGTCTTCCGATCCCGGTCGTCGCTTTCATGTGATCTGGAGCCGACCGTGGATATCATTTCCAATCTAGCGCTGGGCTTCGGCGTCGCCTTCACCGTGCAGAACATGTTTCTGTGCTTCATCGGCTGCATGATCGGCACGCTGGTCGGGGTGCTGCCGGGCGTCGGCCCGGTCGCCACCATCGCGATGCTGCTGCCGATCACCTTCGGCCTGGACCCCACCGGCGCGCTCATCATGCTCGCCGGCATCTACTACGGGGCCCAGTACGGCGGCTCGACGACGGCCATTCTCGTCAACATCCCCGGCGAGGCGACCTCGGTCGTCACGACGCTGGACGGCCATCAGATGGCCAAGCAGGGCCGCGCCGGCGTGGCGCTCGGCGTCTCGGCGCTGGGCTCCTTCTTCGCCGGCTGCGTGGCGACGATCTTCATCGCCGCCCTCGGCGTGCCGCTGACCCGCCTTGCGCAATTGTTCGGCCCCGCCGAATACTTCTCGCTGATGGTCATGGGCCTCGTGTTCTCGACCGTGCTCGCGCGCGGCTCGATCCTCAAGGCGCTCCTGATGGTGTTCCTGGGCCTCCTGCTCGCCACCGTCGGCACCGACCTCGAGACCGGCCAGGAGCGGGTGACGCTGGGCATCCAGCAGCTCTCGGACGGCATCGACTTCGCGCCGCTCGCCATGGGCATCTTCGGGTTCGCTGAAATCATCAGCAACCTCGAGAACCCCGAGGCGCGCGACGTGGTGCGCGGCAAGATCGGCAAGCTCCTGCCGAGCTGGGCGGACATCAAGCAGTCCACCTTGCCGGTGCTGCGCGGCACGTTCATCGGCGGCCTGCTGGGCATTCTGCCCGGCAACGGCGCCGTGCTGGGGCCGTTCGCCTCCTACGCGCTGGAAAAGAAGATCGCCAAGGACCCGAGCCGCTTCGGCAAGGGCGCGATCGAAGGCGTCGCGGGTCCGGAATCGGCCAACAACGCCGGCGCCCAGACGGCCTTCATCCCGCTTCTGACGCTCGGCATTCCGCCGAACGCCGTGATGGCCCTGATGGTCGGCGCGATGACCATCCACGGCATCATCCCCGGCCCGCAGGTCATGACCAAGAACCCCGACCTGTTCTGGGGCATGATCGCCTCGATGTGGCTGGGCAACGCGATGCTGGTCATCATCAACCTGCCGCTCATCGGCATCTGGGTGAAGCTGCTGAAGGTTCCCTATCGCCTGATGTTCCCGGCGATCCTCATCTTCTGCTGCATCGGCATCTACTCGATCAACAATTCGGTCGAGGACGTGTACTTCACGGCCTTCTTCGCGCTGCTGGGCTACGTGATGATCAAGCTCGGCTTCGAGCCTGCTCCCATGCTGCTCGGCTTCGTGCTGGGCAAGCTGATGGAAGAAAAGCTCCGCCAGGCGCTCATCCTGTCGCGCGGCAGCTTCTCCACCTTCGTGGAGCGCCCGGTCTCGGCCGGCCTGCTCGCGGTGGCGGCCATCATGTTGATCATTGCGCTGCTCCCCTCGATCAACAAGAAGCGCGACATCGCCTTCCAGGAATAACGGCGCATTTTCAGAGGACCGGGAGGGGCGCCCCAAAGGCGCCCCTTTCCAATTTACAGAACCTGCCCATTTATAGAGAGGCTCAAGCGTCGGAGGGACGCCGGCCCAAGAGGGAATCCCATGAAGAAGATCATTGCGGGCGCTTTCGCCCTTGCGCTGACCAGCACGGCCGCGTTTGCGCAGGCCTATCCCACAAAGCCCATCACGATGATCGTGCCGTTCGCCGCCGGCGGCCCCACGGACATCATCGCGCGCATCGTCGCCGAGCCGATGTCGCGCACGCTCGGCCAGCAGGTCGTGATCGAGAACGTCGCCGGCGCCGGCGGCACCACGGGCATCACCCGGGCCTCCGCGGCGGCCGCTGACGGCTATACCATCATGATGGGCCACATGGGCACCCACGGCGCCGCGCCCGCCCTCTACCCGAACCTGAAGTACGATCCCGCCAAGGATTTCGCCCCCATCGGCCTGGCGGCCGGAACGCCGATCATCATCGTCGCCCGCAAGACCCATCCGGCCAACGACCTCAAGGAATTCATCGCCTGGGCGAAGAAGGAAGGCGACAAGGCCAACCACGCCCATGCGGGCGTGGGCTCTGTGTCCCATTCCACCGGCATCCTGCTGAACTCCATCATGGGCACCAAGCCGACCTTCATCCCCTACACGGGCACGGGCCCGGCGCTGAACGACATGCTGTCGGGCCAGGTCGACTACATGACGGATCAGATCGTCAACGTCGTCAGCCAGATCAACGCCGGGACCATCAAGGCCTTCGCGATCGCCACCCCGGCGCGCTCGCCCGCGCTGCCGAACCTGCCGACCACGAAGGAAGCTGGCCTCGACTCTTATGAAGTCAGCGCCTGGAACGCGATGTTCGCCCCCAAGGGCACGCCGCCCGAGATCGTCGCCAAGCTCAACGACGCCCTCGTGAAGGGCCTGGACGACGCGGGCGCCCGCAAGCGCTTCGACGAACTGGGCGCCGTGGTGCCGGACGCCGCCGGACGCACGCCGGCTGCGCTGCAGAAGCTCGTGGAGAGCGAAGTCGCCCGCTGGACCCCCGTGCTCAAGGAAGCGATGGCGGCCGCCAAGAAGTAAGCGGCCCCAAGCCCTGAAAGCCATGCGGCGGCGGGCCCCAAGCCCGCCGCTTTTTCATTGGCCATCCGGCCTCGCCGGGCGTAAATCTCGACCCATGGGAGGCCGTCAATGATCATCGAAAACCACAAGCACCTGACCGAAGTGGCGCTCGACGCCATGCAGCAGACCCCGGATCCGCGCCTGCGCGAGATCATGACCTCGCTGGTGTCGCACCTGCACCAGTTCGTGCGGGACGTGAAGCTGACCGAGCCCGAATTCCAGACTGCCCTGGCCCTGGTGAACCGCATCGGCCAATTGTCCAACGACACCCACAACGAGGCCTCCGTGATGGCCGGTTCGCTGGGCGTCTCGCCGCTCGTGTGCCTGCTCAACAACGGCGACAACGGCGCGACGGAGACGACCGCGAACCTCCTCGGTCCGTTCTGGCGCATGCATTCCCCGCGCGTCGAGAACGGCGGCACGCTGCTGCGCTCGCCCACGCCCGGCCCCGCGATGTTCGTCAACGGCGTCGTGCTGGACCAGCAGGGCCGCCCGGTGGCGGGCGCCGACGTGGACATCTGGCACTCCTCCCCGGTGGGCCTGTACGAGCAGCAGGACCCCGAGCAGGCGGAGATGAACCTGCGCGGCATGTTCACCACGGACGAGAACGGCCGCTTCTGGTTCCGCTCCGTGAAGCCCGCGGGCTACCCGCTGCCGGTGGAAGGCGTGGTGGGCGACCTCCTGCGCGCCCAGAACCGCCAGCACTTCCGTCCCGCCCACCTGCACGTGATGATCGTGAAGCCGGGCTTCAAGACGCTCATCTCGCAGGTGTACGACCGCGACGATCCGCTGATCGACAAGGACCCGCAGTTCGGCGTCACCCGCGCCCTCGCGGGCGCCTACGTGCGCCACGACGAGAAGGCGCCCCAGGACGGCGTGGCGAGCCCCTGGTACGCGCTGGACTTCACCTTCGTGATCGAGCCGGGCGAAAGCCGCCTCCCCCGCCCCCCGATCAAGTAAGCCCAATCGCCCAAGCCGCGTTGCCGCGCGGCCCCCGATAGGGTACAACACCCACATCGGCGCGGCGACGCGCCGGTCCGCACCCGTAGCTCAGCTGGATAGAGCGTTGCCCTCCGAAGGCAAAGGTCACACGTTCGAATCGTGTCGGGTGCGCCAATCTTTTCAAAAATTTGAGTGATCGCCTTGCGGGGCGCGCGGAGCGTGCTGCGTTTGCAATCCGCGCCGTTGTCGCGCTGCTGCCCTGAAGCGCCGCTGCTCGCACAGCACGCCACGCTGGCGCGAAAAGCTCCAGCCGTCCCGAAGCGGCGGAGTGAACCGCGGCTCGACCAGACGAGTTGTCCCGGCGACCTTGCACGCCCAGGGAGCCCGTCATGAAGCCCAGATCCGTCGCGCTTTGCCTCGCCGTCATCTCGCTGCCTGCGTTTGCCCAAACCCCTGCGCCGACGCCAGCGCAGGCGCCGGACGCGCTGGAAATCACTTTCAGCCCGGAGGTCAGCGCGGCTGAAGCGCGCCAGATCGAAGACATTCTGACGCGCAGTTTCGAAGCGGGAACTGCGAGCCCACGGGGCACGCTCGCGATCAAGGTCGAGGCCGCGACCGTTTCGGCTCCTCCGAACGACCGCGCGCAAAACCAGCTTCCCAGGGACAGCCAGCGGACCGCCACGGTCGTCGCCTCCACGGTCCCGGACGTCAGCAAGTACCTTGGCCGAACCGTCGAACAGCTGAGGAGCAATTTCATCTGCGAAGCGTCCTGCGACATAGCCGCCGCCGGCGCTGCCGGCGCGTGCTCCGCAGTCGTCACGAAACCCGGAGCCACAGCCTGCATGGGCAGCGCCGTCGCGGCGCGCGAATATTGCCGCATCAGATGCTGATGACGGTGCGCGCCACGCCATTCTCGTGCGAGCGCCCCGACGCTGAACGGCGGACCTTGCGGCGCCCGCCGCCGCAAGCGCGCGCGCCGGATGCTGGCGAACGAAACGGCGTTATGCTAAACGTAATTCCGTTGCGTTCGTTTGTAACCAGACCGGGAGCGCGTGACCATGCTGGAGTTCAAGCCTCTCCTGTCGGCCAGCCATTTCGTCGCGCAGGTTCATCGCATCGAACGGGAAACCGCCGTCGTTCCGCATCCCGTCCAGCCAGGCGCCGTCGTGACAGTCTCGGCAAGAGCGGCGGAGTTGGCCCTGGCCTCGGCGCAACAGGACCCGCGCTGGTCGCAGGCGCTTGATGAAAAGCGCAAGCGCAGATCACTGGATGTCGTCATAGAGCGGATGCTCGGCGTCAGCTGATCCAGCGGGCGAGCGCTCGCCGCTGAGCGCATGACGTCGCAAGCACGCCTCTCCTCGCGCGGCCAGGCGGGGGATGATGGCCTTTACCCAGTAAGGCTGTCCGGGCGCATGCGAAGGGAGGCGATCAACCCTTCGCTGGACCATTCATAATCGATCGAACCGCCCAAGCCGCGCATGCTTCGCTCAATGAGCTTTGATCCGAAACCGCCAGGCCCCAAGGTGGCCGGCGCAACGGCAGGTCCGCCCCGCTCCGTCCAGACGACTGTCACATCGGCGTCGCCGGCCGTGCACGAGACGTCGAGCAGGCCCTCGCCGACAGAGAGCGCCCCGTATTTCACCGAGTTTGTCGCCAATTCGTGAATGGCCAGCGCCAACGAGGTTGCGGCGTTTTCTCCCACGCCCATGCGCGGCACAGCCACGCGAACCCGTCCGCTGAAGGCCCCCTGGTCGTCATAGGGGGCCAACAAAACGGTGAACAGATCCCCCAGCAGCGCCGCTCTGCCGTCTGATCTGGGAAGCGGCCTGACCAGATCATGCGCGCGCCCCAGGGCGGTCAGGCGCTCCGTCAGCTCCCGCGCCATGTCCTTGGTCGAGGCCGCCGACCGGGCCGTCATCGTCGTGAGTCCCGACGCGATGGACAGGAGGTTTTTCACGCGGTGGCTCATTTCGCCCGCCAGCAGTTCGTGGCCTTCCTCCGCCTGCTTTCGTCCGGTGACGTCCAGAAAGACGCCGAACATGTTCCCGCGCACGATCGCGTCGTCGTCGCCTTTGCCGCGCGCCGAGATCCAGCGCACGCTCGTCCCCAACATGATCCTGAAGTCGATTTCGTAAGGTCCGACGATGGCGCGCGTGGCCGCAAAGGCCGCACGGACGCGATCGCGATCCGAAGGATGAATATGGGCCGAGAGATCTTCAAAGGTCACAGTTGCGTCGCTGGGCACTCCCCATAAGTCGCACCCCCGCGAATCCAACTTAAGCTTGTCGGTTTTGACGTTCCAAGCCCAGAGGGCGACTCCAGCCGCTTCGATCGCGAGGTTCAGTTGGTCGGCGCTCCAGCCGGCGGGCTGGCTTTGGCGATTTGGCATGGGAACCGAGCTCTGTTGGGCGAGCATCGCCGTGTGAGGGATCAGGTCAGAGGCCACGAAGCTCTTGGTCGAGGACGCTGCAATATGACCTTACACCTATTGCGCCGCCGCGACCGGGATGATCGCCATAGCCGCCCCCGGAAGCGGCTGGGAGCCGCTACTGAGCAGGCGTCATAAGCTCGCGACCGTCGGCGAGGCCCTGCAGTTCTGCGTACCTGGGCTCCGCCTCGCGGTAACGCCGCGTGAGTTCAGCCACGACCAGTTCGACGCGGGCGAGCGCCGCGTGCTCCGCCTCCGTAGCTTTGCGACGTTCGACCCGCAGCGCGGACGCCATGATCTGCAGCTGGTTTCCCAGCTGGTGGTTGATCTCCCAGACCAAAGCGTCCTTTTGGCTCGTGCGGAACGCAACTTCCCGTTCCAGGGACGCGCGGCGCTCGGCGGGGGACGGCAGCTTTTTGATGCGAGGCATCAGACAAACCAGGATCGCCGCCGTCACGATGGACAGCACCGCGCACGCGCTCTTGAGCGCCGCCTCCAGGGGCGTGTGCTCAAGCGTCGTGAATGGCATCTGGATCGCATGCACGAGGTGGGTCAGCCCGCAGGCGGTGATGAACGCGGCGAAAAGCCCGATGAGCCATGGAAACGGAAGGTCTTTGATGCGGTCCCGCATGAGCACCGCCATGCCAACGGGGATGGCGAAATAGGAAGCCGCGATGCCAAGATCGCCTGCCAGAACCAGCTTGCCCAAAGGGGACATCGCGCCGCAGACTTCGGCGAAGTCGGTGAACAACCACATTGTGCGAAAATCCGGGTGCAGGGCACGGCGAGCAACTGCGCTAACAGCAGGGAGATCGGCTTGGCGTTACAAGGTTTACCGCGTGTCACAACGTCATCTTGGCATAGTAGTTGCCCGAATCGCGCGCCGGTGAAACACGAGAAGCGTGCGTGCAGCCTCTTTCTCGGCACGATAGCGGACGCATGTCGCGCCCACGCATGGCCCCAGAACTAAAGCCTGCCAGATTGGCGCATTCGCTGCGAGATCCATGCGCCGGCCGCCAGGCCCAGCGCGAGCGCGCCGTACGTGAGCGCGATGGAGCGCGTCGGCAGCACCTCCTCCCATCCGGGCGTGAAGCGCTTGGGCGCGACGCCATAGTCGACCACCGCCGCGACGGCCGACATCACGACTGCGTCGCCCAGCAATCGCGCGGGCGCGCGCGGCGGACGCTGGGCCAGCCAGTATTCGAAGGGCAACGCCCAGAACACCGCGGAGGCGTGATGGGTGGCGTAGCCGGCGAGCGTGTGGGACGCGTCGGCGCGCGTCACGCGGCCGGCGCTCTCGCCGTGAAGCCAGTGGCTCGTGGAGTTGGTAGGCTGCAGCGCCCCCTTGCCCTCCGCCCGCGCCAGCGCCGCCAGCGCAGCCGTGGTGACGAGGCTTGCGGTCGTGCCGGACACCAGCGCCGAAAGGCTCGCGCGCGCCCACGTATCGCCGAAGTTTCCCATGGCTTGCTCCCGTGCTTCAGACCAGCGCAACCCGGGCGCCGGCGCCGAGGTTCCTGAGGGCCGCGCATCAGTAGCTGGGATGCAGCGTACCGAGCGCCCTCCCGGCTCGCGTCGGGAGGGCGTCTTTGCGACGCGTCACGTGCGGAGCACCACGCAACTTCCGCCGGCGCTTTGCAGCCGCTGGCAGATGGCCTCGGCGGCCGGGCGCGTCTGGGCGGGCAGTCGCACTCTGTAGAAGGCTCGGACGCCCCGGCTGCGCAGCCGCGTTCCGATGATCATCGGCCGCACGTCTCCCAGAGCAGCGGCGTAGAGCTGGCGCATGCGCTGGAAGGATTGCAGCGCGATCTGCTTCGAAAAATTGCCCGCCAGTTGCACGCCCCATGGGGCCAGCGCTTCCTCGATCTCGCCGCCCCTGCCTGGCCGCCTCAAGGAGGCGAGCGTCGCAATACAGCCCTCGGGAGCGTCGGGTCCCGCTTCCATGTCAGCTTCGGACTTCGCCGCCGCCCGGCCCTCGCTCCAGTCTTCGGCCGAGCGGCCGGTGATCGCCATCACATACGCGCGCGTTTCGGCCGGAAGTCCTCCGCGGCCTGCAAGCCAGGCGCTCACGCGAGCCGGCCCGCCGTTGTATGCAGCGGCCGCCAGTCCAAGGTTTCCGAAGCGCCTCCTCAAGGCCGCCAGAAGCTCGGCGGCCTTGGGTATCGCCTGCTCGGGGTCGAAGGGGTCCTGGACGCCGCGCTCCCGGGCTGTTCCCGGCATGAATTGCGCGACGCCCTGCGCTCCAGCGGGGCTCGTGACGCTGAGGCGGAAGCTGCTTTCGCGCCATATCAGCCGCGTGAGGAACGGCTCGGGGATCGCGTGGGCGCGCGCCGCGCCGTCCACCAACCGGCAAAGCGCATGGCGCAACGTCTCGTCCTGCGCCTGCGCCCGGGGAAGGCAAGCGATCGTCGCGCCCGCCGCGAGCATGAGGCGCAGAATGGACGCAGGCCCCGTGCGCGGCCGAGGCCGGGGCGTCAGCCGGCCCGATCCTGTTCGAGGCGAAGCGTGAGAGCGCATTGCGAGAGTCACGGCGTTGGGGGGCGCCACGCGGGGCGCGTCATTTCATGGAGGAATCGCCTTCGGGATCGTGGATCAGGCGCACCTCCGCCGTGGACGGACTTCTGATCGTCGCGCTCACCTTCCGCATCATCGCCAGACAGAGCTCCCGCACGGCCGGGTCCTGAGCGGAGTCCGCCGCGCGCGCAAGGTTACAAAACGCAATCGCCCTTTGGGCGACCACGTCGGGCAGGTACTCCAGATTGTCGAATTCGCCGTCGTCCTGAAAATCGTCGTTCATCTGTTTCTTTCCACATTGCCGAGGCGCGACGCTCGCCGCCGCCTGCCTTCGGCTTCACCTCAGCGTGACGGCGGACTCCCGCAGGATCTTGCCTCCCGCGTCGTTCGTGAACACGAGCGTCAGGCGCGATGCGCCGTTGGTGCGTCGTCCGCCGCGGGTCTCCCGGCTCCAGGACAGCACCGCCTCGACGCGGCATACGCCGCCGTCGCACCGGGACCGGAACGACCCCGGCACGATGCTGTAGGTCCGATAAGGATACGTGCGGATGAAACGCAATTTGTCCCGATAGACAGCGTCCCGCGACATCGGCTTGCCGTAGTAGACGACCCTGTCGCTATAGTACTCGCGAAGGGTTTCGGGGTTGACGTTCTCGTCGCGCTCCCAGAGGCGCACGTACCGGTCGAGCCGCTGCGCGGGATTTGGCGGGGCCACGGGCGGTTCCACGGACGCTTCGGGCGGGCGTTCGGCCTTCGCGGACGGGGCGGTCGCGCCGGCCTCGGCGTCCGGCGCGATCTCTGCGTCCGGAGGCGACGGCGCGACGGGCTCTTCGCTCTCGCCGGAGGTCCCGCCGCCATCGCTTTCGGTCATGGCCGCCCCTGGGTCGCGCACGCCGTCGTCGTCCAGCTCCGCCGGAGGAGCCTCAGGCTCCTGCGGGGAAGGCCGAGCGCCTTCCGCCTCGAGCGGGTCGGACGCGCGCGACTCCTGCTCCGTGTCCGCGCCGACCCTGCCCGCGTCCTGGGCGAAGGCCGCGAACGCGCCCAACGAGCACGCAAACGCCAGGGCCGCGGGGGCGAACGTGAAACGCCGTAGGTTCATCCAAGCCATACCGGGCAAGTTACTTGAACGCGCCAGGTTCCATCCGAACGCCCGCGAGAGGGCGGGCGCCGCGCCTTGACAGTTCGGCTGGAACGACGGGCCCGGTCGCTCGCCCATCGTCTTCCATGGCTGAGCGGCCCCCGGGCCGCCGCAAAGGCGAGTAGACGGACCCCGGACAAGTGTGAGAGCCTGCGATCAACAGGCGCCCCAACGGGATGCGGCCGGATCGCCCGAGCGGGCTCTCCTCGCCGACGTCGCGACAAGCGGGCCGCAGGGAGGTCGGAATGGTCCGGACGAGGCGCGCTGTCACGGGCATCCTCGCATGGCTTGCCGCATGCGCCGTCGGCGCCGCGCAGGAGCCTTCTGTCCTGCAGGGCAAGCAGGTGACCATCATCGTCGGAACCGCGGCCGGCGGCGGCTACGACGCTTATGCCCGGCTGATGGCCCGCCACCTGCCCAAGCATCTTCCGGGCGCGCCCAATGTCGTGGTGTCCAACATGCCAGGCGCGGGAAGCAACCAGGCGGCGCAATACGTGTACGCCATTGCGCCGAAGGACGGCACGACGATCGGCTCCATCTATCCGGCGGCCATTCTGGAGCCGCTGATCGGCAGCCTCAAGTTGAACTACGACCCCAGCCGCTTTCATTACCTCGGGTCCGTCAACGACGACGTCTACATCTGCATCGCCCGCAAGGACGCAGCCGCGCAGTCTTTCGAAGACCTCGACCGGCGCGACATGGTCATGGGCGCGACGATCGCAAGTTCAAGCAGCGACTTCTCCTCCATGCTCGCCAACGTGCTGGGCGCCCGGATGCGCGTCGTGCTGGGCTATCAGGGAAGCCGGACCATTGCGCTGGCGATGGAGCGAAACGAGGTCCAGGGGGCGTGCGGCTTCGCATGGCCGGCGATCGGCGCCACCAACCCCGGCTGGTTCGCGCCCGGCGGGCCGGTGCGCGTGCTGGTGCAGACCCACGGCAAGGGCCACCCGGAGCTGAACGCCATGGGCGTGCCCCTCGCGACCTCCTTCGCCAGGACGGACGAACAGCGCCGCATCATGGAGTTGTACTTCAGCCATACGGCGTTCGGGCGCCCCTACGTGCTGGCGCCCGAGACTCCGCCGGCGCGCGTCGCGCTGTGGCGCAAGAGCTTCCTGTCGGTCCTCGCCGATCCCGAGCTTCTGGCAGAAGCAAAGCGCGCCGGATTGGACGTCAATCCCGTCTCGGGCGAGGAGGTCCAGACCCTCATTGAACGCTTCTACGCCGCCCCGCCCGCTCTCACCGAAAAGATCAGGCAGGCGCTCGTTCCGCCCAAATAGGCTTCCCGCATTCACGCAACGCAGGTGACGATTTTGACCAGCGATCTCCCGATTTTCCGCGCCGATCAGGTTGGCTCTCTCCTGCGGCCCGAGGCGCTGCTCGAGGCGCGCCGTGCGCATGCGGCCGGGTCCCTGCCGGACGCCGCTCTGCGCGACTTGGAGGACGAGGCGATCCGCGCCGTCGTGCGGATGCAGGAGGACGTCGGCCTTCCGGTCGTCACCGACGGCGAGTTCCGGCGCGGCACCTATTCGGACGCGTTCACCACGCAGGA
Organism: Hyphomicrobiales bacterium; assembly: GCA_028290405.1. Classification (GTDB taxonomy): domain Bacteria; phylum Pseudomonadota; class Alphaproteobacteria; order Rhizobiales; family Beijerinckiaceae; genus Terripilifer. The sequence continues at coordinate 23,301 of JAQGJX010000095.1, forward strand.
CATCTCCGGCATCAGCGTGGAGATGACCGAGGACCAGGGCTGGTCGGCGTCGCAGAAGCACGGACATCGCACCGCGCGGCGCATCCCCAAGGTCGTGGACCGGATCGAATGGACAGGCGGGGCGAACGCGCGGGATTTCGCGTTCGTGCAGGGCCTCACGTCGCGGGTCGCCAAGGCGACTCTGCCCGGTCCGGCGTACGTCCACTACCGCAGCGGCCGCGAGAACATCTCACGCGAGGCCTATCCCGATCTGGACAATTTCTGGGCCGACATGGTGACCGCCTATCACAAGGAGATGGCGTCCCTGGCGGAGGCGGGATGTCGATGGTTGCAGATCGACGAGACCTCGCTTGTGAAGCTGGGGGACGAGCGCGCCCGCGCGTTGCTGAAGGACCGCGGCGACGACTGGCGCGATCTTCTGCGGATCTACGTCGAGGTGATCAACGCGGTCGTTCGCGGCGCACCGAGCACGATGAAGATCGGGATCCATATCTGCCGCAGCCAGGACCCAAGCTGGCAGGCGAACGTGAGTTACGGCCCAATCGCCCATGAACTGTTCAACGATCTCGACGTGGGGACCTACTTCCTTGAGTTCGACGACGAGCGCGCAGGCGGCTTCGAACCCCTGGGCGCCGTGCCGCCGGGCAAGCAGATCGTGCTGGGCCTTGTGTCTTCCAAACGGCCGCAGGTCGAGGACCTCTCCTTCCTGAAGGGCCGGATCGAGGAGGCCGCGAAATTCTTGGCCCTGGACCAATTGTCCATCAGTCCGCAGTGCGGGTTCTCCACGAGCGCGACCAGCGCCGTGAAGCTGACGCACGATCAGCAGCGCGCCAAGCTCGCGCGCGTCGTCGAGGCTGCAAAAAACGTCTGGGGCTCAGTGCAGACTTGAAGGAGGCTCCATGCTGCAGCTTGTTCGCGCGCTCGCAACCCCCGGCCTTCTGGCGCTCCTGAGCCTGTGGCCCGCCCACGCGCAGGAACCCTCGAACGCCCTGCGCCCCAAGACCATCTCGCTCTATGTGGGCTTTGGGCCCGGCGGCGGTTACGACGCCTACGCGCAACTCGTCGCCCAGCACATGGGCCGCTATCTGCCCGGCAATCCCACGCTGGTGGTGCGGCATATGCCGGGCGGCGGATCGCTGGTGCTGGCCAATTATCTGGCGAAAATCGCGCCGCCCGACGGGTCCGCCATCGGCCTCATGGCGGGCGGCGCCGCGTTCGCGCCCCTCATCGGGTCCGCTGACGAGAAGGCGGCGGCGAAGTTCGATCCACGCCTGCTGACATGGCTGGGAAGCCTGGAATCCTTCACCCCCATCGCCATCGCGTGGCAGACGTCGGGTTTTCGCACCCTCGACGACGCGAAGGCGAGGGAACTTCGCTTTGGCTCCAGCGGGCCATCCAGCGGGGGCGAGGCGTTCGCCAAGCTGATGAACGAAACGCTCGGCACGAAGTTCAGGGCGATCAGAGGCTACAAGGGCTCCAACGACATCACCCTCGCGATGGAGCGCGGCGAGGTCGAAGGCTTCGTGGGCTGGTGCTGGGCGTGCATGAAGGCCGACAGGCCGCAATACGTCACAGAAAAGAAGGTGGCGCTTTTGGCGCAGATCGGCCTTGCGCGCGAGCCGGAGATGGGCGCCGCGCCGCATGTGCTGGACCTCATCGTCGATCCCGACGACCAGCGCGTCGCCCGGCTGATCCTCGCGAACCTCGCGATTGGCCGCCCCTTCGCGGCGCCCCCCGCCATGCCGCAAACTGTCGCGGACGACATGCGCCATGCGTTCGCGCAGGCGGCCAGGGACCCCGGCCTGCTTGCGCTGGCGGCGAAGTCGGGCCGCAAGGTGGATCTCTACGACGCGGCGCAGATCGACGACCTGCTGCGCTGGGCCTACGGGCAGCCGCCCGAGATCGTGGCGCGGGCTTCGAAGATCATCAATTCCGAATAGGGCGGCCCCTGTCCGAATCGCCTGCCTAGTGGTCGGACGTGTGGAGCTGATCGAAGGTGCCCCCATCGGCGAAATGCGTCTTCTGGGCTTTCGCCCAGCCGCCGAACGCGTCGCCGACGGTCACGAGATCAAGCCTTGGAAAGAGCGCCAGGTCGTCCGGATGGGCGTGTTCCGGATGCCGCGGACGATAATGGCGCTTGGCGATGATGGCTTGCGCGGCCGGCGTGTAGAGAAACTCGAGGTACGCCTGCGCGAGCGCTCGCGTCCCCTTTCGGTCCACGTTCCGGTCCACGATGGCGACCGGCGGCTCCGCGAGGATGGACAGGCTGGGGACCACGATTTCGAATTTCTGGGATCCAAACTCCTCCAGCGCGAAGAACGCCTCGTTCTCCCACGCGACCAGCACGTCTCCGAGCCGGTCCTGGGCGAAGGTCATAGTCGCGCTGCGGGCGCCCTTGTCGAACGCATGAACGTTCTTGAGCATCGCGGCCATGAATTCGCGGACTTTGCTCTCGTCCCCATAGGCCCGCTTCGCCCAGGCCCAGGCGGCGAGGTAATTCCACCGGGCGCCCCCGGACGTCTTCGGGTTCGGGGTGACGACGGACACGCCGGGCCTCGCCAGATCGCCCCAGTCCCTGACGCCCTTGGGGTTGCCTTGTCGAACCAGCAGGACGATCGGGGACGTGTAGGGAGACGAATTGTGCGGCAGGCGCGCCTGCCAGTTGGACGGAATCAGCGTCGACTGGGCGGCGATCAGATCGATATCCCCCGCCAGTCCCAGGGTCACGACATCCGCCCGCAACCCCTCGACCACGGCGCGCGCCTGTTCCCCCGATCCGCTGTGGGACTGCCTGATGGTCACCGCCTGGCCGGTCCTGGCCTTCCAGGCGCTGACGAACGCAGCGTTGATGTCGCGGTAAAGTTCGCGGGTGGGATCGTGGGACACGTTCAGGATCGTCTGCTGGGCGAGCGCCAGCGGGGCGAACAGCAGGCCTCCAGCCCCTGCGGCGAGCAGGAGGACGCAATGGCGAAGTACGTTGGCGCAGCGCGGGACGCGGCGCCACAGGGGCCGGAGCATTGACGTTCTCCCGTGAGAGCGAACGCCAATCTCCCCCATTTTGGACGCGGCGCAAAACCAAATCCGAAGCTCCTTCAAGACGCTGCGGCTTGGGCCGGCCGGCCCCGCCGGCGCCCCGCCCCTGCCTCCTCGCGGAAAACCTGCAATCCGCCCGCGATGCGACAGTGAAGCCGGCCCAAGCGGCCCGGCGGCGATTTCACGCGTGCGGAGCGGGTTTTACCCGTTCGCCAAATCGCGGGCTTTCTGGCGGGCGTTCTCCAATTTCAGCCTTGCGGTGCAGCATGGGGGCGTGCTTGTTTGCATCCATGAGCCCGGCCCTGACGGTTCTTCTCAGGGCGCTGCGCGACGAGGGATGTACGGCGATGAATTCAGTGTGGCTTCGGCGATCCTTGCTCGGGCTGATGTGCCTTGTCGGCGCGGCCGATGCGGCGGTCGCCCAAACCGTCGTGCGCATCGCCTCGGCGCAGAACTCCATCGGGTCGCTTCCGGTTGTCATCGCGCAGCGCGAAGGGCTGTTCGCGGCTGAAAACCTCAAGGTCGAGATCACCGATTTTCGCGGCGGCGGCCCGGCCGTCCAGGCGCTCGCTTCGGGCAGCGTCGAGGCCTGCATCTGCGCGGCGGACCACGCGGTGCGCCTGCGGTCCCGCGGCCAGGGCGGCCTCGTGCTGACGGCGCTGACCGAGTTCCACGGCTACGGCCTCGTGGCCCTGGCGAGTTCGCCCGGAAGCGACATCAAGAGCCTGAAGGGCAAGCGCATCGGCATCACGTCCGCCGGCAGCCTCACGGACAACACGCTGCGCTACTTCCTGGGCGAAGCGGGAATTAACGCGGACCGCGAGGTCGAGATCACCGGCATCGGCACCGGCGGCCCCATGCGCGCCGCCATCGAGACGGGCGCCGTGGCGGCCGGCATGCTGACGACGCCTGACGTGCAGGCCGCGATGGCCGACGGCCGGTTCAAGCTGATCCAGGACTATCGCAACCTGCAATATCCGGCGCTCGGCCTTCTGGTTCTCGAACGCTGGACGCAGCGCGAGGAGGCGACGGCGCGCGCCCTCGCCCGCGCCGTCGTGAAGGCCGAAGGAATGGTGCGTACCAACCGCGCCGCCGTCGAGGCCGGCCTTGCGGAAATGTACCCTGCCCTGAGCCCCAAGCTGCGGGAGGTCCTCGCCGACGAGGCCCCGAAGCTGCTGGCCGTCGACGGCCGCATGGCTCCGGCGGGATACGCGCTCATGCTCAACATGCTGAAGGTGAGCGATCCGACCATCGCGCCCGTACCGTACGAGAAGGTGGCGGCCACCGGCCTGCTGCCGCAACCGTGACGCGTCCAGGAGCAGCGATATGACCGACGACACCCTGGCGCCGCCGCGCACGGCCGCGCCTGCGTCCTCGGGCGGGTTTTTCCAAAACCTGTTCGTGCAGCAGACGCTCTTTCTCGTCGCCGCGCTGGCGTTGTGGGAGGTGGCGGGCGCCTATGCGTTCGACCCCTTCTGGTCCAGCCGGCCGAGCCTCATCGGCGAGCGGCTGTGGCAACTCGCCGTAAAGGGCGACCTCGCCTGGCACACGTCCGCGACGCTGACGGAGGCCGGTCTCGGGCTGGCGCTTGGCTCCGTGGTCGGCGTGTCGCTCGGCCTGCTGATGGCCCGCTACGAGCGCGCCTCGAAGATCGCCGAGCCGCTCTTCATGGGCCTGTACAGCCTGCCGCGCGTCGCCCTGGCGCCGTTGTTCATCCTGTGGTTCGGCATCGGCCTGCCCGCCAAGGTGATGATGTCGTTCTCCATGGTGGTGTTCGTCTTCGTGCTCAACGTGGTGGAAGGCGTGCGGGCGCTCGACCGCGAGCCCATCGACCTGATGCGCACCATGGGGGCGAGCGACCGCTACATCGTGCGCCGCGTGCTTCTGCCGGCCGTGCTCACCTGGATCATGGCCTCCTTCCGGATCAGCGTCGGGCTGGCGCTCATCGGCGCGCTGGTGGGCGAACTGATCGGCTCCAGCAGGGGCCTTGGCTGGTACATCGAGCGCTCCGCCGGGCAACTCGACACCACCGGCGTGTTCACCGGCATCATCGTGCTCATCGCCATCGCGATGATCGCCAACCAGATCGTCTCGATCATTTCCAATCGCCTGACCCGGTGGCGCCAATGACCATGACCAGCACCGCGCCCGAAAGGGCCCTGGCGGCGCCCGAGGCGCCCTTGTCGATCCGCGGCCTGACCGTGGTGTTCAGCGGCGACGTCACGGCCATCGACAACCTGTCGCTCGACATTCAGGAAGGCGAGTTCGTCGCCATCGTGGGGCCGAGCGGGTGCGGAAAGTCGACGCTGCTGAAGGTCGTCTCGGGCCTTGTGCCGGCGCGCTCGGGCGAGGTCCGCGTGGGCGGGCCCGCCGCGGCGGGCGGCAAGCCCAAGATCGGCTTCATGTTCCAGCGCGACACGCTGCTGCCGTGGGCGACCGTGACCAGCAACATCGCCGTGGGATGCGAACTGTCGGGCCTGCCCAAGGAGCAGCACGCCGAGCGCATCGCGTCGCTCATCGCCCTGGTCCGCCTGCAGGGCTACGAGGACAGATACCCCGCCGCGCTGTCGGGCGGCATGCGCCAGCGCGTGTCCCTCGCGCGCCTGCTGGCGTTCGAACCCGACATGTTCCTGATGGACGAGCCCTTCGGGGCGCTCGACTACCAGACGAAGATCATCATGGGCCGCGAATTGCTGCGCATCTGGGAAGCCAGCCGCCGCAGCATCGTGTTCGTCACCCACGACATCGAGGAGGCCGTCGCGCTGGCCGACAGGGTGATCGTGATGAGCGCGCGGCCTGGGCGCATCGTGGCCAGCCACGCGGTGGAGTTCGAACGCCCGCGCGATCCGCGCAGCCTGCGCGGCGACCCGCGCTTTGGCGCGCTCGTGCAGAAGATCTGGTCGGAGCTTGCGCTGCCGGGCTAAGGTGCGCTCTGCTGCTGGCACGCTCCTCCGGCGGGTGGGGTTGGCCAGCCTCGACCACAATTCAACCCGCAACATGCCCGACCGATCAGGGGAGACGCCGTCGTGAGCTCGCAACAGATTACCGTGACGCCTTCGAGCCCCCACATAGGGGCGGAGATCGGCAACGTCGACCTGACCAAGCCGCTCAGCGACGACGTGCGCCGCCAGATCTACGACGCCTTCCTCAAGCATGGCGTCGTGTTCTTCCGCGACCAGGACATGACCTTCGAGGACCAGATGCGGCTGGCGGGCTACTTCGGCCATGTGCATGTGCACGTGGGCGGCGCCGGCACCGCCTCCAAGCCCGCCGAAGGCTATCCGGCGATCCGGCTCCAGCATTTCGACGCCAAGTCCAAGCGCATCTCGGGCGAAGTGTGGCATTCGGACCAGAGCTGCTCGGAGATCCCCCCCAACGGCTCGATCCTGATCCAGAAGATCCTGCCTCCGGACGGCGGCGGCGACACGCTGTTCGCCAGCGCCTATGCGGCCTACGACGCCCTGACCCCGCAGATGAAGGCCTTCCTGGAGCCGCTCAACGCGGAGCACGACGGCGCCAAGCTCTTCGACAAGGGCACCCCCACCGTCTACCCGTCCGCCGTCCATCCCGTGGTCACCACCCATCCGGAGACGGGCCGCAAGCTGCTGTTCGTCAACGCAGGGTTCACCACGCGCATCGTGGAGCTGGCGCGGGACGAGAGCGACGCGGTGCTGAACTTCCTGTTCGCCCACATCGCCAAGCCCCATTGGCAGATGCGCTTCCGCTGGCTACCGAACTCGGTGGCGTTCTGGGACAACCGCTGCACCCAGCACTTCGCGATCTGGGATTATTGGCCGAACGTGCGCTCCGGCTACCGCGTGCAGTTCGAGGGCACGGTGCGCCCGGCGCGCGGATAGACCGCCGGCGAAGCAAGCTCAAAGCGTCCGGAACGGAAAAAGCGCCCCCTTGCGGGGGCGCTTTGTCGTTGAGGGGGCAGTTAGCGCCGGACTGGCGCCGGTGCGGAGGCGCCCTGTCAGTAGCGCGCCAGCACAGGCGCTGCGGTTTCGCTCGCGAAGCGATACTGGGCGCTCAGGCGCACCGTGTGGAACGCCGCCCGAATGCTGGCCTGGCTGGAGCCGCTGGTCTGCGCGCTGAAGCCGTTGTTGGGCGCGTTGGGATTGTTGTTGCCTTGCGAGAACGTTCCCGAGTAGGCGAAGTCGGAGCTGGCGGCGTACTTGCCGAGGTTCACGTACAGATACGTGAGGCCAAGGATGAAGCTGTCCGACAGCTTGTAGTTGAGGCCGCCGCCAACCGCATAGCCGAGCTTGTGGCCGGACTTGCTGAAGCGGTCGACTTCGTAGAACGAGCCCCGCTCGTTGTTCTTGACGCCCCAATTTCCTTCATAGGCGACCTGTCCGCGCATCCGCACGTCGCCGATCGCCGGGCCGCCGGTGACGAACACGAGCAGCTTGTCGTTAAAGTCATAGCCGAGCCGGGCCCGCAAGGTCGCGAACCCCCGCACGCCAAACTGCCCTGAGGCCGTGGTGGACATGTTGGCGTACAGCGGGATCTCGCTCTGGCCCGGTCCGTCGGCGTTTTCGACGTTCGCGACGGAGCGCGACGAGAGGGCGTTCACCCCATTCGGCATGTAGGTCAGGTCGGCCTCCACGCCCATCACGATCGAGCCGGTCTGGAAGTTGTAGCCGAAGTTGACGCCGAACAAGGGCGAGCGCTCGTTCAGGGTGCGGTTGACCGCCGCCATGGCCGACCCGGAGAACAGGTCGGAGCCCGTCGCCCATGTGTTCGTGCTGGGGACCGACGTGGAGCCCACCGCGTTGGAGCAGGCCTGCGAGTTGTTGGCGTCGTAGGTCGTGCCGCTGTTCGTCCCGCTGGTGGCCGTGCAGACGTTCGGCGAGGAGCCGACGGCGTTCGCGCAGGTCTGAGCATTGTTGGCGGTGTAGGTCGTGCCTGAGTTCGGACCGCTGGTCGCGGTGCACACGTCGGAGGTTGCGGGCTGCCACCTCCCGCCGTTTCTCTCGCAGGCGCCCTGATTCCCGCCGTTCCCTCCGACGCAGGTGGCGCTGGTTCCGGCGACGAAGCTCGACGTGTACGGCGCGCTAGGCGTGAACACGAAGGTGTTGGGCACGTTCGTCGGCGCCGTGCAGTTGTTCGGATTGGCGCCGACGGGCGGGCTGACCGCGCCGCCGTTGCTGTCCAGGCATTCGCCGCGGCCGATGGACTTCGACACGCTGGAGTTTGCGGTCGTGGTCAGCGACGACTTGATGGCGCTTGAATAGCCCGCGTGAACGCCAGCGTAAAAACCGCCCCACCCGCTCGGGCCTTGCACGAGAAGCGGCGGAGGCGGCGCTGCGGTGCGCGCCGGAAGATCGGCGGCGATGGCGGCAGCGCCCGAGGCGGCGAACAGAAGGGACAGAAAAAATCTACGCATCGGGGATGCCTTATTTATTACACAGTTCCTCTTTGTAAGCAGGATAGTCACAAAAGTGGAAACTGGTAAAAATACGCAATACCCGAGATAGCTTTTTGTTATTTTTGAATAACCTGCTGATTACGCCGCGTTGTGAACGGTTACGCTTGAAATGGCGGTTCGTTCTGGCGCGCAGACTGCTCGACAGTGTAACTAATTCAACACAATACAATGCAAACTAATGTAAATACAGGGCGCAGCGCGGGATCTGCAAACACTGCGAGCGGAGGCCCGCCGGACGCGAGCGTCCAGCGGGGATTTCGCCCTGGTCTACCCTATGGGACGTGCGAGCGGTCAGCCCCGGCCGCGCAGCGGGGTGGGGAAGAACTTGCCGAGCCAGCTGCGCATCGCGTCCTTCGTGCGCGGCGCGTCGTCCGGCGACAGCGGGAAGTGCGAGGTTCCCGTCACCAGCATGAGTTCGGTCGGCATGCCGGCCTTCTCGAACAGCCGCATGGACTGCTCCGTGGGCGTGACCTGGTCGTTGGCCGTATGGAACAGCAGCAGGGGGCGGGGGGCGATGTTGCCTACGACGTCCTCGGCGCGGAAATCGAACATGCTCTGCGCGGTCTCGACCGGCACTTCCATGAGAGCTTTGGAGGAGAGATTCCTGCGCAGGCGCTCGGGGATCGGCACCACGTCAAAGCGCGAGACCCACAGGCTCTCGCCGGTCTCCTGCTTGTGGGCGCGGCCCTTCTCCAGCATGGCGGTGAACTTGCCCCAAGCCTCGGGGGTGGGGTGCTGGCCGCGGAACTTGCGCTCGCCGTGTCCCCAACCGCACGACGAGATCACGCACGCGAAGCGCTCGTCGACGCCCGCCGTGTAGATCGCCACCGCGGCTCCGAAGCTGTGGCCGATGACGCCGATGCGGCCGGCGTCGATCTCGGGCCGTCCGGCGAGGAAGTTGAACGCGTTCTTGGTGTCCGCGACCTGGTCGAAGCAGCGGATCTGGCCGCGCTGGCCCTCGCTGGCGCCGCAGCCGCGCATGTCGAAACGGAACGCCGCGTAGCCGAATTCCTCAAGGATCTGCGCCTGGATTTCCGCGTGGGACTCGTCCTTGGAGCCCACGAAGCCATGCAGCACCAGGAAGGCGGGCAGCTTCTCGTCCGCCCGCCGGCCGTCGGGGATATGCAGCACGCCGGAGAGCGCAAGACCGTCGGACTGGAACGTAAAGGGCTGCTGCATGTCACACCTCGTTTTGCGCAGCATACTCAAATCATCGCGCGGGCGCTTCGCCCGGCGCAGAAAAAACGCCGAACCGGCGGCCACGTCCGCGCTCCAGCACGCATTGACGCCGGGGCCCGCAGGGCCCAATGTAAGCGTCGTTTTCCTTGCAGGAGGGGTCCGGGGCGCGAATGGCGAGCCGGCCTGATGGTTCGTGTTCGAACTTTTCGTCGCCGTCCTACTCATCGCCCTCAACGGGGTGTTCGCGCTTTCCGAACTGGCGATCGTCTCCGCGCGCAAGTCGCGGCTGAAGGTCATGGCCGAATCGGGGCGTCCCGGCGCCCGCGTGGCGCTCGACCTTGCGGAAGACCCCGGCCGCTTCCTCTCCACCGTCCAGATCGGCATCACGCTGGTGGGCATCCTGGCCGGCGTGTTCTCGGGCGCGGCGCTGGCGGAGATGCTGGGCGATTACCTCAAGGAGCAGGGCGTGCGCCCGCTCATCGCCAACCCCGCCAGCTATGTGGTGGTCATCGGCATCATCACCTATCTCTCCGTGGTCATTGGCGAACTCGTGCCCAAGCACCTCGCGCTCGGCAACGCGGAGGGCATCGCGTGCATGATGGCGCCCCCGATGGCGCTGCTGTCGCGCGTCGCGGCTCCCATCGTGTGGCTGCTGGATTCCTCAACGCGGCTCATTTTCTTCCTGCTGGGGCAGGGCTCGGGCTCCGAGACGCCCGTGACCGAAGAAGAGATCAAGTCGCTGGTGGCGGAAGCCGCCACGGCGGGGGTGATCGAGATCGACGAGCGGCGGATGATCTCCGCCGTGCTGCGGCTGGGCGACCGGCCCGTGCGTTCGGTCATGACGCCCCGCACGGACGTCGCCTGGCTCGACCTCGACGACGACGAAGAAGAATTGCGCCTGCGGCTGCGCGGGGCGGTGCATTCGCGCATGCCGGTGGCGCGGGGCGCTGTGGACAACATCGTGGGCGTGGTGCAGTTGCGCGAGCTGATCGGCCCGGCGCTCTCGGGCGAGCCGCTCGATCTTGTCGGCAAGCTGCGGCAGGCGCCCGTGCTGCCCGACACGCTGGACGCGCTCGACGCGCTCCAGATGCTGCGCCAGGCCGAAGTGCCCATGGCGCTGGTGCATGACGAGTACGGCCACTTCGACGGCATCGTCACGCCCGCCGACATTCTCGACGCCATCGCGGGCGCCTTCCGCACCGGCGAGGCCGAGGAAGAGCCCGCCGCCGTGCGCCGGGAAGACGGATCGTGGCTGATCGCCGGATGGATGGCGGCCGACGACATGGCCGAGCAACTGGGCATCGCGCTGCCCGAGAAACGCGACTACGAGACGGCTGCAGGCTTGGTGATCGACCGCCTGCAGCACCTGCCGGTGACGGGCGAGCGCGTCGACGCCTACGGGTGGCGCTTCGAGGTGGTGGACCTTGACGGACGTCGCGTCGACAAGCTGCTTGCGACGCCGACGGCGGACGGCGACGACGGCGATTCCGGCTGACGCCTCAGCCCCGGCGGCTCTCGCGCAGGCCCAGTTCGAACACCGTCCACGCCACGACCGCGACCAACACGAGGTCGCACACGACGACCAGCCAGAACGGAACGTCGGGAACCTGCGGCTGCACCCAGCGGAGGGCGCCGTCCAGCAGGGCCGCGAGGGGCAGCGCCCCCGCAAGTCCCGTCGGCAGGGCCCGGTCGCGCAGGCGCTTCATGGACAGCATGACGTAGCAGACCGTGATGAGGATCACGGCGAACGCGTAGACCATCAGGAACAGGTAGGCGGCGATGGTGCGCGGATCGAGGAACGCGCGCTCGTCGAGCCCCTTGCCCGTCCATGGCGCCAGCGCCAGCCAGATCGCCGTGAGCACGACGAGCAGGGAGGCGAGCGGGACGAGCCCCAGCCACCACAGCCGCCGGTCGATGACGCCTTCTTCGCTGCGATAGAGGAAGCGCAGGCTTCCCCCGGTCATGAAGGATGCCATCAATCCCTCAGGAGTTCGTTGATGCCCGTCTTGGAGCGCGTCTGGGCGTCGACGGTCTTGACGATCACGGCGCAATACAGCGAGGGACCGGGCGTGCCGTCCGGGAAGGGCTTGCCGGGCATGGAGCCGGACACCACCACCGAATAGGGCGGCACGTAGCCCATGTGGACCTTGCCGGTGGCGCGATCGACGATCTTGGTGGAGGCGCCGATGAAGACGCCCATGGAGAGCACCGAGCCCTCGCCGACGATGACGCCCTCGACCACTTCCGAGCGGGCGCCGATGAAGCAATTGTCCTCGATGATCGTGGGGCCGGCCTGCAGCGGCTCCAGCACGCCGCCGATGCCCACGCCCCCGGACAGATGCACGCCCTTGCCGATCTGCGCGCAGGAGCCGACCGTCGCCCACGTGTCCACCATGGTCCCCGCGTCCACATAGGCGCCTAGGTTCACGAAGGAGGGCATCAGCACGACGCCGGGGGCGATGAACGCCGAGCGGCGCACGAAGCAGCCCGGCACGGAGCGAAAGCCCGCGGCGGCGTGCTCGGCGGCCGTCCAGCCGTCGAACTTGGAGGGCACCTTGTCCCACCAGGAGGCGCCGCCCGGGGCGCCGGAGATCGGCGACATGTCGTTGAGGCGGAAGGACAGCAGCACCGCCTTCTTCAGCCATTGGTTGACCTTCCAGCCAGCCGGGCCGCTGGCCCCCGGGACCTTCTCGGCGACGCGCGCCTTGCCCGAATCGAGCAGGCCGAGCGCGTGCTCCACGGCGTCGCGCACCTCGCCCTTGGTGGCGGAATTGATGGAGGCGGCGTCAGCGAACGCGGCGTCGATGGTCTGTTCGAGCTGGGCGAGGGACGTTGACATGGCGGGTCTCGTTGCGTGCGGGATCAGGGAGAAGAGGTCGCGCCGTATTTGCGGAGAGCGGACCGCAAAGTCAACGCGGCGGCTCGCCCGGGGCCGCCGCGCGCCGCGGCCCTAGGACGCTGGCGGGGAGCTCGATGCAGAACGTGGCGCCGCCCTCCACGCCCTGTTCGAGCAATCGGATGGATCCGCCGTGCGCCTCCACGAGTTCGGCCGCGATGGCGAGCCCAAGGCCCGCCCCGCCCGGACGGGTGGAGCTGCGGAAGGGCTCGAACAGGTTGGCGCGCGCGTGCTGCGGCACCCCCGGCCCCGTGTCCGACACCTCGATGATCGCGCGCCCGCCCTCCTGACGGGTGCGAACCGCCACCACGGGGCTGCGGCCCGGCTGAGGGCCTGCGGCGGCGAGCGCGTCCACCGAATTGCGCAGCAGGTTCATCAGCACGCGGAAGATCTGCTCGCGGTCGGCGACCAGCTCCACGTGGGGCGGGCATTCGTTGGCGAGCGCGATGTGCGCCCCGGCGCTGGGCGCCACCACGTCGATGGCTTCCTCCACCACGGCGCAGAGCGCGAACGCCTGCGGCTGCGGGGCGGGCTCCACGGCGCGGCCGTACGCCAGCGTCGACTGGCAGAACCCGATGGCGCGCCCCAGCGTGCCGATGAGCTTGGGGCCGATGCTGCGCACCAGCGCGTCGCTGGATTCCTCGAGCCTGTCGGACAGCAATTGCGCCGTGGACAGCATGTTACGCAGGTCGTGGCTGACCTTTGCGACCGCCAGGCCCAGCGCCGCGAGATGTTTCTTCTGCTGCAACTCGCGCAAGAGGCTGCGCTGCATCTGCGCGAGAGCCTCCTCGGCGCGGCCGATTTCATGGCGGCTGCCGGAGGGTTCGATGATGCGCGAGGCGTCCTCCGGCGCCTGGCTGAACCCGATGAGGCTCGAGGTCAGCCGCCGCACGGGCGACACCACCAGCACATGAAGGGCGAACACCGCCAGCGCCGCCACGATGCCGGAGATGAGCAGCGACAGCAGCAGCACGTTGACCGAGTAGGTCCACATGGCCGCCCGCAGCGGCTTTCCCTCGATGGCGATTTCGATGAACTCGGCGCCCCTTGGGGCGTCGCCGATCACCAGGAGGTTGCGGTCGTCCGGGCCGAAGAGGGTCAGGAAGGCGCCGGCGATCGAGCTCCAGGGAGAGGCGGTGCGCAGGTCGAACCGCGCCGCCACCTGGGCGGGATTGTCCGAGATGGCCAGCAGGCGGCGCGTCTGGGGATATTTGACCGCGATGCTCATGGCGCCGACGCTGGCGAGAAGGTCTGCGGTGAGCGCTTCGGGAATGGCTTCCGGGGGCGCCGCCTCCAGCACAAGGGCCGCCGTGTAGGCGGCGCTGAGCCTGTCACGCAGCCAGTTGTTGCGGAAGTTGGCGATGGAGGGAATGTAGATCGCGATTTCCGCGAGCATCACGAAGCCCATGGTGAGCAGCAGGATGCGGCTCGCCAGACCGTCGCCGCCCCGCAGGGCTCTGGCGATGGTTCCGGCGCCCGGCAGGGCCTGCGTGTCAGGGGGCTCGCTCATCGCGCGCGCTCGTCCTCCCTTATCCGAACCTGCGCAGGAAGCGCAGGAGGCTTTGCAGGCTCGGTCCCCCGAGGCTGCGCGCGTAATGAGAGATGGCGACCCGGCGCGAGACTTCCGCCAGCGTCGGATAAGGCAGCACCACGTCGGCGATCTCGCCGATCTTCATCCCCCTGGCGATCGCCAGTTGCCACACGGCGATGAGTTCGCCCGCGTGCGCCCCCACGATGCCCGCGCCCAGCACGCGCCCGCCCGGCGCCACGACGACCTTGACGAAGCCGGCCGTGCGGCGCTCGGCCTGCGCGCGGTCATTCTCGCTGAACGGCCAGCGGTACACATGCAGCTTGTGGGTCAGCTTGCGCGCCTGCGCCTCCGTGAGCCCCGCGACGGCGATCTCCGGGTCGCTGTAGGTCACGCGGGGCACGCGCTCGGGCCGCATCCTGACGGGCAGCCGGAACAACGCCGCGCGCAGCACGAGGCCCGCGTGGTAATTGGCCGCGTGGGTGAATTGCAGCTTCTCGCCGGAGGGGCTCGCGGCCGCGTCCCCCACCGCATAGACGCGCCGGTTGCTGGTGCGCAGGCTCTGCGAGACCTTCACGCCGCGCGCGTCGAACTCCACCCCCGCCTGCTCCAGCCCCAGCCCGTGCACGTTGGCCGTGCGGCCCGTGGCGAGAAGCACATGGGAGGCGTCCACGAATTCCTCGGCGCCCTCGCCGCCCGGACCGGCGAGCACGATGCGCGCGCCCGCCCCATGGGCTTCGAAGCGCGCGATGGAAACGCCTTCGCGCACCTGCACGCCTTCGCGAACAAGCGCCTCCAGCGCCGGGGCGGCGAGTTCGGGATCCTCCTGGGCCAGCGCGCGCCCGGACTCCAGCAGCGTCACCTCGCAGCCGAGGCGCCGGAACGCCTGAGCGAGTTCGACCCCGATGGGCCCGGCGCCCACGATGGCGAGCCGCGCCGGCAGGACGTCGAGGTCGAAGATCGTCTCGTTGGTGAGCGGGCGGATCTGGTCGAGGCCCGGGATGGCGGGCGCAGCGGGCGAGGACCCGGTGGCGACGACGAAGCGGCGCGCCTCAATGCGAACGCCGCCCGCCTCCACCGCGCGGGGCGACACGAAACGCGCGCTGGCGCGGATGACCTGCACCCCCATGGCCCTGTACCGCGCCTCGCTGTCGTTGGGGGCGACGGCGGCGACCACATGGCGAACGTGCGCCCGCACCTCGGCCATGCTGACGCGCGGCTCGACGGCCTCCACGCCGAACCGGCCCGCCTCGCGCACGGTCTGCGCCGTGCGAGCGGCGGCGATGAGCGCCTTGGAGGGCACGCAGCCGTAGTTGAGGCAATCGCCGCCCATCTCGCCTTTTTCGACGAGCACGACCGGCACGCCCATGGCGGCGGCGGCGGCGGCGACGGAGAGACCGCCAGATCCTGCGCCAATGACGCAGAGATCGGGCTTCAGCACGTCAGACATCGGGGCTCCTGCGGGGAGGTTTGGGGGTTTGGCGAGCGGCCCGGGCCTCCCGCCAGCGGCGCAGCGCCATGGGGACGAGCGCCACGAGGCCGAGCGCCGCGAAGGCGAGAATCAACTCGCGGGTGACGAGATTGTGGAGCGAGAGCGTCATCGCGCAGGGCTGCTGGCCCGCCGCCACGCAGGCCTCGAAGGCCTTGCGCTGGGCGGCGGCGACCGAATCAAGCCCCGCCCCCGCGAGCGCATAGGCGAACGTGCCGGGAATGATGCCAAGGAACGTGGTCCACACGAACGTCCATAGCCGCACCCCCACGACCGCCAGCGCCAGGTTGACGAGCCAGAACGGAAACACGCTCACGAGGCGCAGGAAGAGCAGGTAGGAGACGGCGTCCTTCTGGAACCCGGCGCGGAACGCCGCCACCCGGGGCCCCGCCCGGGCGGCCACCGAAGCGCCCAGCGACGTGCGGGCGGCGAGGAACAGCAGCGTGGCCCCCATGGTGGCGCCCACGACCGCGAACGCGCCGCCCCACAAACCGCCGAACACGAACCCGCCCGCGACGGTAAGCAGCGACGCGCCCGGCAGGGACAGCGCGGTGACGGCCACGTAGAGGCCCACATAGACCGCGAGCGCCCATGCCGGATGGGCGGCGACCTGTCCGGACAGGGCCTCGCGGCCGGCCACCAGCGCCTCCAGGCTGAAGCTGCGGTGGAGGCCCGCCAGCAGCGCGACCGCCAGCGCCGTCCCGATCAGCCCGAGGGGCGCGTACCGCAGCCACGCGCTGCGCCGCGCGGGTTCGGGGGCGCGCGGGTTCGCCTTGGGCGTGAGGGGGGTTACGTTCATGCGTGCGACGATAACCGCTCACGGGGCCGCGCGCACGGGTCTTGCGGGGCGGCGCCGCGGAAAAGCGCGGGCGGAGGCCGGGCGGGCGGATTGTCGCCGCGCGGCCGGCCCGGGGCCTTATCTTGAATTGACTCCGTCGAGACCTTCCCCTTATAAGGCGGCACTCGATTTCGGCCGCGCCGACGTCGCTTTTCCGCGCGCACCCGGCTTCGGCAGAGAGCGCGCGCGATAGGGCGCACAGGCGGTTTCACAAAGCTACAGACGAGCCCAGCGGTCGCGGACGCGCCCGGGCTGGTCGCAATAACCGGAGAAGACCCGTGAAAAGGACGTATCAGCCCAGCAAGATCGTGCGCAAGCGCCGTCACGGGTTCCGTGCGCGCATGGCCACCGTGGGCGGCCGCCGCGTCATCGCCGCCCGCCGGGCGCGCGGCCGCAAGAAGCTTTCGGCCTGATCCCAGCTAATCTTTCCCGCACGCGAGCCTTTCATGACCGGCTCCGCCCCGACTGGCACAGCCTCCGCGCTTGACCCGGACGAGGGAGTCGGGATCGGCTCACGCGCCGCGCCGCGTCCGGAGCGCTTGCTCAAGCGCCCGGACTTTTTGCGCGTGGCGAAGGGCCAGCGTTTCCACGCCACGGCCTTCAGCCTTCAGGCGCTGGCGGCGGATGCCGCCGGCGGCGCCCAGGCCCCCGCGCCCCGCTTCGGCCTCACGGTCACCCGCAAGGCCGGCGGATCGGTGGAGCGCAACCGCATGCGGCGGCGCTTGCGCGAAGCCCTGCGGCGCGCCGCCCCGCTGGAAGCGCGTCCCGGATACGATTATGTGATCGTCGCCCGTCGAGAGGCGCTCGGCGTCCCTTTCGACAAGCTGGTGGACGACCTCGCGCGCGCCATGCGGCTGATCGGCTCCAGGCGAAAAGAATCGCCGAGAAAAGACTTTCGATCCGCCCCGCCTGCCCCGCAGGCCGGCGCTTGACCTGACTTTATCTGCGCCCCGGCGCCCAATCATCCCAGCAGGGTAGAAGAATGCGCGACGACCAGAAGAACCTTTTCCTGGCCATGGGCCTTTCGCTTCTGGTCATCGTCGGCTGGAATTATTTCTACGGCGTGCCGACCGACGACAAGGCCCGGCAGGTGCAGACGCAGCAGGGCCAGATCGCCCCGCCGGCGAGCCCCGCGCCCACGGCCTCTCCGGTCGCGCCGGGCCAGCCCGCCGCCGC
>JAQGJX010000131.1 GCA_028290405.1 Hyphomicrobiales bacterium
ATGGTGTTCCAGTCCTACGCGATCTGGCCGCACATGACGGTGTTCGACAACGTGGCCTACCCGCTGCGCATCCGTCGCCGTCCCGCGTCGGAGATCGCCGAGCGGGTGAAGGGCGCGCTGAAGCTCGTCGAGATGGACGCCTACGCGGACCGGCCCGCGCCGCTTCTTTCGGGCGGCCAGCAGCAGCGCGTCGCCATCGCGCGCGCTCTCGTGTTCGAGCCCGCCGTGCTGCTCCTCGACGAGCCCTTGTCGAACCTCGACGCGCGCCTGCGCACGCAGACCGGCGACGAGTTCCGGGCGCTGCAGAAGCGCCTCGGCATCACCAGCCTTTACGTCACCCATGACCAGAGCGAGGCCATGGCGCTGTCGGACCGCGTCTGCGTCATGAGCGGCGGCAAGATGCTTCAGGTCGGCCCGCCGGAGGAAATCTACCAGCGCCCGGCGAACCGCGCCGTTGCGGCCTTCTTCGGCTCGCCCAACTTCGTCGAGGCCAGCGTCGTCTCCTGCGAACCCGACGGGGCTCACGGCTTTCGCCTCGCCGTGCAGGGCGCCGGCTGGGCAGGCCCCTGCCATGCGCGCGTGGAGGCCAGGCCGGGCTCTGACGTGCTCGTCATGGTGCGGCCGGAGAACATGCGCATCGCGGACGCGGACGCGGCCACGGTCGGCGGCGCGATGGTGTGGGACGCGCGCGTGGCGCAGTCCATCTTCCGCGGCACCCATCGCTCGCTTGTGGTGGACACCAGCGCGGGCCGGCTGAACGTGGACGTGCCGGCCATCCGCAACCCCGACGTGGGCTCCACCATCAAGGTGATGGCGGCCGAACACCTCGCCTGGGCGGTTCCTGCGTGAAACGCTACCGCATAGGGATCGACGTCGGCGGCACCCATACCGACGTGGTGCTGACCGACGCCTCCGCTGCGTCCTACCGCATCGAGAAGCTTCCCAGCACGCCGCACAATCCCGCCATCGCGGTGCTGGCGGGCGTGGAGCGGCTGCTGGCATCCGGCGTGGAGCCGCACGAGATCGATTTCTTCGGTCACGGCACGACGGCCACCACCAACGCGCTGCTCGAGATGAACGGCGCGAAGACCGGCGTGCTCATCAACGCGGGCATGCGCGGCGTGCTCGAGGTGCAGAGCCAGGGACGCGACGGCTGGAGCACGTTCGATCACTTCTTCCAGCGCCCGGAGCCGCTGGTGCGCCCGGCTTTCGTGCGCGAGATCCACGGCCGGGTCGATTATCGCGGGCATGAAATCGAGCCGCTGGACGAAGCGGCCGTGCGGGAGGCCGCGCGCGCGCTGCACGCGCAGGGCGTCGTTTCCTTCGCGGTCCTGTTCCTGTTTTCGTTCATGAACGACGCGCACGAAAAGCGCGCCGCGGCGTTGATCCGCGAGGAGGCGCCGGGCGCCTTCGTGTCCTGCTCCAGCGCCGTGCTGCCGCGCATCCGCGAGTGGCCGCGCTATTCCACGACCATCGTCAACGCCTATCTGGCCCCCGTGCTGGCGCGGTATTGCGCCGACGTTGCGGAAGGCCTCGACGGGCTGAACGTCACGACGCGCCAGCGCTTCCTGATGCAGTCCAACGGAGGCGTCATGCCGCTGGCGGCGGACGCCGAGGCGCATACGGTGCGCACGCTTCTGTCGGGCCCCGCGGCGGGCGTGCGCGGCGCAAGCTATCTGCTGGGCCAATTGCAGGGCTGGCGCAATCTCGTCACGATGGACATCGGCGGCACGTCCTGCGACATCGCCTTCATCGAAGGGGGCGAGCCGCTGGAGCATGCGGACGGGGTGATCGACGGGCGCATCGTGGGCGCGCCCGCGCTGGACATCGCCACGGTGGCGGCGGGCGGCGGCTCCATCGCGCAGCTTGACGCCGCAGGCATGCCGCAGGTCGGCCCGCGCAGCGCCGGCGCCTCGCCCGGCCCCGCCTGCTACGGACGCGGCGGCGCGCAGGCCACGGTGACGGACGCCGACCTTGTCTGCGGCGCGCTCAATCCAGACTTCTTCCTCGGCGGCAAGGCCAAACTCGATCTGGCCGCGGCCAGCGACGCGATCCGGCGCACCATCGCGGAGCCCATGGGGATCGACGTGGTGACGGCCGCGAGCGGAATCGTGCGCATCGTCAACGCGCGCATGACGGACGCCATCCGCATCGAGGCCGCCAAGAAAGGCGTGGACCTCAGCGACCACACGCTCGTGCCGTTCGGCGGCGCGGGCCCCGTGCACGCCGCGCAGGTGGCCGAGGACCTCGGCGTGCCGCGCGTGCTCGTGCCGCGCAATCCTGGCGCGTTCTCGGCGCTGGGCCTGCTGTGCACCGACGTGCGGCATGATTACCTGCGCTCGGAACTGGCCGCCCTGGGCGAGCTTGCGCCCGCGCACGCGCATGCGTGCTTCGCGGACCTTGAAGCACGTGCGCGCGCCGAGCTTGCGGCGGAAGGGCTTTCCGCCTCAGGCGCGCAGTTCGCGCGCGCCTGCGACATGCGCTACGCCGGGCAGGGATACGAATTGCGCGTGTCCCTCGACGGGCTGCCCGAGCCGCTCGACGCCGACGCGCTGGCGGCGCTGGAAGAGCGTTTTCACGCGCAGCACGCCGCCGTGCATGGGCACTCGGCGAAAGATACGCCGGTGGAGATCGTGAGCTATCGCGTGCGCGCCTCCGCCCCCATGCCCAAATACGCGCCCACGGCGGAAACCGCTGCGCCGCAAGGCCCCGCGCCGCGCCCGCATGGCTCGCGCCGCCTCACGCTTGGCCCCGGGCGCACCGTGGAGGCCGCCCTGTGGCGGCGCGAAGAGCTGAGCGCCGGGTGGACCGGCGAGGGGCCGGCCATCGTGGAGCAAGTGGATTCCACCACCATCGTGCCGGACGGCTGGTCCGTGCGCTGCGACGCCTGGGGCAATCTCGTGCTTGAGAGACGCGCATGACATCCGCAGCCCTCAAGGTCGACCCCGTCACGGTGCAGATCCTGCGCAATCGCATCGGCGGCCTGATGGAGGAGATGGCGCACCATTTCTTCCGCTCGGGCTATTCGACCATCGTGCGCGAGTCGCGGGATTTTTCCTGCGTCATCGTGGACCGGCAGGGCCGCCTCATCGCCTCGCCGCCGATGTTCTACCACGCGACCGCCTATTACCACCTGGCGCAGAAGATCATAGAGCTCTACGGCCAGAGCGGTTTTCGCGACGGCGACGTGTTCGTCGGCAATCATCCCTACGAGGCGTTCACGCCCCATGCGCCCGACATGGCCGTCATGGCGCCCATCATGGCCGATGGGGAGCTCATCGGCTTTTCGGCCGCCATCGCCCACAAGGCCGACATCGGCGGCACGGTGCCGGGCTCCTCGTGGGGGCAGGCGACGGAGATCTTCCAGGAAGGCCTGATGCTGCCGCCCATGCGCCTGTATCAGGCGGGCGTTCTGCTGGAGGACATCGAACGGCTCATCGCCGCCAACAGCCGCCAGCCCCGCCTCGTGCTGGGCGACCTGCGCAGCCAGACGGGCGCAGTCCGGGTCGGCCGCGAGCGCATGCAGGCGCTCGCCAAGGCGCATGGCGCAAGGGTTTTGTGCGCCGCGCTCGACGAGATGATCGAGGCCGCGGGGCGCGAAATGGCGGCGGCCTTCGCAAAGCTGCCGGACGGCGACAGCGAGGCGGAAGCGTTTCTCGACAACGACGGCGAGCAATCGCAGGCGCCCGTGCGCATGCACGTGCGGGTGCGCGTGCGGCAGGGCCGCGTGCGCTTCGACTTCTCGGACTCAAGCCCCCAGGGGCGCAATCCGGTGAACCTGCGCCCGCCGCTCGTGGAGGCCTGTTGCTTCCACGCGCTCATCTGCCTGCTCGATCCCGCCCTGCGCTATTCCGACGCCGCAAAGCCGCTCGTCGAGATCGTCGCCAAGCCCGGAACGGTGCTCAACGCGCTGCCGCCCGCGCCGTGCTCGTCCTACATGAAGAGCTGCCAGCGGCTCATCGACGTGCTGATCGAGGCCCTGAATCCGTTCTGCCCCAGCCGCGCGGCGGCCCATGCGGGCGGCAGCGGCGGCTCCATCGTGGTCGCCTACGGCGACGGGCCTAGGCGCGTGCATCACAACCAGCATGAAATCTTCGGCTCCGCGTACGGCGGCGGCGCGGGGCATGACGGCGCGTCCGGCACCACGGTGCATCTGTCCAACATCTACGTGACGCCGATCGAGATCATCGAGACGGAGTTTCCCGCCCGCGTCACGCGCTTTGAACTGATCCCGGATTCCGGCGGCGCGGGCCAATGGCGCGGCGGGCTGAGCTTCGCGCGCGAATACGAGGTGCAGCAGCCCGCGACCGTGCTGTATCGCGGCGACAAGACGAAGTATCCGCCGCGCGGGCTGGCGGGGGGGCGCGACGGACGCACCAGCCGCTTCCTGCTCGATCCCGGCGGCCCGGACGAACGCCAGACGCCCGCCAATTGCAGGGTCGAACTGAAGCCCGGCGAGCGCTTTCGCATCGAGGCGCCGGGCGGGGGCGGCTTCGGCGATCGGGCGCTGCGCGACCCGAAAGCCGCGGCGCGCGACGTCGAGGACGGCTACGTTCGCGAGACGACCGAAGCCCCGCCTCAATAGCCGCCGATGATCGGCAGGACTTCGCCGGTGATGTAACTGGAGCATTGCGCGGACGCCAGGAACACGAAGGCGGGCGCGATCTCTTCTGGTTGCGCGGCGCGCTTCATGGGCGTCTTCTGGCCGAATTCCGCGACCTTCTCGGCGGGCCTGTCGGCGGGATTGAGCGGCGTCCACACGGGCCCCGGCGCCACCACGTTCACCCGGACGCCGCGCTTGATAAGGCTCGCCGACAAGGCCTTGGCGAAAGCGTGGATGCCGCCCTTCGTCATCGAATAATCCAGCAGCTCCCCGCTGCCGCTGATGCCCGTGACGGACCCGGTCATCACGATGGCGCCGCCCTCCTGCATGAAGGCCAGCGCCTCGCGGGCCATGTAGAAATAGCCATAGAGGTTCGTCTTGATGGTGCGGTCGAAGTGCGCGTCGGTCAGTTCGGAAATGTCGTTCACGTGCTCCTGGAAGGCGGCGTTGTTCACCAGCACGTCGATCTTGCCGAAAGTCGCCTGCACGCGGCGCACTGCGTCGCGGCAGAAGGCCGGGTCGGCGACGTCGCCGGCGATCAGCATGCAGCGGCGGCCCTCCTTCTCCACGGCGCGCTTGGTTTCCTCCGCGTCCGCATGTTCGTTGAGATAGAGCACCGCCACGTCCGCGCCCTCGCGGGCGAACAGCGTCGCCACCGCGCGGCCTATGCCTGAATCGCCGCCGGTCACGATGGCGGCCTTGTCCTGCAGCTTGCCGGAGCCCTTGTAATAGGGCGCGTCGTACATGGGCTGGGGATCGAGCGCGCGCTCTTCGCCGGGCTTGGCCAAGTGCTGCTCGGGAAATCCTTCCGGGTATTTGCGCGCCCCGGCCTGCATGGCCCCTTTCTTTTCGCCGGACTCCTGCCGGTGCGCGTCCCGGTCGTCGATGCGGGCCTGCACGGCGCGCTCCTCTTGCGCCGTTGTCTCGGCCTGTCCGGCGTGACGATCCTGCGGGGCGGTGGCCATGGGTGCGCTCCTTCGGGTATGGAGAGAATTCGTCTCAACCCCAAGGAGCGCGCCGCGTTCCCATCAAGGTGCGTCCGCCTCCATGCCGCGCTTCAAGCTGACCATCGAGTATGACGGAGGACCGTTCGTGGGCTGGCAGCGGCAGGCCAACGGCGTGTCGGTGCAGGGCGAGCTTGAGCGCGCCGTCCTGGCCTGCACGGGGTCGCCCGCGCTGGTCGCCGGCGCGGGCCGGACGGACGCGGGCGTCCACGCCACCGGGCAGGTGGCGCATATCGACCTGGAGCGCGCGTGGGACCCGGACAAGCTGCGCGGCGCGCTGAACTTCCACCTGCGCCCCAGCCCCATCGCGGTGCTGGAGATCGACCGGGCGGCGGATGATTTCGACGCCCGCTTTTCAGCCGTGCAGCGTCATTACGTCTACGCCATCCTCAATCGTCGCGCCCCCGCCGCGCTCACGCGCAACGCCGTGTGGCACGTGGCGCGGCGGCTGGACGCCGACGCGATGCACGCGGCCGCTCAGGCGCTGATCGGCAAGCATGACTTCACGACCTTCCGGGCGTCCGAGTGCCAGGCGGCCTCGCCAGTCCGCACCATGGAGAAGCTGGCGGTGGTGCGCACGGGCGATCTGGTGGAGATCCATGCGTCGGCGCGCTCGTTCCTGCATCACCAGATGCGCTCCATCACGGGCTCGCTGGAGCATGTGGGCTCGGGCAAGTGGCGGGCGGAGGATCTGCGCGCCGCGCTCGCCTCCAGGGACCGGGCGCGCTGCGGCACGGTCGCGCCCCCCCAGGGCCTGCGGCTCGTGCGGGTGGATTACTAGACCAGCGCGTTGCGCAGCAGCGCCGCCAGCCCGGCCTGTCCAAGCACAAGGAGCGCCGCCACCCCGCCCGACACGTTGAGGATCGTCTTCGCCGCGAACCATTGCAGGTTCAATACCAGCGCGGCGGCGGCGATCACGTAGATGGTCGCAAGGCCGCGCGGCGCGAGGCCGCCCGCGTACAGCAGGGCGGGCAGGGCGAGGAACGCCGCCGCCAGCGCGCCCGCCCAGTTGAGCGTGATGACGAAGGCCACGAGGCGCTTGCGCAGGCCCAGCAGGTCCGACAGCGCCCACCCGGCCAGCAGGGGCGGCGCCCATATGCACAGGAAATCCACCAGCGCCCGCCAGACCGGAGCGAAATCCGCGAACAGCCCCGCGCCCGGCCGCGCGAGGCCAAGGTCGGCGCGCTCGCCCGCCACCAGCGCCACGAACGCCGGGCCGGCGACCCCCACGGCCCCGAACGAGCGCCAGAAGCCTTCCGGGCTGTAGTCGAACCAGCGCTGGCCCTCCGGGCGGCGTTGCAGCAGGTCCCACGATCCGCGCAAAGAGCGGGTGGCCTCCTCGGCGAACAGCGGCATGGGGAGCTCCGGGTGAGGACGCGTCGTCGGACGTTCGTCCCACCAACTCGGAAGCGAGCGTTTGGTTGAAGCTGGACCTGACGAAAAGTCGAGGCTCAGCGTCGCCCGGCCGGACACGCGTAGCGCAGCCCCGCGGCACGGTAGCCGCGCTGGCATCCCTCGCTCAGGTAAAGCTCGATCCCCCGCCGGCACGTCTCGGCCAGCGCATTGCCGGCGCCGGGGGCGGCGATTCGCCGCGCGACGTCGAGCATGTCGGCGAAGTCGCCCCATTCGGCTGCGGCGGCTGCGTCCCGCCGGGCGCGCGCGGGCGGGGGCCCGCAGGAAATCGACGCGCCTGCGATCTGCGCCTGAAGCAAGCTGTGCAAGCCGGGCGCCGAAGCGTCGCCGGCCTCGCCCGCGCCCCGGTGGCTCAGGGTCAGCCGCAGGGTCTTGAGCGAGGCCCCTTCCAGGCGCGGGCCGGAGCGGCTGACGGCCAGCTCCAGCGCGCCCGCGTCCGCTCCCGTGAGCCGCGCGTTGCGCAGGTCCGCGCCCTCCAGCGCGGTAAGCGCGCCGCTGGCGCCCTCGAAGCTCGCTTCCTTGGCGGAGGCGGGGGCGAACTGCGCGTCGAATCCGCTCGCGCCGTCGAAATCCGCCCCGTCGAGGATCGCCTTGGTGAAGTCGGCTCCCGCCAGGAGGGCATTGGCGAACAGCGCGCCGCGCACGTCGAGCTCGCTGAAGGACACGTCGGCGAGGTCCTTGCCGCGATAATCCAGCGCGAAGCGCCCGCCGCACAGGTCCAGCGGCGCCAGCAGGTGCGCGTCCGGATCGAACCCTTGCGGAAAGCGCGTCGCGCAATCCACCCGCGCGCCAGCCAACTGGACGCCGCGGGCGACGACGCGCGACAGGTCCGCGCCGCGCAGGTCCGCGTTCAGGAAGCGCGCCCGGTCCATGCGGGCCGCGCCGAAGCGCACCGCGCGCATGTCCGCGAAGGCGAAATCCGCGTCGGTGAAGTCAGCGCCGCTGAAATCCGCCGCCACCGCCCTTGCGCGCACGAAGCTGGCGCCCCGGGCCGACAGCAGGGGCGCGCGGGCGCGGATGAACGAGGAGCCATCGAACGAGGCGCCCGCTGCCTGCGCGCCGTCCAGGATGGCGCCGTTCAGCAGGCTGCGGCGAACCTCGGCGCCCCTCAGGTCCGCGCCGTTCAACTGCGCCCGCGCGAAGGCCACGGAGTCGAGCCGCGCGCCGGTCCAGAGGGAGCGCGGCGCATGGGCCTCGACGATTTCGAGCCCGCTCAGCGCCAAGCCGGAGAGGTCCTGCAATTCCAGCGGCACGCCCGTGAGGTCCACCAGGGTGCGTTGCCCGGAGGGCGCTCCCGCCGCGCCGCGCTGGGCTTGCGCGCGCAGCAGCAGGGCGCGTCCGTTAGCGGGCTCCAGCGCGAGCGCGCTGGCGAACGCCGCCTCCGCCTCCTCGAAGCGCCCCGCCTGCAGCAGCGCCTCGCCGCGCTGGTCCTCGTCGCGCGACGTGAGGGCGCTTGCGGGGGCCGCAAGGCCCAGCAACAGGCACAGGGAGAGGAGCCCAATGCGTTTCATGGCTGGCCTCGCGGGCTTTCCGTCAGCCCTGCAGGTCGGCGGCGCGCAGGAAGAACACTTCGCCGGCGCTCTCCTGCGTATCCAGCCAGAGCAGGGGCAGGTGCGGGAACTCCGCCTCGAGCAACTCGCGTCCGCGGCCGATCTCGCACAGCAGCGCGCCGGTCGGCGTGAGGTGGTCGGCCGCCTCGCGCAGGATGCGCCGCACGATGTCCAGCCCGTCCTCGCCCGAGCCCAGCGCCATGGCGGGCTCGTGGGCGTATTCGGGCGGCAGTTCGGCCATGGCCTGCGCGTCCACGTAAGGCGGATTGGTGACGATGAGGTCGTAGCGCCGGCCCTTCACGGGGGCGAACAGGTCGCCTTCCAGCAGATGCAGGCGCTCGGCCGCGCCGCTCTCGGCGATGTTGCGGCGGGCGACGTCCGCCGCGTCGTGGGACAGCTCGACGGCGTCGATCTGCGCATAGGGGAACACGCGGGCGGCCAGAATGGCGAGCGCGCCCGAGCCGGCGCACAGGTCCAGCACGCTCTCCACCGCGTCGGGATCGTCCACCAGCGCGCCGTCCTCCCCGGCGAACAGGCCCGAGAACAGAAGCTCGCCGATGAAGGAACGGGGCACGATCACCCGCTCGTCCACGTAGAACGGCACGCCCCTGATGTAGGCCTTGTTCAGCAGATAGGAGGCGGGCTTGCGGGTCTCGACGCGCGCCTCGATCAGGCCAGCCAGCCGCTCGCGCTCGCGCGGCAGCAGCTTCGCGTCAAGGAACGGGTCCAGCCGGTCGATGGGCAGGCGCAGGCCCTCCAGCACCATGAAGGCGGCTTCGTCCATGGCGTCCGTGGTGCCGTGTCCATACACGAGGCCCGCCTCCTCGAAGCGGCTCACCGCCCAGCGCAGGTAATCGCGCAAGGTCGTCAGCTCCCGCGTCACGTCCGCATCCCGCGCCATCGCCATCGTTCCTTTTGCAAGCCGTCCGTGCTGCAGGGGCTTCGTTTAGGCGCTGGGGCCGGGCGGGGCAAGCGGCGGGGAAATGCGCAGCTCGGGCGTGGCGCGCCATTGTCTCTGCGGCGGGCGCGGGCTAGTAATCGAGCCCTTAAGAAAAGCGGGAGGAAGACGGCCCTGGACAGAATGCGCGGCCCTTGCTGCGCGCAGGCTCGCCGCTCCGCTCGAGATGTTTCGCCATAAAGGCAGGAGACGAGCATGAGACTGTGCCGGTACGACGACGACAGGCTGGGCGTGGTGATCGGGGACCAGGTCCACGACGTGACCGCCGCGCAGGACGAGATCCGCAAGTCCGCCCGCTACGACATGATGGGCGACGCGGTGATCGCCGCCCTGCCGGAATGGCGCGCGCGCATCGACGCGATGGCCAAGGCCGCCCCCGGCAAGCCGATCGCGTCCGTAAAGCTGCTGCCCCCGGTGGCGCGCCCCTCCAAGGTCATGGCCGCGCCGACCAACTACAAGGCCCACATCGCCGAGATGGCGGCCCGCCAGGGCACCGCTCCGGAAGCCCACCGGGGCATCTCCGCCGCCGGCATCTTCCTCAAGGCCAATTCGTCCATCGTCGGCCAGTCTGGCGTCATCCCGCTGCGCTTTCCTGACCGGCTCAACGAGCACGAACTCGAGATCGTCGCGGTGATCGGCAAGACCGGCACGAACATCCGGTACGAGGACGCGCTGGACTATATCGCGGGCTATTGCATGGGCCTC
The DNA here is from genome assembly GCA_028290405.1 of Hyphomicrobiales bacterium. Classification (GTDB taxonomy): domain Bacteria; phylum Pseudomonadota; class Alphaproteobacteria; order Rhizobiales; family Beijerinckiaceae; genus Terripilifer. Next base: position 10,234 of record JAQGJX010000131.1, read on the forward strand.
GACATGACCGTGCGCGGCAAGGAAGACCGCAGCTTCCGCAAGTCCGTGGACGGCTATTCGCCCGTCGGTCCCTGGATGGTGACGGCCGACGAGATCGCCGATCCCGACAAGCTGCCCATCGAGCTCACCGTCAACGGCGTGACGAAGCAGAAGTCCAACACCGACAACCTCATCTACGACATGCGCAAGCTGATCGAGTTCGCCTCGAGCTTCTACACGCTGCATCCCGGCGACTATTTCTTCACCGGCACGCCCGAGGGCGTCTCTCCCGTGAAGCCCGGCGACTGGGTGTCGGCGGCCTGCCCGGCCATCGGCGAGTTGAAGATCCAGGCCGTCGCGCAGGCCTGACGTGACTGCAGGCCGCGCCGGCTTTCGCCGCGCGGCCTTTTCCACATGAGCGATCTGGAGACCCCATGTTCAAGAACTTGCCCGTCGTGGCGCTGGAAGAGCATTACTGGGACCGCGAGGTCTCTGAAAACAGCCCCGGATACGGCGCCCCGCGTTCCGAGCGGCAGTTGAAGCAGCTCTTCGACTTCGACGAGATGCGCCTGGGCGAAATGGACAAGAACGGCGTGGACGTTCAGGTCATTTCCCATGGCGCGCCGTCCGTGCAGCGCGTCAAGGGCCAGCTCGCCATCGACCTCGCGCGCCGCGCCAACGATCGCCTCGCCGAGCAATGCGCCCGCCATCCCACGCGCTTCTACGGCTTCGGCATCCTGCCCACCGACGTGCCGGAAGCGGCCGCGGCGGAGCTGGAACGCTGCGTGCGCGACCTCAACTTCCGCGGCGCCATGGTGCACGGCCTCTCCAACGGCCGCTTCATGGACCACCAGGATTTCTGGCCGATCTACGAGCGCGCCGAAGCCCTCGAGGTGCCGGTCTATCTGCATCCCGCCACGCCCGACGAGCGCGTGACGGAGGCCTATTACGCCGATTACGTGCAGGCGTTCCCGATGGTGATCCGCCCCGCATGGGGCTTCACGGTGGAGACCGCCACGCTGGCCATTCGCCTCGTGCTGTCAGGCGTGTTCAAGAAGCACCCGAAGATGCAGTTCGTGCTCGGCCATTTCGGCGAGACGCTGCCCTACCTGATGTGGCGCATCGACCAGGCGCTGTCGCGGCCCGGGCAGGAGGCGATGAGCTTCCGCAAGACGTTCACGGAGCATTTCCACATCACCACAAGCGGGCATTTCTCCACGCCCGCGCTGGTGTGCGCCATGATGGAGCTGGGCATGGAGCGCATCATGTTCTCCATCGACTGGCCCTTCGTGCCCAACGAGCCCGCGATGGAATGGGTGAACACGCTCCAGTTCAGCGAAGGCGACATGCGCAAGTTCCTCGGCGGCAACGCCCAGAAGCTGCTGAAGCTCTAGCTGCGGCAGCACGGGAACGAGGGCGGGGCTTGCGCAGGCGAGCCCCGTCGTCGTTCAATGACCAGCAAAGCGCGGCCCTCAGGCCGCCCGGAGGAAACATGATCCACGCCCGACGCCTCGTCACCAGGCTGGCGCTCTGCCTGCCGATTATCCTGTCCGCCGGCCTCGCGCGCGCCGATGAGGTCGCCGACTTCTACAAGGGCAAGCAGATCACGCTGCTGATCGGCACCTCGGCCGGCAACGACTACGATTTCCGCGGTCGCCTCCTGTCGCGCCATCTGGGCCGGCACATTCCCGGCAATCCCACCATCGTGCCGCGCAACATGCCGGGCGGCGGCGGCATCGTGGCGGCGAACTGGATGACGAACCTGGCGGCGCGCGACGGCACGGTGCTGCACATGATCATGCAGAACATGATGTCCGCGCAGGCCATGGGCGTGGGCGGCGTCGAGTTCGACACGCGCAAGTTCATCTGGATCGGCAACACCACCGACACCCCCAACGTCACCAACGCCTGGTACAAGTCGCCCGTGCGCACCATCGACGACGCGCGCAAGACCGAGCTGGTGCTGGGGGCCCCCATGGGCACGGCGGGCGTGATGTACGCCACGCTGATGAATGCGCTGGCGGGCACGAAGTTCAAGATCGTCACCGGCTATCCGGGCGGCAACGAGGTCAACCTCGCCATGGAGCGCGGCGAGGTGGAGGGCCGCGGCTCGAACTCGTGGGCGTCGTGGAAGAGCACGAAGCCCGAATGGCTGGCCGACAAGAAGGTCATCCCGCTGGTGCAGGTGGGCCTGAAGCGCCACGCCGACCTGCCGGACGTGCCGCTGTTGCTGGAGCTCGCCACGAACGATCTCGACCGCGACGTGCTCACCTTCCTGTCGTCCGACACGGCGCTGTCCCGCTCGCTGGTCACCACAACCGACGTGCCCGCGCCCCGCGTGCAGGCGCTGCGCCGCGCGTTCGACGCGGCCATGAAGGACCCTGCGCTGCTGGGCGAAGCCGACAAGGCCAAGATGGACATCAGCCCCAACACCGGCGAGGAGTCCCAGCAGGTGGCGCTCTCCATCGTCAACGCGCGTCCCGAAGTCATCGCGCGCGCCAAGGCGATTCTGGGCGACCTCGTCCGCTAGGCCGGCATCGGCGCAACGAACGCCCGGGGCTTGCGCTCCGGGCGTCCTTGTTTCCAGCCTATTGGGCGTCGCGCGAGGTCACGAAGGCCTTCCGGGCCTCCACGAGCCGCTCGGCGTGTTCGCGCGGAATCTCGATGACCATGCCGGCCGGCAGCAGCGCGCCGCGCACGTCCTCGTCCTCCAGCAGGCGCACGACCAGCGTCGCCGAGACGCCGTCGTCTTCCGGCGCGCCATTGGCGCCCTCGCGCGCCGTCGCCTCGTCCTGCACGGCGGCCGCCTCCGCGACGGGAGCGCCCTCTTGTTCTCCCGACGGCGGCTTTTCCTGGACCGCAGGCGCTTTCTCGCGCGGGGCCGCGGCGTCGGCCCGGGCGAGGTCGCGCCACAGCCGCACCAATTGCAGCCGCCGCTCCAGCAGGGCGGGCGTCTGCCGGGTCTTCGACCGAGCGCTGTCCAGCAGGCCGCGCACCTTCGCGATGGCGGCTCCGTGGTCGCCTTCGGAGAGGGCGGCCACCTTCGCGGCGAGTTCGGTCGTCGACATGTCGCTCATGGAGTCCTCAAAGGTCATTCAGATCAGCCCGTGCGCCAGCGCGAGCGCATGCAGGTCGCCCTCCGGCCGCGGCCCGTAGTGCTGGGTCACCTCCGCTGCGGCGAGCGCGCCGAGCCGCACGCAGGCCGCATGGTCGGCCCTGCGGGTCATGCCGAACAGGAAGCCCGCGATGAACTGGTCGGCTGCGCCCCAACCCAAGGACGTCGAAGCGGCGTCGCGACATCGAGATCTCCGGCGATCTCGCGTGCGCGGCCTTCCGGGGCGGTTACAAAACTTACAATGCGGCGGCCAAGGTCTGGTTTCATTGGAGATATCGCACGCCGTCTGTAAGCGGCCAAGATAAACGAGCCTATTTATACTGCCTCAGTTAGCGGCGGATTTTCGGCTTTCGCGCGCATTCGCCAGCCACGATCCCGCATCCCGAGCCTGCTATTTCGCCTTGCAGCGATAGTAGCGCGTCTCGAGCTCCGGCACGCCTGCAAAGAAGCGCGCCATGCTGTTGTCGTCCAGCGCCCTGACGCTGAACTGCATGGTGGACAGCGCCACGTCGTCCGAGCACGAGGCGATGAGGTGAACGTTCGCGCCTTCGTTGCGGGTCGAGGTGATGTTGCACGAGGTCGTCTTGCCGGTGATCCTCCGGCCGGTGATGATGAAGCCGCTGCCGAACGAGTCCGAGTTCTTCCGGAAGCTCGTCCTGCCGCCCTTCGTGGCGAACACCTTGTCGCACAGGCTCGCGTCGGACGCCCAGACGCCCGTCATGTCGAACGCCCGCGCGGGCGCGGCGAGGAAGGCCGAGGCGAGAAGCGCCCACGCCAGGAGCACGGATGCTTGTGGGTTCATCGACGTCTCTCCTTCTGTCGGGCTGCGCGCGGCGCCATAAGGCGGGCGTCGTCACGATGGATGGGGGCGACGCCCAGACGCGCCTCCGCGCTCGCGACGGCCCTTATGGTGGCGACGAAACTGTCGGGATTGAGCGACATGGAATCGATGCCTTCCTCAACGAGGAATTCAGCGAAGTCGGGATAATTGCTGGGCGCCTGTCCGCAGATGCCGATCTTGATCCCGGCCGCGTGCGCCTTTGCGATGGCTTCGCGGATCATCCGTTTCACGGCCTCGTTGCGCTCGTCGAACAGCGCCGCCAGTTCGCCGGAATCGCGGTCCACCCCAAGCACGAGCTGCGTGAGGTCGTTCGACCCGATGGAGAATCCGTCGAAGCGCTTGGCGAACTCTTCCGCGAGGATCACGTTCGAGGGGATCTCGCACATCATGTAGACCTGCAGGCCGCTGCGTCCGCGCTCCAGCCCGTGTTCGGCCATGACGGCGAGCACGCGGTCGGCCTCCTCGGGCGTGCGGCAGAAGGGGATCATGACGATGATGTTCGCGAGCCCGATGACGTCTCGCGCCTTGCGCAGCGCCGCGCACTCGAGCGCGAAGGCCTCGCGATAGGAGTCGTGGTAGTAGCGCGAGGCGCCGCGCAGGCCCAGCATGGGGTTCTCCTCCTGCGGCTCGAAGAAGGCGCCGCCGACGAGATGCGCGTATTCGTTGCTCTTGAAGTCGCTGGTGCGCACGATCACCGGATGGGGATGGAACGGCGCGGCGATCTTCGCCACGCCCTGCGCAAGAGTATCGACGAAATACGCGATCTTGTCGTCATGCCCAATGGTGAGCTCCTCGATGCGCTGACGGGTGCGGCCGATTTCGATCTTTTCGGGATGCAGCAGCGCCATCGGGTGAATCTTGATGATGTCGCTGATGATGAACTCCATGCGCGCCAGCCCTACGCCCTTGGCGGGCACGCGCCACCATTGCAGCGCCATGGCGGGGCTGGCGATGTTGACCATCATCTGCGTGCGCGTCTCCGGCAGGCCCTCAAGGTCCACCTGCGTTTCCTCGAACGCCAGCACGCCGTCGTACACGAACCCCTGGTCGCCTTCCGCGCAGGACAGCGTGATCGGCTGGCGGTCGCGCAGCACATGGGTGGCGTCGCCCGTGCCCACGACGGCGGGCACGCCGAGCTCGCGGCTGACGATGGCCGCATGGCTCGTCGCGCCGCCGTGGTCGGTGACGATGCCCGCCGCCTGCTTCATGATGGGCGCCCAGTCGGGGTCGGTCATCCGGGTCACCAGGACGCCGCCGGGCCTGAAGCGCGCGATGTCCTGCGCCCGCTCGATCACGCAGGCCTCGCCGGTCGCGATCATCTGGCCCACCGCCGCGCCGGTCACCAGCGGCGGGCCCTTGTGCTTGAGCCGGTAGGTTTTGAAAGCGGCGGCGGGCCTGCCAGATTGAACCGTTTCGGGGCGCGCCTGCACCATGAAGAGCTCGCCGGTTTCCCCGTCCTTGGCCCATTCCATGTCCATGGGCCGGCCGTAATGGCGTTCCACGATCACCGCCCAGCGGCCCAGCCGCAGGATGTCCTCGTCGCTCAGCACATAGGCGCGCCGCTCGCGCGCGCTCGTGTCCACCAGGGCCGTGCGGGCGCTGCCGCCGCGCGCATAAACCAGCTTGCGGGCCTTGCCCCCCAGGCTCTTCTCGATGATGGGCGCGAGCCCGGGGTCCGCCAGCAACGGCTTGAACACGAGGTACTTGTCGGGATCGACCGTGCCCTGCACGACGGTTTCGCCGAGCCCCCACGCAGCGCTGATCACGGCGACGCGAGGGAAGCCGGTCTCCGTGTCGATGGAGAACATCACCCCCGAGCCCGCAAGATCGGAGCGCACCATGCGCTGCACGCCGATGGAGAGAGCCACGCTCATGTGGTCGAACCCCATGGCGTCGCGATAGCTCAGCGCCCGGTCGGTGAAGAGCGAGGCGTAACAGCGGCGGCATGCGTCCAGCAGCGCCCGCTCGCCCGAGACGTTGAGGAAGGTCTCCTGCTGGCCCGCGAAGCTCGCGTTCGGCAGGTCCTCGGCCGTGGCGCTGCTGCGCACCGCGACCGCCAGCGCCTCCACCCCGGCGCGTCGGCGCAGTTCGCCGTAAGCCTGCGTGATCGCGGCTGCGAGATCGGGCGGCAAGTCCGCTTCCAGCAGCAGCGCCCGCATGGCGCCCCCCGCTTGCTGAAGGCTGATCTCGCCCGCCTTCCACGCGGCGATCTGCGCCCGCAGCTCGGGCTCCAGCGCGTTGGCCGCCAGATGCTCGCGATAGGCGTCCGCCGTGGTGGCGAAGCCGTCCGGCACCCGCACGCCCTCCCGGGCGAGGGTTCGAACCATCTCCCCCAGGGAGGCGTTCTTGCCGCCCACGCGGGCGACGTCGACGTTTCCGAGGGTCTCGAACCACGCGATCAGGTGAGCCATGACGCTATCCCGCAAGCTTCTGCGGCATCAGGCGCTTGCTTGGGCCACATGGCATTGCGTGAAATCAAATTTGCGCCCGCCCGCGGTGAAGCCCTCGCGCCACTCCCTCCCCTCAGGGGAGGGACGGGTGGGGGAGGCCGGGCGCTTGCGGGATCCAGCCAGGTTCCCGTGAAGCGCTTACTTCAGCGCGGCGCGGGCGCGGGCGACTTCGGCTTCGGGCGTCGCGTAGATGGATTCGACCAGCTTCTGCACGTCGGCCCCCGAGACCGGGTCGACGCCGAGCTTCAGCTTTTCAGCCTCGGCCAGAAACTCCGGGTCCTTCATGGTCTCGTCGAACGCCTTGCGGTAGGCTTCCACGCGCTGCGGCGGCGTGCCCGGCGGCAGCACGTAGGGGCGGCCGAATTCGAGCTGGTTGAAGATCACCCCCAGGGTTTTCCGGTCCGCCTCGGTCTTCACGTAGTTGAAGATCGTCGGCACGCCCATCCGGTTGAGCAGCGGGTCGCCGTCAGGCGAGGAGATCTGCGCGATGATGCGCACCTTCTTCTGTTCCAGCCACGGCTGGTAATTGCTGATGAAGCTCGTCCACTGGATGCCGCAGATGCCGCTCGTCTCGCCGCGCTCCATCGCCAGCGCGGCCTCGCGCGAGCCGGGATAGCCGGTGATCATCTTGAACTTCGTGCCCATCACGTTGTTCAGCACGGTCGGGTACTGGCGAATGGACGACGTGACGCCGGACGTGCCGACGATCAGCTCCTTCGAGAACATGTCCTCGAACGTCTCGACGCCCGACGTGTGCCAGGCGACGCAGATGCTGGTCTCGCGATTGGCGCTGCCGATGTAAATGAACTTGCGCGGATCGAACAGCGTCGCGGAGGCGTCGCCGATCAGCGGCTCCATGATGGCGCCCATGAACAGCGCGCCGAACGTGCTGCCGTCCTTGGGCAGCTTGTTGTAGAGCAGGTTGGCGGCCGTCAGGCTGCCCGCGCCGTCGAGGTTGCGCGCCACGATGTTGGGTTTGCCCGGCAGGTGCTTGCCGATGTGCCGCGACAGCGCGGAGGCGTAGATCCCATAGCCGCCGCCGGGCGCCGAGCCTACGAGGAAGTTCACGTTCATGCCCGTGAAGAACTTCTCGTTGTCGTTCAGCGCTTGCGCGTGGACAGGGGCGGCGAGCAGCGCGGCGGCGCCCGCGGCCATGAGGGTCTCGATGAAGCGCGTCCTGGTCATGCGTGTCTCCCCTCCATGGCGCCGTGTGCGGCGTCGTCGTCGTTGCAGCATACGCCTATGCGGCGCGCGGACCGAGCAGGATGAGGGCGGCGCCCGAAAGGCACGCGCCCGCTCCCAACAGATCCCAGCGGTCGGGAACCGTCCCTTCCACCAGCCATAGCCACGCCAGCGAAGCCGCGATGTAGACGCCCCCGTAGGCCGCGAAGGCGCGCCCGGCGGCGTCGGCCTCGACCCGCGTGAGCAGGTACGCGAAGGCCATCAGCGACAGCGCGCCCGGCGCCGCCCACCAGGCGGGCTTGCCCAGCCGCAGCCACGCCCAGAACGCGAAACACCCGGCGATCTCCGCCAGCGCCGCGCCCATGTAGAGCAGCGCCGTGCTCACGCGCCGTCCCAGACGCGGCTGATCTGCGCGACGTCGGCAACGGGGCTGGTCCATGAGCGCAGGAACGCGATGCTGCGCGCCTGCGCTTCGGCCGTGTAGGAGCCGGTGGCGTCTTCGGCGATGACCGAATAATAGCCCAGCGCGGCGGCGTGCCGGGCGGTGAATTCAATCCCGATGTCTGTGGCCACCCCGGCCAGCACAAGGGTCTTCACGCCCAGGGTTTTCAGACGGAGGTCGAGGGGCGTGTCCACGAACAGCGAGGGCTGGCTCTTGGGCAGCACGATGTGATGGGGCGCGGGCTGAAGGCCGTCGACGAATTCCGTCTCCTCCATGCCTTCCTGCATGGCGGGCGCGAGCTTGCCGGGATGATCCACCTTCTGCTTCTTCATCAGGAAGAGCTGGAACGGCCCGCACATGAGATCGAGCGGCGGCAGAACATGGCGGCTCCAGATGACCGGCACGCCATTGCGTTCGGCGGCCGCCAGCAGGGCTTGGGCGGCGGCGATCACACGGTCCGCATGCAGGGCCTTGCCGGCGAGGCCCTTCTGGAAGTCCCACATCACCAGCGCGGCCTGCGAGGGCGCGAGGAAATCCTCCAGCTTCAAGGGGATGTCGCAACGCCCGCTCATGCCCGCAACGCCTCCATGGCCCGCTCGTAATAGCTTTCGTCAATGAAGCTGGAGGGGTCCGCGAGCCGTGGGTGCGCGCCCTCCGGTTCCGCGCGGGTGGCCAGCACGTTGTCGAACCCCGCCCGGTCCAGCCGCGCGTCGATGGCGAAGCCGAACGCGGGCTGCAGCAACTGCGCGCGCGTGCCGGCCGCGACGTCGCGCGCCAGGTCGAGCCGCTCAGCCAGCATGTCTTCTGCTTGCGCCCCATGGGCGTCCTCGCGCAGCCAGCGCAACGCCTCCACGTAGGCGGCCATGTAGGCCTCCAGCGCAGGCGCGTTGGCCCTCGCCCATGCGGCCAGCACGAACGCGCCGCCCGCCTGATAGGGGCCGAGGCGATCCACCAGCCGTCCAAGGCTGCGCATGCCGCGCAATTGCGCCTCCGCCGAGAACGGCGGGTTCAGCACGGCTCCGGCGTTGTCCACGTCGGCGATCATGGCCTTGAGGCGCCGGGCGCCGTTGCCCACCGCCCGGAACGCATAATCCACCCCGTACGCGAGGCCCTCGCGCGCCAGCATCTTGCGCGCCAGCAGCGCATAGGCGGTGTCGGGCGAATCCACCGCCAGCGTGCGTCCGCGCAGGTCCTCGAATGTCTTGATGTGGGGCTGCACGATGAAGTCGTTCATGCCGCTCTCGCCGCCCATGACGATGAGAACGTCCTGTCCGGCGGCGATCATCGACAGCGCGTTGTCCACCGCCGCCTGCACGATGTGGATGGCGCCGCCCGCAAGGCGCTCGCGTTGCAGCTTTGAGCTTTCCGTTTCGTCGATCGCGACGTCCAATCCGCGCCGGGCGAAAAACCCCTGCCGCTGCGCGACCCAGAGCGGCAGCGCCTTGGCGTTGGGGAACGTGCTGACGACGAGCGCCGGCATCATCGCGGATCGCGAATGGGGGGGCCATTCTTGATGTTGAGCTGCTTCTGGCGCGCCGCGTCGAAGTCGTCGTCGCACATCAGGCCGGCGCGGCGGATGCCCTCGATGGCGCACAGGTCGTCCACCTCGTTCACGTCGCCCGTCACGCCGATGGCGCCGATGATCTCGCCGTGTTCGTCACGGATGAGCTGGCCGCCGGCCTCCAGGAAGATCGGCCCGTCGGCAAGCTCGCGCAGCGTGTCCATGAAGGGCGGCTTCTCGCGCGATTTCTGCAGCACCATGCGCGAGGAGCGATGCAGCGCCAGCGCCGCGAACGCCTTTCCGCGCGCGATCTCGAAGCGCATCAGCGAGGCGCCGTCCTGCTTCAGGAACGCCTTCACGCGTCCGCCCGCGTCCAGCACGATGGCGGCGAGCGCGTGGGCCTGCATTTCCTCCGCGCGCTCGAACGTCTTCAGGATGATGGCCAGCGACTGGTCCATGCTGATGCCGCGCATATCGTCTCCGCTTGTCGGTCTCGAGTGTGAAGGGCCGGATCAGCGCAGCGGCTTGCCGCGCACGTCTTCCGCCTTGGTGAGGCGGATGAGCACGCCGATGCCGGCGTCCGCGCCGTCATGGGTGGCTTCGCGCTCGTTGAGACGCGCAAAGATGGCGTCCCGGATGGCGCCGTCCTCGTGCAGCTCCGCCTCGCCGTGAAAGCGCAGGACGCCGGACTCCAGCCGTCCATCCCGCTGGGCCGCCATGTTGCTGTAGACGACCACCACGCGCGGGTTCGCGCGCAGGTTCACGAGCGCCGTCTTCTTCGCGCGCTCCCAGTAGGCGAGATGATCGTCGTCGAAGATCATCATGCTGCCCTTGGGGCTCACGTTGGGCCCGTCCGGGCCCTCGGTGGCGAGAAGGCACACGTAGCCCTCGTCCCAGGCGTTGGCGACGAGCTTCTTGACTGTGGCGCTGAAAGGCATGCCGTTCCCCTTATTCGACGCGCAATTCGAGCGCTTCGACCATTTTCTTCCACTGCGCGTATTCCTTCGTCATGAAGGCCTCGGCGGCGGCCAGGTCGCCGCTCATGGGATCGAAGCCGATGCTGCGCAGTTTGGCCTGTACGGCGGGCTCGCTGGCGATGGCGTCGATCTGCTTGTTGAGGTCGCCCACCAGGCCCTTGGGGGTGGCGGGCGGCGCGAAGAAGCCCACCCACGACAGCGACGTGAAGCCCGGATAGCCCGCTTCGGCGAACGTCGGCACGTCCTTCACCACGTCGTTGCGCTTGTCGGACGCGATGGCCAGCCCGCGGATGTCCCCGCTGGCGACCTGCGCGGCGAAGCCGGACAGCGACGAGATGACCATGGGGATGTGCCCGCCCAGCAGGGCGTTCGTGGCGTCCGGCCCACCCCGGAAGGGGATGTGCTTGGGGTTCGCCTTCAAGACGAACTTGAAGAAATACTCGCCCGCGATGTGCGAGCCGGTGCCGATGCCGGCGGTGCCGAACAGCACCTCCTGGTCCTTGGCGTTGGCGACGAACTCCGCGATGGTCTTCGCCTTGTCGTTCTTGTTGAGCGCGAACACTTCCGGCGTGGTGGCCACGATGGAGATCGGCATGAGGGTCTGGGCCGAGAAGCCCTTGTTCCTGTACAGCGTCTCGTTGATCGGCAGGGCCGCCGTGGTGACCAGCAGCGTGTTGCCGTCCGGCGCGGCGGCGATGACCGCCTTGGCGGCGATGTTGGCGCCTGCGCCCGGGCGGTTCTCCACCACCACGTTGCGCCCGGTCTTCTCGCCGAGCCGCGCGCCGACGATGCGGGCGATGGAATCCGCCGACCCGCCGGCCGCAAAGCCGACAAGGAGCGTCAGCGGACCGGCCGCGGGAGCCTGCGCGTGCGCAAGGCCGGGAGCGGCCAGAAAACCCAGCGCCGCAAGGGCCCCATGCAGCGCGTTGCGGCGGTGCGTCGTGCGGACTCGTGTCATGGCGTTCCCCTGTCCCTGTGAGCGCGAAGCGGCCTGATTTCGCCGCGTCCATCGGCCCTGTCCCGCACGGACCGTGCCAGACTTCGCCGTCCGCCTCAAGGCGCGGCCTGGGCCGTGCTTTCGATTTCGTCCGCGATCAGTTCCGCGGTCGCCGCCGACAGCGTCCAGCCCAGATGGCCATGGCCGGTGTTGAAGTACACCTTGGGGTTCCTGGAGCGCCGCACCACGGGCAGCATGCTGGGCGTCATCGGCCGCAGGCCCGCCCATGGCTCCACATGCTCCGTGCTCATGGAAGGAAAATTGCGCCGCACCCAGTTCACCAGCGGCTGAACCCGCGCGTGCGGGATGTCGTAGTCGATTCCCGCCAGTTCCGCCGTGCCGGCGACGCGAAAACGCGATCCCAGCTTGCACGAGACGATCTTGGCCTCGTCGTCCAGCAGGCTCACCTGCGGGATCGTGTCGGGATCGGCCTCGATGGTGATGCTGTAGCCCTTCACGGGATAGATGTTGAGCGGATCGCCCGCCTGCCGCGACAGCGCGGCGCTCTCCACGCCCGCGCAGATCGCCACCGCGTCGTGCTCGCGCGTCAGCGCCGCAAGGTCCGGGGCCTCCGCCTCGTAATGGAAGGACACGCCGTATTTGGACGCCAGCACGTCCGCCAGGCCGACGCAGAACTTGTGGATGTCGCCGGTGGCGTCCTCTGGGGTGTGGATGCCGCCGATCACGCCGTCGGCCTCAAGGCGCGGCTCGATGGCCTTCACGCCCGCAGGGTCCAGCACCGTGCGGCCGACGCCGGTCTGCTTGTAGATGGACGCGTTCGCGCGCAGCGCCGCCTTGAAATAGAACTCGTCCTTGTAGACGTGCAGAATGCCCTTCCGGGTCAGGTCGAACGCGATCCCTTCCTCTTCGGCGATCTGGAAATAAAGCTCGCGCGAGCGCAGCCCCAGGCGGATCGTCTCGATGGTGTGGCGCTCGTAGGTTCCGTTGATCGTGTTGAGCAGGAACTCCGCGATCCACTTGTATTTCGCCAGCGAAGGGGAGGGGTGGATGAGCAGCGGCGCGTCCTTGCGCAGCATCCACTTCATGCCTTTCACGACGTTCGGCCAGGTGTTCCACACCTCGCTGTTGCTGACCGAGAACTGTCCGCCGTTGGCGTAGGACGTCAGCATGCCCGCATAGCGCCGCCGCTCGTAGACGCTCACCGCATGGCCGCGCCTCGCCAGCGCGTAGGCCGTGGTCACCCCGGTGATTCCCGCGCCAATGACCGCGATGCGCATGGATGTCGTGTCCCTTTCCGGAGCGAACGGCGCCGGACCGTCGGCGGCCTGTCGGCGTGCGTCGGACCGGTCCTCGAAAGATAGTGTCGCGCACCGGAAAGCGACAGGGCGGCTCAAGGCCGAGACCAAGCCGTCCAGGGAAAAACAACTTGGGGCGATCAGGCGCCGCGCCGCCTATTGAACCGGAACGAGCATCAAATCCGCTATTTTTTGCATTTTCCGCATAGCCGATCATCAGGTAAATGATAGGCATGAGCCACATTGATCCTGATCTTGCATCAACAGCGATGCGCGACGCGCCCCGTCCCCCCGCCCGCGGCCTTCGCCGCGTCCCCTGCGTGCTGATGCGCGGCGGCACCTCCCGGGGCCCGTTCTTCCTGGAGAGCGATCTCCCGGCGGGCGAGGCGGCCAGGGACGCGTTCCTGCTGAACGTCATGGGCTCCCCCCATCCGCTCCAGGTGGACGGCATCGGCGGCGCGAATTCGCTCACCAGCAAGGTCGCCATCGTGTCCCGGTCGTCGCGGCCGGACGCGGACGTGGACTATCTGTTCGCCCAGGTCTCCGTGGAGCAGCCGCTCGTCGACACAAGCCCCAATTGCGGCAACATGCTCTCCGCCGTGGGGCCGTTCGCGCTGGAGATGGGCCTCGTCCCCGCGCAGGACGGCGAGACCACCGTGCGCATCTTCAACCGCAACACGTCGAGCCTCGTCGAGGCGGTCATCCAGACGCCCGGCGGCGCGGTGGCGTATGACGGCGACACGGCGATCGACGGCGTCGCCGGCGCCGCCGCCCCCATCGGCCTCAGTTTCGGCGACGCCGCCGGTGGCAAGACGGGCGCGCTGTTTCCCAGCGGCGAGCGCCGCGAGGAGATCCACGGCGTCGGCGTGACGCTGATCGACTACGCCATGCCGATGATGCTGCTGGCGGCTTCCGACGTCGGCCTGAACGGCGACGAGACGCCCGCGCAGATCGACGCCGACCGCGACCTCTACGTGCGCCTGGAAGCCATGCGCATGGAGGCCGGGCGCCGCATGGGCCTCGGGGACGTCACCGGCCGGGTGATCCCCAAGATCGGCCTGCTGTCCGCGCCCCGCAGGGGCGGCACGATCACCTCGCGCTATCTGGTGCCGGACTCCTGCCACCGCGCCCATTCGGCCACGGGCGCGCTGTGCGTCGCCGCCGCCTCGCGCCTTGAGGGCACGGTCGCCTTCGCGCTCGCCGCGCAGGCCGAGGGTCCGGTGGTCGTCGAGCATCCCAGCGGCGCCATCCCCATCGCCCTCACGGCTCATGCCGAGGGCGTCAGCCGCGCGGCCTTCGTGCGCACGGCCCGTCGCATCTTCGAAGGCAATCTCCTCGTTCCCGCGGCGCTTTACGACACGTGATCCGTTCGCCGCGTCCAAACCCGAAAAGAGAGGGAAGAAGCATGTCCATCCGAGCCGCCGTGGCGACCTTTCTCGCATCCATCTCCTGCGCGGCCCTTCTGGGCGCCGCGCCCCTCGCGGCGCAGGAGTTTCCCTCCCGGCCCCTGAAGCTGATCGTGCCCTACGCGGCCGGCGGCGGCACCGACGCCATCGCGCGCCTCGTGGCGCAGGCGGTGGGCGAGCGGCTCGGCCAGACCATGGTGGTGGAGAACAACGGCACGGCGGGCGGCAACGTCGCCTCGCAGATCGCCGCGTCCTCGCCCCCTGACGGCTACACCGTGCTGATGGCCAACCAGGGCCCGATGGTGGTGAACCCGCACCTGTTCAAGAACATGAAGGTCGATCCGCTGGAAGCGTTCGACCCCGTCACGCTCATCACCTCCGCGCCGCTGGCGCTGGTGGTGCCCGCCAAGTCGCCCATCAAGGACGTGAAGGAGTTCATGTCCACAGCCAAGGCGAACCCGGGCAAGTTCAGCTACGGCAGCGCCGGCAACGGCTCGGCCAGCCATCTGGCCGTGGTGCTGCTGGGCCAGCTTGGCGGCATACAGACCACGCACGTGCCCTATCGCGGCGCAGGCCCGGCGTTGAACGATCTCGTCAGCGGGCAGACGGACTTCATGATCACCACCATGCCCTCGGTCGCAGGCTTGCTGGAAGGCGGCAGCGTGCGCGCGCTCGCCCTCAGCACGGCCACGCGCTCGGCCAAGTACCCGGACGTGCCCACGCTCGCCGAAAGCGGCGCGCCCGGCTACGAGACCGGAGCCTGGTACGGCTTCGTGGTCCCCAAGGGCACGCCCGCGCCCGTCATCGAACGCCTGCGCAAGGCCACCATCGAGGCGATCAACACCGACGTCGTCAAGGGCCGCTTCGCCAACGAGGGCGCGGCCCCCATCGGCTCCACGCCCGAGGATTTCCGCAAGATGATGGAAACCGAGTCCAAGCGCTGGGCGGACGTCGTGAAGGCGGCGAACATCACGCTGAACTGATCGTGGGGTGAACCAAGGGCCGGATTGTCTCCGGCCCATTTTCATAACCGCATTGAAGAAACGCTCATTTGGGGGGGAATTTTATATGGCGTTGAAGCCCGTTTCCATGCTCGCCGCCGGGGCGTTCGCCCTCGTCCATGCGCTTGCAGCCCATGCGGCGGAGGGGATTGCGACAAGCGCCGCGCAGCGCTCGTTCTTCTTCGCGGGAGGCGCTTACACGGGCGAGCCCGGCAAGGAAATCATGCGTGGGCAGATGTACGTGGAATATCTCGCCCCCGCCAAGATCACCCAGCCCTATCCGCTCGTGCTCATTCACGGCGCCGCGCAAACAGCGACCAACTGGATGATGACCCCGGATGGGCGCAAGGGCTGGGCGGAGTATTTTCTGGAGCAGGGTTATGGGGTCTACATGGTGGACCAGCCAGCGCGAGGCCGCTCGGCCTGGCACCCCAACGTTGACGGAGCGTTGCGCATGTACACGGCTCCGCAACTGGAGCGGCTGTTCACGGCGCCCGAAGCCTTCAACCTGTGGCCGCAGGCGAAAAAGCATACGCAATGGCCTGGCGCGGGCGACAAGAAGGGCCGCATGGGCGACCCTGTCTTCGACGCATTCTACGCCACGCAGGTGCAATCGCTCGCCGGCGATGGGGAAACTCAGGACCGCATGCAGGCGGCGGGCGCTGCGCTGCTGGACCGCATCGGCCCCGCCATACTCCTTACGCACTCGCAGTCCGGCCTCTTCGGCTGGGTCATCGCGGAAGCGCGGCCCAATCTGGTCAAGGGCATCATCGCCGTGGAGCCCAGCGGGCCTCCGTTTGAAAACGCCGTGACAGGCACGACGAAAGCGCGCGCATGGGGAGTGACGGACATTCCCATGACCTATGATCCGCCCGTTTCAGCCGCCGCCGACCTGAAGACGCAGAAACAGGACAAAGCCGACGGACCAGATCTTGTCGCTTGCACGCTGCAGGCGGAGCCTGCGCGCAAGCTGACGAACCTCGCCTCCATCCCCACGCTGGTCGTCGCCAGCGAGGCCTCCTATCACGCCGTGTACGACCATTGCACCGCCCGGTTTCTCCAGCAGGCGGGCGTTCCGGCCGAGTTCCTGCAACTTGCCGACGCGGGCATTCGCGGCAACGGCCACATGGTGATGCTGGAGCTCAACAATCTCGAAATCGCCGCGCAACTTGCGAAATGGGCGCAGGCGAACGTCAGGTAGCTGTCTGCGAATTTAGTGCGCATGGTATCATTCCGCCATGCGCATCAATTTCGAACTCCTGGACCTGCGCGCCTTTCTGGCGGTCATCGATCTGGGCGGCTTCCACAAGGCCGCCGACAACCTTGGAATGTCGCAGCCAGCGCTGTCGCGGCGCATTCAGGGGCTGGAGGCGTCCCTGGGGGCGCCGCTGTTCGAGCGCTCGACCCGGCGCGTGTCGCTCACCGCCGTCGGCCGCGAGTTGGAGCCGCTGGTGCGGCGCATGATCGACGAGTTCGAGACCTCGCTGCTGTCCCTTGGCGACGTCGGACGCGCCCAGCAGGGGCAGGTGACCATCGCGTGCATTCCCACGGCGGCGTTCTATTTCCTGCCCCGGGTCGTGCAGGCGTACAACGCCATCTATCCGAAAATCCGCTTCCGCATCGTGGACGAAGGGGCCAGCGAATGCCTCGCCAGCGTGGCGCGCGGGGAGGTGGAGTTCGGCCTGAACCTCATGGGCGCGTCGGACCCCGACCTCACCTTCACGCCGCTGGCGGACGATCCGTTCGTGCTGGCGTGCCGGCGCGATCACCCTCTGGCGGCCGCCGACGATCTCTCGTGGTCGGACCTGGCGGGCATGCCGCTCATCGGCGTCAGCCGGGCCAGCGGCAATCGCGTGCTGCTCGACGCGGCGCTCTCCAAGAGCGACATCCAGCTGCAATGGCTGTGCGAGGTGAACCATCTGTCCACGTCGCTGGGGCTGGTGGAGGCGGGGCTGGGCGCCTCCGTCCTGCCGCGCCTTGCGACGCCGCAGGAGGATCATCCCATCATCGTCACCAAGCGCATCAAGGACCCGATCGTGACGCGCACCATCGGCATCGTGGAGCGCCGGCGTTCGCGGCTTTCGCCCGCCGCGCAGCGCTTTCGCGACATGCTGGCGGCAAGCTGGAGCGACTGAGCGCGCTTACTGCGTGCCCTCGATGCCCGCCTTGCGCACAACGTCCGTCCAGCGCGCAATCTCCGTCTTCACGAAAGCCTGCAGCTCGGGCAGGGACGGGGAGGGCACGGGCAGCATGCCGGCCTTTTCGATCTGCGCCTGGGTCGCAGGGTCGCTCATGACGGCGGCCAGATCGCGGTGCAGCTTTTCGACGATGGCGGGCGGCGTCCCGGCGGGGGCGGCGACCATCTGCCATGAGGCGACGTCGAAGCCCGGCAGCGTGTCGTTGATCGGCGGCACGTCCGGCAGAGAGGCGAGCCGCGCGGCGGTGGAGACGCCGAGCGCCCGCACCTGGCCGCCCTGGATCTGCCCGATGGCGGGGCCAAGGTCCACGAACATCAGCGGCACATGGCCGGCGATCACGTCGTTGAGCGCGGGCGCGCTGCCCTTGTAGGCGACGGGCTGCATGTTGAAACCCGCCATGCTCTTGAGCAGTTCGGCGAAGAGGTGATGCGGCACGCCCGGGCCCGCCGTCGCGTAGAACAGCGGATTGGGCTGCGCCTTCGCGTAGGCGATGAGTTCGGCCACCGACTTGACGGGCAGCGACGGGTTCACCACCAGCACGAAGGGCGTGCGGGCGGGAATGGCGAGCGGAATGAAATCGGCCGCGGGATTGTAGGGCAGGCTCTTGTAGAGGCTGACGTTGACCGCCATCGTGGAGCTTGGCGCAATCATCAGCGTATAGCCGTCCGCAGGCGCCTTGGCGGTCGCCACCGCGCCCACCACGCCGCCGGCTCCCACGCGGTTCTCCACCACGAAGCCCCGGCCCCATTTGGGCTCGAGATGCTGGCTGAGCGTGCGCGCGAGAATGTCGCCTGCGCCCCCGGCCGTAAACGGCACGATCATCGTGATGGGTTTGGCCGGAAAGTCCTGCGCCAGGCCCGCAGCCGGCGCCAGCGCCCCCGCCATGAAGCCAGCCAGCAACGCCCGTTTCGACAAGAGCCACGCCATCGAATCCCTCCCGCTTTCAAGTTGCGCGCAGAGTGTCCGTATTCGCCCCGCCGGGCAAGTGGCGGCCCTGCGCCAGCAAGGCGCGGGAGATGTCCCGGGAGGGCTTTTCGAGCGCATGGAACACGATCGCCGCGAAGGCGAGCGCCAGGGCGAGAATGAACGCGTTCGCCAGCGCGGCTTCGGGAAGGGAAAGCTGCGGGGCGAAAACGCCCTCGAGCGCGGCTTCCGGCCGCCTCAGGCCAAGGCGCAGCGCCTGCGTGACGCCCCAGACGACCAGCGTGTGGGACATGTAGAGCGAGTACGAGATGGAGCCGAGCCACGCGAGCGCGCGCCCGTTGAGCGCCCCGCGCGTCCAGCCCGGCCCGCAGCTCACCGCGCAGACCAGCAGCGCGGCCGCGAGCGGCAGCATCAGCGGATCATAGGCCGTCCCGCCCTTGAAGTGCAGGAAGGCCAGCATGGCGGCGAACGCCGCAGGCAGGCCCCACCCCGGCGCCGCAAGAGGCGCGCGCTCCAGGCCCGCCGCCACAAGGCAGCCCAGAAAGAACCCCGCCATGCAGCGCAGCAGCAGCGCGTAATCGGCGCCCGCGCCCGTGGCCAGCAGGGCGACGCTGGCGCACAGGATCGCCGCATGCGCGGCGGGCGCGGCGCGGCGCGCCGTCAGGGCGAGCGCCGCGAACGCCAGGTAGACGTAGAACTCCGTGCTGATCGACCATGCGGCGGCGTTGAACGTCAGCTCGGCGCCTGTCGGCCCGATGGCTTGCAGCAACAACGCATGCTGGGCGAACGCCGTCCATGTGTTGCCGGAGCCTGCGAGCGGCCCGGGGCCCTCCAGCCCCAGTCGCGCAGCCGCGAACCGCTTGGCCAGCTCCACGCACGCCCACGCCAGCAGGAACGCCGCATGGACCGGATAGAGCCGTCCGAACCGCAGGGCCTGGAAGCGCGCCAGCGCCGCGAGGCTGTCGATGCGCCCCCCGTAGGCCCTGTGCATCACGAAGCCCGAGAGGACGAAGAACACGTCCACCATCAGGTAGCTGTTGCGGACGATGGGGAGCCCCCAGAGCTGCGCGTTCCATCCCGGCAGGTGGTGCAGGACCACCAGAAGCGCCGCGAGGCCCCGGATGCTTTCCAGCTCCATCAGCATGGGCCGGACGCCCGCCGCGGCGGGCGCCGCCGCGAGAGACGCGGGGCGGGATGCGGCGGGGTCGCACGCGGGCGCGCAGGTTTGGAGTTGCATCGGCGGGCTCCAGCCGCAGGAGGCGGCCGGGGCTCACGCTAAAGCTCAAGGTTGAAGATTTGGTGGATCGCGCAACCCGGCAGTTGCGCGGATTGCGCCCGCTACCGGTCTCCCGTGACCTGCGCGAGAAGGCGCGCGATGGCGGCGCGCAGCTCGGGAACGCCTTCGCCGGTCGCCGACGACGTGAAGATCACCTCGGGAAACGCCGCCGGGTGCTTGCTCAGCGCCTCAAGGGTCTCGGCGATGCGCGTCTCGACGTCGGACATCTTCACCTCGTCGCGCTTGGTCAGCACGACCTGGTAGGAGACGGCGGCGCGGTCGAGGGTGGAGAACATCTCCTTGTCGACCTCTTTCACCCCGTGGCGTCCGTCGACGAGCACGAAGACGCGCGCCAGCGTGGCGCGACCGCGCAGGTAGCCGTTCATCAGCTTCGTCCAGGAGTTGATCTTCTCCTTGGAGGCGGCCGCATAGCCGTATCCCGGCATGTCCACGAGGCGCAGCCGCTCCTCGCCGATGGGGCCGCCCAGCGCGAAGAAATTGAGCTGCTGGGTTCGGCCGGGCGTGTTGGACGTGCGCGCCAGCGTCTTGCGGTTGGTGAGCGCGTTCATCAGCGAGGACTTGCCGACGTTCGAGCGGCCCGCGAAGGCGATCTCGGGCTGCGCCTCGGGCGGCAGCCCGTCGATCTTGGCGGCCGCCCAGAAGAAGTCGCACGGGCCCGCGAACAGCAGCCGTCCGGCCTCGCGCATCTGCAAGGAATCGTCGCGCGCGGGCTCTTCAGGTTCACTCAACGCATCTGGCCTTTTTGGCTGCGGCCCGGCTCACGCCGGGGTCGCGGGCTTGCGGCGGAACAGTCCCGAGAGATTGTCCCAGAGCTCGATCTTCACGCCCTGCCGCTTCATGATGAAGTACTGCTGTGTCACCGACAGGGCGTTGTTCCACGTCCAGTAGATGACGAGTCCCGCCGGGAAGGCGCCGAGCATGAAGGTGAAGATCACCGGCATCCAGGCGAACATGGACTTCTGGATCGGGTCCGTCGGCTCCGGGTTCATCTTCATCTGCACGAACATCGTGAAGCCCATGACGATGGGCCACACGCCGAGCCAGAGAAACTGGCCGAGCACCGGCACGTGCGTCGGATCCCAGGGGATCAGGCCGAACAGCGTGAAGAGGTTCGTGGGATCGGGAGCGGAGAGGTCCTGCACCCAGCCGAAGAAGGGCGCGTGACGCATCTCGATGGTGATGAAGATGACCTTGTACAGCGCGAAGAACACCGGGATCTGGATGATCACGGGCAGGCAGCCCGCGACCGGATTGATCTTCTCGCGCTTGTAGAGCTCCATCATCTCCTGCTGGAGCTTCTGCTTGTCGTCCTTGTAGCGGTCCTGCAGCGCCTTCAGTTCAGGCTGCACGGCCTTCATCTTCGCCATCGACTCGTAGCTGCGGTTGGCGAGCGGGAAGAAGGCGGCCTTCACCAGCACGGTGACGACCAGGATGGCGACGCCGAAATTGCCGACGAAATGATAGATGTAGTCGATCAGCCAGAAGAGCGGCTTGGTGATGAAATAGAACCAGCCCCAGTCGATCATCAGCTCGAAGTTCTTGATCCCGAGCTTCGTCTGGTAGGCGTCGATCACCTGGCTTTCCTTGGCGCCCGCGAACACCAGATGCGTGCTCTCGACGGTGGCGCCCGGCGCGACGGTGCGGCCCTCCTCCAGGAGGTCGGACTGGTAGACGCGGGCCGGCGCCGTGCCGGTGGCGTTGAAGCGGCCCTCGTAGGTCACGCCCTGCTCGGGGATGACGGCGGTCGCCCAGTACTTGTCGGTAAGGCCCACCCAGCCGCCCGCGCCCTTCATGAGGCGCGTGGCCTTGGGCTCCTTCTCGATGGAATCGTAGGTGTATTCCTGCACCCGCGAATCGCCCACGACGCCCACGAAGCCTTCGTGCAGCACCACGTAGCCCGCCGTGGCGGGCTTGCCGACGCGCGAGGTCAGCGCATAGGGGTGCACGGTGACGGGGGCGGCGCTCTTGTTCTCGACCGAATTGCGGATGGTGAACACGTACTGCTCGTCCACCGAGATCACGCGGCGGAACACGAGGCCCGCGCCGTTGTCGAAGGTGAGGGTGACGGGCGTCGCGGGCGTCAGCGTCTCGCGGTCGGCGGTCCACACCGTGTCGGCGCCGGGCGCCTGCACGTTGGTCCCGGCGGGAACCACGAAGCCGCTCTCGATGAAGTAAGGATCGGGGCCGCCTGCGGGATTGAGCAGGGAAATGGTCGGGCTCGTGGGCGAGATGGTCTCGCGGTAGTTCTTCAGCCGCACGTCGTCGAGGCGGCCGCCGCGCAGGTTGATCGAGCCGGTGAGATTGGGGGAGTCCAGCTTCACGCGGGGCGCGGCGGCGAGCGCCTGCTCGCGGGTCTGGGCTGAGGGGGCGACGGCGGCGGGCGTCGGCGCGCCGGTGACGGCGGGC
>JAQGJX010000122.1 GCA_028290405.1 Hyphomicrobiales bacterium
TTCATTACGGCTATGGCGTGCTTCACGATCCGGGCTATCGCGAAAAATACGCGAAAAACCTGAATCGCGAGTTTCCGCGCATTCCCTTCTATCCCGAGTTCTGGGTCTGGGCGGACTGGGGCGAGGCCCTCATGGCCCTGCACATCGGCTATGAGGGCGTCGAGCCATGGCCGCTGGTGCGGGTGGACGCGCCCGACGAGAAATCCCGCGCCGCCGGGCTCGCGCCAAAGCCGAGCCTGAAATCGGACCATGCCGCAGGAACCATCACGCTCGACAGCGAAACGCAGCTTACCGGCGTGCCGAAGGCCGCGTGGGATTATCGCCTGGGCAACCGCACGGCGCTTGACTGGATTCTGGACCAGCACAAGGAAAAGACGCCCAAGGACCCCACCATCCGCGAAAAATTCA
Organism: Hyphomicrobiales bacterium; assembly: GCA_028290405.1. Classification (GTDB taxonomy): domain Bacteria; phylum Pseudomonadota; class Alphaproteobacteria; order Rhizobiales; family Beijerinckiaceae; genus Terripilifer. Next base: position 409 of record JAQGJX010000122.1, read on the forward strand.
ACACCTACCGGTTCAAGGAGCACAAGGAGAAGGTGGTGGACCTGCTGATGCGCGTGACGCGGGTCAGCGTGGAGACCATGGCCATCGTGGAGGCGATGAAAAGCGCGCGGCGATAGGGGGCGCTTTCCCGGACGCGCAGCGATCCGGGGCCCGGGGGCCGCAGGGCTCCAGCGTTTGCCCCTGGATCCCGGGTTCGGCTTCGCCGCCCCGGGAAAGTGGAGGTTGGGCCGCCCCCATTCTCTTCTTGCGGGCGGCGCCCCATTTGGGGTATGAAGCGCCATCAAGTCTCATATGGATCATCTTCGGATGGTCGTTTTTGAGAGTGGGCTCCTCCCGGAACCCGCTCTTTTTTGTTACCCGCGCGGCGTGCCGCGCGTTGCGGAGCAGGGCCTTGGCCGGCAACGAACAGCAGCAGCGACAGGCGGACCAGACGCAGGCGTCACGGGAGATTCCCGAGGACATCGACGAGCCGCGCCTCGTGGTCGAGACGGGGCCGGCGGCCCGGGTGGCGCGCGTCTGCGGGCCGACCCTGCGCGACCTCGGCTATCGCCTGGTGCGGGTGAAGATCTCGTCCAACCAGGGCGCTGTCGTGCAGGTCATGGCCGAAAAGCCCGACGGGACCATGACGGTGGACGATTGCGAAAAGGCCAGCATGGCCATCTCGCCGGTCCTCGACGTGGAGGACCCCATGCCGGGCCAGATGTACCGGCTGGAAATGTCCTCGCCGGGCATCGACCGCCCGCTGGTGCGCGTGTCCGATTTCCTGCGCGGGATCGGCCATGAGGCCCGGGTGCAGATGCTGAACCTTCATTACAACCGCAAGCGCTTCCGCGGCTGGATCGAGGGCGTGGACGGCGAAGGCAAGGACCAGGCCCTCAGGCTGCGCCGCATCGACGCGCGCGCCGACGAGGAGACCGACGTGCGCCTGCCGCTCGAGGATCTCGACGAGGCGAGCCTCGTGCTCACCGAAGCGCTGATCCGCGAAAGCCTGCGGGCCGCCAAGGCGGGACCCGAGGACGCGTCCGGCGAGCCCGACGGCGAAGAGGCGGCGCCCGCCCCCGCGGACGATCCCGACGCGCCCCGGCGCGGCCCCGGCCGCTTCGCGTCGCGCAACATCGCCAAGGCCGTGAAGGCCAGACCGGTTCAACCGGGCGCCCGGCGCCCCGCCAAGTAACGCCAAGACGCGAAACAACGTCGCATCACGTTCCCAAAGGAGCATCAAGCCATGGCCGTCAGCGCCAACCGACTGGAGCTTTTGCAGATCGCCGACGCGACCGCGCGCGAGAAGTCCATTCCGCGCGAAGTCGTGCTCGCCGCCATCGAGGAGTCGCTGCAGAAAGCCGCCCGCTCCCGCTACGGCCAGGAGACGGAGGTCCGCGCGGAGATCAACCCGAAGACCGGGGAAATCCGCTTCTCGCGCCTGCTCCAGGTGGTTGACCTCGTCGAGAACGACTCGACGCAGATCAACCTTGCGGACGCCCACAAGAAGAACCCCGCCGCCCAGGTGGGAGACTGGATCGCCGAGACCCTGCCGCCCTTCGACTTCGGCCGCATCCCGGCCCAGTCCGCCAAGCAGGTCATCGTCCAGAAGGTGCGCGACGCCGAGCGCGACCGCCAGTACCAGGAATTCAAGGACCGCATCGGCGAGATCGTCAACGGCGTGGTGAAGCGGGCCGAATACGGCAACGTCATCATCGACCTTGGCCGCGGCGAGGCGATCGTGCGCCGCGACGAGCTGATCCCCCGCGAGACGTTCCGCCCCGGCGACCGCGTGCGCGCCTACGTGTACGACGTGCGCCGCGAAGCGCGCGGCCCGCAGATCTTCATGTCGCGCACCCATCCGCAGTTCATGGCGAAGCTGTTCGCCCAGGAAGTGCCGGAGATCTACGACGGCATCATCGAGGTGAAGTCCGTCGCGCGCGATCCCGGCTCGCGCGCCAAGATCGCCGTCATCTCCCGCGACAGCTCCATCGATCCGGTGGGCGCGTGCGTGGGCATGCGCGGCTCGCGCGTGCAGGCCGTGGTGAACGAGCTGCAGGGCGAGAAGATCGACATCATTCCGTGGTCGGCCGACGCCGCGACCTTCATCGTCAACGCGCTCCAGCCGGCGGAAGTCGTGAAGGTGGTGCTCGACGAGGACTCCTCGCGTATTGAAGTCGTGGTCCCCGATGACCAGCTATCCCTTGCGATCGGCCGTCGCGGCCAGAACGTGCGCCTCGCCTCCCAGCTCACCGGCTGGGACATCGACATCCTCACCGAGGCCGAGGAATCCGAGCGCCGCCAGAAGGAATTCGCCGAGCGCTCCAAGGCCTTCATGGAGGCGCTGGACGTCGACGAGGTCGTCGGGCAGCTGCTGGCCGCCGAAGGCTTCCGCTCCGTCGAGGAGCTGGCGTTCGTGGAGCTGGACGAACTCGCCTCCATCGAGGGTTTCGACGCCGAGACGGCCGAGGAAATCCAGAACCGCGCCCGCGAGCACCTGGCGCGCATCGAGGCCGAACTCGACGCCCGACGCCTGGAGCTGGGCGTGGCGGACGAACTGCGGGAGATCGACGGCGTCACAAGCGTCATGCTGGTGAAGTTCGGCGAGAACGACGTGAAGACCGTGGAAGACCTGGCGGGCTGCGCCACCGACGACCTCGTCGGCTGGAGCGAGCGCAAGGACGGCGAGACCACCAAGCACGCCGGCTTCCTGGACGGAATCGAGATCAGCCGCGACGAGGCGGAGGCCATGATCATGGCGGCGCGCGTCAAGGCGGGCTGGGTCGAGGCTGCGGCGCCCGCGGAGGCGGACGCCGAGGCCCCGGAGGCCTGACCGGGAGGCTGCCGTGAAGCGCGGCGGACACGGGCGAGCGACGGACGACGACGACGAGCCGGAGGGTTCCCGCCGGACCTGCATCGTCACCCGCGCGAAGCTCCCGCCCGAGGAGATGTTGCGCTTCGTCCTGGGGCCCGGGGACGTGGTGACGCCGGACCTGCGGCGCAAGCTGCCGGGACGGGGCGTCTGGGTTCAGGCGACCGCGCAGGCGGTGGCGGAGGCCGTGAAGCGCAAGGCGTTTGCGCGCGGCTTCAAGGCGCCGGCGGCGGCGTCGCCGACGTTGGCTCAGGAGGTCGACGCCCTGCTGGCGCGCGACGCCCTGCAGAGCCTCGCGATGGCCAACAAGGCCGGGATGGTGGCCTCGGGGGCGTTCAAGGTCGAGGGCGACATCGCCCGCAACATGCCGGCCATGATCGTCGAGGCCAGCGACGGAAGCCCCGACGGGGCCAGAAAAATCTTCGCCGCGCTGATGCGGCGATGGGGCGAGGCGGCGAAAGAAACGCCGCGGGTGGAATTGTTCGCCTCGAGCCAATTGGATTTGGCATTGGGCCGGACAAATGTGATACATGCTGCGCTCCGAAAAGGAGCTGCGAGCGACGCCTTCCTGGCGCGGTGCCGACGACTGGCGCGCTACAGGAGCGGCGGCATGGCTGAAGGCCCTGCCGAAGGTCTTGCGGAAGATTCCGTACAAGCCCACGCAGGCGAGGCCGACGGCGCGCCGGACCGCAGGCGGAACGACGGGCAGAACGAGGGTTCGGAGAGCGCTCCGGACCATGTGGATGCGGATCAGGGATCCGTATCCGACTTTTCGACGAGCAAGGGCACGGCCCCGGGAAGCTGAACGAATGAACGATACGAAGAACACTGGCGAGAAGACGCTGACCGTCGCCCCCGCGAAGACCCTGACGCTGAAGCGTCCGGTCGAGCAGGGTGTCGTGCGGCAGAGCTTCTCCCATGGCCGCACGAAGGCGGTGGTGGTCGAGAAGGTGAAGCGTCGCGCGCTTGGCTCCGACGGCGCTCCGGCGCCGCGCGCCGAGGCTCCCGCCGCCCC